>CAYMAR010000072.1:0-12493 GCA_964388465.1 uncultured Desulfobacteraceae bacterium
GAAAACCAGCGACTCGCCGAAACCCGATATGCCATGGCCCTGAGCATCCCCCCCGGTGACTACGTTAAAATAACGATTGCCGACAACGGTCCCGGCATCCCGGACGCCCTGCTGGAACGCATCTTCGAGCCCTACTTCACCACCAAGGAAAAACAGGAGGGCACGGGCCTGGGGCTGGCCGTAACCTTCGGCATCGTCAAAAACATGAACGGCCTGATCGAGGTCGAAGAGAACGCCCCGGGAATGACCCGCTTCGCCGTCTATCTGCCGCTGGTAAGGAACGGCGGCACAGAGGGGGCCAAATCTTCAGCCCGCCTTCCCCGGGGCCGCAACCAGAAGATCCTCTGCGTCGATGACGAGGCCGTGTTTCTGGAAGTCGTCCAGAAGCATCTGGAGGGTCTGGGCTACCGGGTCGCGGCCTCACGGAGCAGCGTCGAAGCACGCGACCGGCTGATGGCCGAACCGGACGCCTTTGACCTGATCATCACCGACCAGACCATGCCGGAACTGACCGGTGTCCAGCTGGCGGCTGAAATCCGCAAGCACAACCCCGCCGTGCCAATCATCCTCTGCACCGGCTACAGCGAGGCGGTGACGGCCCATACCGCGCGGCAACTGGGCATCACCGCGCTGATCATGAAGCCTGTCACCCGCAAAGAGCTGGCCAAGACCGTGCACCAGGCCCTGCAACAGGGCCCACGTGCTCGTGAGCGGGGCAAGGGGTAAGCGGTTCAGGTCACCGGCGTTCCAGCCGCCTCGGGCGCACCACCATCATCCGGCCGTCATCCTGCAATCCGGCCGAACGGATGGTGGCGGCGTGACGGCCAATCATTGGTTGACATGTTTTGTTCATCTGAATAAGGTGCGAGACATATCTCGACTCGGTGATCATCTATATTCACTAGCGAATCCTCCCTTTCACACCCTGAATGACCGTGGATCGGCTCTGCCGAAACGAGCAGATCCGTTCCTGCACATACCGCCGGACGCTGCCGGATGCCCATCGCGCCTGCCCAGTCGATCTGCGCGCCCGCTGCAACGGAATCGCTGCATCCTGCATTTCGATTGACGTCTAAAACACCGATACTGCTTGTTCGTCTGTCACGGAGGACGGCCGATGAAAATGGGGTGCTGCAAAATGGTCTTTCTGGCGTTCGTTGCCGCCGCCTGGCCGGGTGTTTTCCAGGTGATCGCCGACCCGGCCGCGCCGACCAGCGGATGCGTTCAATGCCACACCGACGTCAAGCAGCTCATCCGCCTGAGCTGGGAGGTTGAGCGCGTGCGCGGCAAGCCGACCGTTTCAGCCGAGATCGAGGGCGAAGGCTGAGGGGGCCCTCTGGCTCCGTTGGAGCCGTACGAAAAAATCTATGTCTCCCGGGCCTTTCTCGAAAGCGAACACGGCCAGATCGGATGCACCGCCTGCCACGGCGGTGACCCGTCAAGACACGACTGGCAGAGCGCCCACCGGGGACTGGTGAAAGACCCCACCTGGCCCGATCCCCAAAAAGCCTGCGGCGAATGCCACGCCGATATCACCGCCACCGCGGCCGCCAGCCGGCACTACACCATCGCCGGATTGGGCCGGGCCATCGCGACGCGTATGGGGCCGGCCCCGGACGACGTTCGTCAAGCCCTCGAGGGCGCCCGCCAGAAACACTGCAGCCAGTGCCACGCCAGCTGCGGCCAGTGCCATGTCAGCCGTCCGGACTATGTCCACGGCGGCTTCCTGGCCCAGCACCGCTTCCAGAGAACCCCGCCCATGGAAACCACCTGCGCCAGCTGCCATGGCGGACGCGTCTTCGGCGAATTTACCGGCCAGGATGCCAAGGTGCCGGCCGACACGCATTTCGAAGCAGCCGAAATGGCCTGCCGCGACTGCCACGGCGCCGAGGGCATGCACGCCGCCGCCGAGGACGGCACCAACCGTTTCCAGTCCCCGCTGAGGCCGCGCTGCGAAGGCTGTCACCCCCTGGACGCCGAGGGCATGACCAGCGACATCCACCGCACCCACGACCGGAAGCTGGCCTGCCAGGTCTGCCATGCCCGCGCGGTCAAAAACTGCTTCGGCTGCCATGTGGGCACCGACGACCGCGGGTTGGCCTATTACAAGTGCAAGGAAACCCGCCTGGACTTCAAAATCGGGCGTAATCCGAACCCGGGTCCGGATCGCCCCTACACCTTTGTCGTCGTGCGCCACGTCCCCATCGCGCCCGACACCTTCGCGCATTACGCCCCGTCGGCCCTGAAGCATTTCGACGCCCGCCCCACCTGGAAGCTTGACGCCCCGCACACGATCGGCCGCCGCACCCCCCAGAACGCCGCCTGCAACAACTGCCACGGAAACCGCCGGCTGTTTCTGGCCCCCGCGGATCTGGCCGCCTGGGAGGTCGCAGCCAATCGCGCGGTGGTCGTCGCGGATGAGCATCTTCCGGCCGCCGTCGCCGAACCGGAAGCAACCCCTAACGCCCGGCCGGCCGCCGGCCGGCCCCAAAAAGGAGGTTCGCAATGAAGAAAACCCTCGGTGTCATGCTTGTGACCACGGTGCTTCTGCTGGTTTTCGTCTCCCCGACATTCAGCGGATACGCCTACAAAATCAACAAACCGCACCTGGGTGGCGATGTGACCCCGGTGGAGGCTTACGAAATGCTGCGCAAGGATCCGGGGCACACTTTTCTGGTGGACTGCCGCACACGGGCCGAATACCAGTATGTCGGCCATCCGGAAGGGGCCTACAACATTCCGATTCGCTTTCTTTCCACCAAGGTCGGCAAAAAAGGCTACGTGGAGGTGGACAATCCCAACTTCGGCCAGGATCTTTTGGCCCGCTTCAACCCGGCCACCGACACGCTGATCATCTTCTGCCGCAGCGGCAATCGCAGCTGCAAGGGGTGCAATGAAGCCATCAAGGCCGGCTGGCCCGAGGAGCGCGTCTTCAACATGATGGGCGGCTTCGAGGGGGGTAAGAACAAAAACAAGCACAGCATTCATTACGGTCAGCGCTGGGCTGGCGGCTGGCGCCTGGAGGGACTGCCCAGCACCTACAAGATGGATCCCGAACGGATGTATCCGCCGGATGTAAAAGCTCTGGCCCAGGATTAAAAGGGCCCTTCCGGCCCTGGACGCCGGGTTCACCGCCCGATGGCGTATGCCTGGCGCCGCGGGTCGGCGCCGGCCTGAAGCACACCGTTGCCGCGGTCGATCGCGATCACCTGGGAAGAACCCATAATGGGGGCGTAGGCCTCCAGCACCCGCACGTCGTGCCCCCGGGTCACGAGCCCCTCGATGGTCTTCTCCGGGAATCGGTTTTCGATCATGAGACTGCCGTCCGGGTTCGAGCGCCAGCGCGGCGCCTCGTTGGCCTGCTGGGCGTCGGCCCCGAAGTCGATCAGGTCGATCGCCAGTTGGATGTTGGTCTGGGTCTGGCCGTCGGCGCCCGGGCTGCCCAGCAGGATGACGGGTCGGCCACCCCTTAAAATCATGGCCGGGTGCAGGGTGTGATAGGGCCGTTTGCCGGGGGCCAGCACATTGGGATGGTCAGCCTTCAGGGTGAAGCCCCGGGCCCGGTTGTGGAGCAGCATGCCCGTTGCGGGCACCATCGCACAGGCCCCGAAGGCCTCGTAGAGCGACTGGATCAGCACCACGGCATTGCCCTCGGCGTCCACCGCGGTCAGGTAGACCGTATCTTCCCCGCCCTGGGTGAAGCCCCGGGGGGCGCCGATGGCCGCCGCCCGGTCGGGGTCGATCCGGGCGATCTGTTCGGCCGCCGCCTCCGGCCTCAGCATGTTTTCCACCGGCACCGGGTGAAAATCCGGATCGCAGACGAAGGCGTCCCGCTCGGCAAAGGCCAGCTTTTTGGCCTCCACCATCAGGTGCACCAGCTCGGCCGAATCCACGGCCATGGCGGCCGGATTGCATCGCGCCAGGATATTGGCCTGCATCAGCAGGGCGATGCCCTGGGAGTTGGGGGGCGCGGTGGCGATCGTGAAACCGCGGTAATCGGTGGTGAGCGGTTGCTGCCAATCCACGGTGTGGGCGGCCAGGTCAGCGGCGTCCAGGAACCCCCCTCCGGCATCGGAAAACGCCACAAGGGCCTCCCCCAGTCCTCCGCGGTAGAAAGCGTCCGGGCCGTCTTCCATGAGCGCCCGGTAGGATGCGGCCAGGCGCGGCTGCGCCAGGCGCTGGCCCGCCCGGGGGGCCCGGCCGCCCGGCAGGAAGGTCTCCCTGGCGGCAGCGTCGGTCAGCAGGTGCGCGCGCTGTTCCCAGATGGCATGGACCAGCTCCGCGTAAACCGGGAACCCGTCGCGCGCGTAGGGCAAAGCCCGCGCCAGGAGGGTGTCCAGCCCCAGGGTGCCATGCCTTTCCAGGGCGGCCTGCCATCCCGCGATCGCCCCCGGTACGGTGACGGCGAGAATGCCCGTTTCCGGTACATCCTCGTATCCCCTTTGGCGATAGGCCTCGCGGGTTGCGCTTGCCGGCGCACGGCCCGAGGCGTTGAGCACCTCCAGCTTTTGGCCGGACCGCTTGTAGATCAGCATGAACAGGTCGCCGCCCAGGCCGCACATATGGGGCCGGACCGTGGTCATCACCAGATTGGCCGCCACGGCCGCATCCACGGCATTGCCGCCGCGATCCAACACACCGGCGCCGGCCTGGACCGCCAGGGGATGATCGGCGGTAACCATCCAGCGGGTGCTCATGAGCAGCGGACGATGGGTGGTGAAATGGTTCATCGGGCCCATTTTCTTATTTGGGGTCGGATCCTTAAACCAGGATCCGCCTTAATTGGCCGAAATCAAACACCAGGGGAACAGCTCGCTTCGATTCAGCGTCCCGCCGGGCCGGCCACCTTGCGCCGGGCAGCCGGCGCAGAATGATGGCGTGATGTTATCCGAGGCCTCGAACCGAGAGCGGGCGGGCGCTTTGGACACTCCCTTGTTTAGGGGGATCAGGCTACCACTAGACTCTGAAAGCCACAAGGTTGATCGACCGCCGTTCGTGATTATTATTTAAAACTAACGATTTGGCAACACACCACGGGAGATTGAAACCATGAACAAATATGATTGTGAATCAAAAAAACTATCCAGCCGCACCTTGGGAATAGTGATGGCCGCCCTGGCCGCCGTTTTCGGTGTCATCGGGGGCGTGATCGTTCCCGTCCTCGGCGTTCTTTTCGCCCTGCCTTTTGCCATTATGGCGGTGTTGTTTTTTGTGGCGCCGGAATCCAAAGTTTGCCGTCTGATTCTCGACAAGAATTAACCGCAAAGTGCAATCGAATGGCGCCTTGCCCGCCGCTAGTCACCATTCGATTCAGCCCCGACGGTAATTGATAAGTGAGATTCGTAATGCCGGATCGAAAGTGGCCGAATCTCACTTTTCTTCCTCAAAAACAAACCGCCTCTCCCCACTCGAACCTGACAGCCTCACCGCTTCATCCTTCCATCCTGAATCACCCCTTGAACGCATCCAAGGCTTGACAACCTAATTTAGTTAAACTTAATCTGCTTCCTCCATCGATGGCTGATTGCCTCGGACGTGCCGGGCGGCCCAAACCGATCCGTCCACCGATAGGCATTGCATGGATTCAATCAAAATTGCTATTGACGATCCGTTCGGCCGATCGCTGGTCGAACGGCGCATAACCCATGCGACCGGCGGGGATTGGGTACCATCCGCCACGCATATGTAAGTGATACTAATTCACAGCGAGCCACCCCGACGGTAGCCAGCGATCGGACATCGGAGGGGGGATCGCCGAGGCACGGTCCCCGACCGTGCCGCCCGCGAAGGCATCATGCCGTCGGCCGATCTTGCCCGTCGTTGTGAATCGTCCGTGACCACCGCCCCTAAATCCCGGTGGTCATTCAACCCACAAGGAGGCGTTCATGAACCTACAGAAAGCCAATGCGAACGATGCCCTGCTGACCAAGAACCGTTCCCGCGATGTCGCCCCCCAGTCAGGACTCTGCAGCCGCTGCCTGGATGGCTGCAAGGGCAACTGCGATCTCTTCCAGGCCACCTTTCGGGGTCGTGAACTGCTCTATCCCCAGCCCTTCGGGAGCGTCACCGCCGGGGCCGACAAGGACTACCCCGTGGACTACTCCCATCTGAACATTATGGGCTATGCCCTGGGCGCCAAAGGCGTGGCGGCCGATCCGGACCAGGCCACCTTCCCGGCCGTCAGCACCGAAACCGTTTTCGGAACGGCGCACAAGGTCAAGATGAAGGTACCCATTTTCACGGGCGCGCTGGGCAGCACGGAGATCGCCCGTGTCAACTGGGATCATTTTGCCATCGGGGCGGCCATCAGCGGTATCAGCCTGGTCTGCGGCGAAAACGTCTGCGGGATCGATCCGGAGCTCGAATTCGGCCCGGACGGCAAGGTCGCCAAGTCCCCGGAAATGGACCGCCGGGTGGAACTCTATCGTCGCTACCGGGAGGATTACGGCGACATCCTGGTGCAACTGAACGTGGAAGACACGCGCAACGGCGTGGCCGAGTACGTCCTCGATAAACTGAACGTGGAAACCATCGAGCTCAAATGGGGGCAGGGGGCCAAGTGCATCGGCGGCGAGATCAAGGTCAACTCGCTCAAGCGGGCCCTCGAACTCAAGCGACGCGGCTACATCGTCACGCCCGACCCGGAGGACGCCGCCAACCAGGCCGCCTTCAAGGCCGGCCCGCTCAAGCAGTTCGAACGCCACTCGCGCCTGGGTTTCATCGACCAGGAGGGATTCATGCGCGAGGTGGATCGGCTGCGCGCCCTGGGAGCCAAACGGGTGACGCTCAAAACCGGGGCCTATCCCATGCGCGAGCTGGCCATGGCCATCCGCTGGTCCAGCGACGCGGGCATCGATCTGCTGACCATCGACGGCGCCCCCGGCGGCACCGGCATGAGCCCCTGGCGCATGATGACCGAGTGGGGCGTCCCGGCCCTGCACCTGCATGCCATGGCCTACGAGCTTTGCGCCCGTCTGGAGGAGAAAGGGCGCCCCGTGCCGGACATCGCCTTTGCCGGCGGCTTTTCCGGGGAGGATCACGTCTTCAAGGCCCTGGCCCTGGGAGCGCCCTACTGCAAGGCCGTCTGCATGGGGCGCGCGCTGATGATTCCGGGGATGGTGGGCAAAAACGCCGCCAAATGGATGCGCGGCGAGGACGGGGGCCTGCCTTCGACGGTCTCCAAGCACGGGTTCACCAAAGAGGAAATTTTCATGAACTACGAGACCCTCAAGGAGAAATACGGTGACGAGGTGGACGCGCTGCCCCTGGGAGCCATCGGGATCTACAACGTCGCCGACAAGATCAGGGTGGGGCTTCAGCAGCTCATGGCCGGCGCGCGCAGTTGGGGCGTGGAACACGTCAGCCGCCGCGACCTGGCCTCCCTGACCGAGGAGTGCGCCCGGATCACCGGCATCCCCTTTATTATGGATGCCTACCGCCAGGAGGCCCTGGAGATCATCGACGCCTGAGCAAATCGAATCCCAATCCGCGGGAGGTAAATCATGACGGACGTCCTCAAATGGCTAAAGCATAGCGATCCGCAGGAAAAAGAATTCCATCAGGCCGTCGACAAGCTGGTCGCCTGGGTGCGGCCGGTGCTGGACCGCCGGCCCGACTTCGATCAGCAGGCCATCCTCAAACGCCTGGTCGAGCCCGAGCGCAGCGTGGTCTTCCGGGTGCCGTGGATGGACGACGCCGGCCAGGTTCAGGTCAACCGCGGCTACCGCGTGGAGATGAGCAGCGTTCTCGGGCCGTTCAAGGGGGGGCTGCGCTTCCATCCATCGGTGAGCCTCGCGACCTTCAAGGCCCTGGCCCTGGAGCAGGTTTTCAAGAACGCCCTGACCATGCTGCCCATCGGCGGGGCCCGCGGGGGCAGCGATTTCGAACCCAAGGGCAAGTCGGACAACGAGGTCATGCGCTTCTGCCAGAGCTTCATGGCCGAACTGGCCCACCACATCGGCCCCGATATCGACGTGCCCGGCGGTGGGCTCGGGGTGGGCCTGCGCGAGATCGGCTATCTCTTCGGCGCCTACCGCAAACAGCGCGGGGAGCATTCCGCCGTCATCACCGGCCGGGGCCTGGACTGGGGCGGCAGCCAGGTCCGGCTGCAGTCCACGGGTTACGGCGTGGTCTATTTTGCCGCCGAGGCGCTGGCCATTCGCAACCGCACCCTGGAGGGCCGGCGCTGCCTGGTGTCCGGTTCGGGCAATGTCGCCCAGCACACCGTGGAAAAACTCATCGCGCTGGGCGGCAAGGTTCTGACGATGTCGGATTCCACCGGATTCATCTACGACGCCGAAGGTATCGACGCCGGCAAACTGGCCTTCATCAAACGCCTGAAGAACATCAAACGCGGCCGCATCCGCGACTACGTGGACAAATACTCCGAGGCCCAGTACGCGGAAACCGATCACAGCCTCGAGCACAACCCCCTGTGGAACCACACCGCCGACTGCGCCTTTCCCTGTGCGGCCGAAAACGAGATCAACGCCAAGGATGCCGCCAATCTGGTGAACCAGGGCATCCAGCTGGTGTGCGAGGGGGCCGACCTGCCCGCCGCCCCCGAGGCGATCGACATCTTCCTGGACAGCGGCATGATCTACGCGCCCTGCACGGCCACCAACGCCGGGGGCGTGGCGGTGGCCGCGCTGGAAATGTCGCAGAACCGCATGCTGCTGAACTGGTCGGCCGAAGAGGTCGACCGGCGGCTCAAATCGGTCATGACAAATATTCACCGGCAGTGCCTGGATACGGCGGAAGAATACGGGCAGCCGGGCAATTACGTGACCGGGGCCGTCATCGCCGGTTTCACGCGTGTGGTGAATGCCATGTACGATCAGGGGCTGGTCTGATGTTGAATCCGCCACCTATCGTGGGGGCTCCGGGGAAGTTCCGTCGATCCGGGTTTTTGACAATCGCGTCACAACGGAACGCGATCTAGCCCTGATGGCGGGATGCGGTGCGAAGGGGAGCACCCAAGGGGCGCGCTGCACCGGCGTCTATGGCGGCGTCAGGGCTTGAGCTTGAGCCATAGAAGGCGGGCGGTTTCGCGGGCGGGATTCTCCCAGCGTGCCGGCGTATCGGCCGTGAGGTAGACCCGATCCCCGACATCCAGTCCGTGGGTTCGGCCACGGATCACGACCTCCAGACGGCCGGACAGGAGGTAGCCGACCTCCTCCCCTTTGTGGATCCAGAAATGGTGTTCAATGGTGGCCGGACCCTGGATCTCGATCAAGTCGACCGTGGCGCCGACGTCGAATGCGGGGGGCAGCAAGCGCCGAACAGTGACGGCGTCGTGCGGCCGGTCGGCCGCGGCGACCCGGCCCTTCCCGCTGAAAACCGCGGGGCGGGGTGCGTCGACCGGCCCCCGAAAGAGGGCGCTCACGTCCACCGCCAGAATTTCGGCCATTTTGACCAGCGCCGGCAGCGAGGGATAGATGAGATTGCCCTCGATCTGGGAGATGGTGCTGGGGGTCACGCCGATCCCCCGGGCCAAGTCTTTCTGACTCATGCCCCTGCCCTGGCGCAGCGACTTGAGGCGCGCGCTCAGGTTCAGCCTGCCCAGGGCCTGCTGATCGTTCTCGAAGCGCACCGTGTCGTCCTCGCACCAGAACAGCACCGGTTGGTTCAACTGCCGCGGTTGGCGCCCCTGGGCCTTGACGATGGTGAGCGTCGATTTGCCGCGTTTGAGCGTCAGATCCATGACCACCTGGGCGATTTTGTTGATATTGGCCCGCAGGCGGGCCGAATGGGCCTCGCGTTCGATCACCCAATAGGCAATCGTGTTGAGCTCGTAGAGCCGCGGGCAGGCCCGGGAATAGAAACGCAGCACCTGGGCCTCGCCGCCCCAGAGTTCCTGCATGCCGGTCAAACTTTCGAACACCAGCCGCACGTCGTCCGCAAGCGTCTGGTGAACCGTGTAAACAGCCCGAATGACGCTTTCGGGCTGGTCCGGCGCCTCCACGTTGACCACCCGGCAGCGTCGCGGTTGCCCCCCCTCCGCGTAGAATTGCCTGAACAGCGTCGACCCCTCTCCCTTCCCCTCGGTAAAACAGTCCAGGATCGTCAGGTGCGGAACGTCGGCCAAGGGTCCCAGGTCCTGGATCAGTGTGCGGGGGGACCGGTCGAAGCTGACATAGATCAGGGCCTTGCCCTGCGCCAGGGAGGTATCGATAAAACGGGCGGCAAAGGGCGGCACCAGACTGCCGGCGGCGTCGTACCAGATCACGTTGTCGCCGACGGAAAGCCCGCCCAGCCGTTGATCCAGGTCGGCAATACCCGTTGAGATGTGACTGTCTGCAGCGCTCATCGTCGATTCGTCCCGAATGCGAAAGCGTCCTATCGCCGCCGGTTCGGCCCTATCCACAATGGCATGCAAAGTCAAGCGGTGAAGCGGAGCGGTATTGGAGGCAAGCGCATCGGCGGGGTGTTGCCAATGGCGCGTTCAACATCGATGGCTTCCAGCGCCGGCCGATGCCCCTGGCGCTCATTCTTTCAATCGGACGACCCTGGATACGCCCGTGGCCTTGACCCACTCGACCGAACTCGAAGCGAAGGGTGGGGGTGCACTCCAGCGGGCGGCGGGACCGTGGAGGTCGCTGATCATGATCCCGCTCTTGCGAAAGCGCATGGTCGCCGGTCGGCCGTGCATTTCGGCTTCGTCGCGACGGAAGGCATTTTCTTCCTCGATGGCCTGCTTCTCGGAAGCGAAGTAGCGCCAGGTGCCGTTCATCATGTGCATGGCGTGCGCCAGTTCATGGTAGATATTCTGGACCGCGGTATACTCGATCAACTCGCGCTTGCCATTGTAGACCATGTGACTGCCGCGATCCTCGATGCGGGCGTTAAAGAGAATCTGAACGCTCTCGCCTTTCCCGTTGGTCAGGTTCTGGGACATGGGCGCCCGGGTGCGGCCGGCGGATATGACGGCGTACGGCGCGTGTTGGATCACGAGTTGATGGCCGCTGTCCTGGATCGACCGAAGCGTGTTTCGGCCTTTGGGCACCGCGGCAATGCGATCGAGCCAGCCGGCCAGACGTTTCGTTTCAAAATCCGTCCCCTCTAAAACGATGTTGTTTCCGAAACTTGCGTCCTGATAGCAATTGCGATAGGGTCGCTCGCCCGCCGCCGCAAACACCACCGCAGAGGTGAAGACCCCCACGGCCAGGAAGAGCATTGTCAGGAATCCGTTCCGTTTCATGGCACCACAACTAAAAAAAATTAAATCATGAATTCACTAAGCACTGTTCATCGTATCGGCAACAAAGCGGATGGACTTTAGGTCCGTCGAACGTTGGACCGCGAAGAACAAGGCCTGCGGGATCGTCGTAAGGGGCAAAGAGGAGAAAATGCGGGGAAAACCTGTCTGGCACGCGAGGTGACATCGGCGGATGGCGCCGCCCCCGCCATCAACCAGAAGCGGTCGATTTGGGGGCGGACCCGGGTTGCCGCGCTTGGGCAACCACAGGTGCCGCGATCGTGCGGTCGATGGGGGACAACGCCGAGGACCCCAACCCGGACGGGGGGCCGCCGCTATCCCTGGGTGCCGTCGTCCGGCCCCAGAACTTTGAGGCGAATTTGCGTCTGCGCTTCGGGTTCTGGGGCATTGGCGGCCCAGAAGATCCCTTTTTCCACCGTGCGCTCCAGGGCGAATTCATTGTCTTTGCGGCATTTTAGGCAGACCAGCGGTTCCAGGTTGCGCGTCGGGGGCTGACCCGAGACATGGTGGCGGCACGCCAGCGTCTCCCCCTGCGGGGAGACGCCACAAAACTGCATGCAGCCGCAATCGAGTTTCCGATAGCTGACACCCACCAGATCGCGGTCATCCTCTAGAATCCGCTGGCAGACCGCTTTGTATTCCGAATTCATTCTGCCGTCTCCCTTGGGACCCCCACCCGCGGTCAGGGTCGTTTGAACATCGCAGGAATCCAACTTAATAAATATCTAAACACCCTCGAGGGGCACCGACATTTTATTCCGGGTCGGCCACAACGCCGGAATGAATCCTTTCCAACCGCCTTGTGACCGGCAACTGCACGGCAGCGGCCCGTTATAATTCTTCGGCCGTGAACAGAACGATATTCTGCCCGGCCAGCACCTTCGCCGCCCGGGACAGTTCATCGAATTTGAAAATCATGGCGGCCTTGGTGCTGACGCAATGGACGGCGGCATAGGTGTATTGCAACTCGAGCCCCTCCTTTTCAAGGACGTCCAGAATACGGTACAGCCCGCCGGTACGGTCGTCCACCTCGACCGCCAGCACCTCGTCGGCTTTGACGCTGAGGCCGCGATTCTTGAGCACCGACACTGCCCGGTCCGTGTCATCCACGATCATCCTCAGAATCTTATAGGGCGTACTGCTGTGGCCCACGAGCGAGTGGGCCCGAATGTTGATACCGGCTTCATTCAACAGCTCCGTTATTTCCTTGAAGCGCTCCAGGGCCCTTTCCATGAAAACCGATGTCTGCCGGATACGCATCGATCCCCTCCTTGA
>CAYMAR010000073.1:0-12314 GCA_964388465.1 uncultured Desulfobacteraceae bacterium
GACGCAGGTCGCGTTCCGTCTCCAAGGCGCGCTGTAGGTTCCTTATTTGGCGTGCATCACTGCCCATGGTCGCTGCGTGTCCCGGAATTGATGCCGCTCAATCTCTCGCCTCAATCGCTCGCATGGTTACCGTCCGGTATTAACCTCTAAGTTTAGTATGCCATGAAATATTTTTCAATAGGTTCAGCACCTTTCACCGGCTTCCCGTTGTATGCCGGCCGTCGAGCGGCTTGCGCGTCGTTGGCCATGTCTTATCATTCTCTCACTAAGGGTGTTGTCTCCCAATCGGTTATCAGCCTTATGAACACAAAGCTCATTGCAATCGAGAAACGCTCGGGCCCGTTTCGGGCCATTTTTCAGCGTGTCATGCGAATGGTGCCCGACCGTGACAAGGAAGACAAGCGCCTGCAGCGCATGCTGGCCTTCCGCCTCATCAATGACGGCGAGGCCGAAACGACCGCCTACCTGATCCGCAACATCCGCCATTTCATTCGTCGGCCGGATCCCGTAAGTTTCTATGATTTCCTGAGGAACGGCAAAGACAAGGACTTTCCGCCGATACACCCCCCCAACGGAGGCCCTCCGGGAGCGGCCTGATCGCCATGCGACACCACCGGTTGGTGCTGACCGCGGCACTCAAAGCGTAATAACACCTGAATGCATTCCCTCGGGCGTTGAATGCCGCCCTGGCGAGCGGCCATGTTTGGCCATTGCAATTTAATGGCAGATTCAATAGGGTCGGTCGGCATATGCGTTGAGGAGGAACAGGGTGCAAGGAACATTAATCAATGCCTTGGCCATCGTCATGGGCAGCCTCGTGGGAATTGGACTCAAGGGCGGCATCCCCGCACATTTCAAGGAGTCGGTTATCGGTGCCATCGGCCTCGCCGTACTGTTGATCGGGGCCAAGGGCGCTCTTCAAACCGATGCGCTCCTGTTGGTGATCGTCAGCCTGGCGGCCGGCAGTCTGGTGGGCGAGGCCCTGCGCATCGAAGATCGTCTGGAGCGAATGGGACGCTGGATCGGGCAGCGGCTGGCCGGTTCGGAAGAGGGCATCGCCAATGCTTTTGTCACCGCCAGCCTGGTGTTCTGCGTCGGGGCCATGGCCGTGGTGGGCTCGCTGGAAAGCGGCCTGACCGGCAATCACCAGACGCTTTATGCCAAATCGCTTCTGGATGGCGTGACGTCCATCGTCTTCGCATCCACGCTGGGCATCGGCGTCATCTTTTCCGCCTTGGCGGTATTGATCTATCAGGGGGCCATCACCCTCTCCGCGGTCCATCTGAAACCGCTGCTGACACCGGCGGTGGTCGAGCAGATGACCGCCGTGGGGGGGCTGCTCATATTGGCCATCGGTTTCAATATCCTGGGAATCAAACGGCTGCGGATCGGTAACATGCTCCCGGCCATCGGCATTCCTTTGATCTATGACCTGATCCTGAAATGGCTGGCGCGTGGCGTCTGAATACGCACTACCGCCGGTACCCGTGCCAGCGGGCGCCGATTCGCCAGGCCGTCCGGGTTGCTTCGGCACGGCCAACTGGGGTAGGATTGCCCGTCCCGGCACGGCTGCCGCCGATCGGTAGCGACGGCCCGCCGCTTATCCGCCGAAGACCATGAGAGGAGCAACCGGACCGCATGCATTACGAAGGCAACATCATCCGGCCGCCCAGCGAGGCCAACAGCATCCTGTTGCAGGTCACCGTGGGCTGTTCGCACAACAAGTGTACATTCTGCGGGGCTTACAAAGGGGAACGCTTCAAGATCAAACCGGACGACATCATCGATGCCGATATCGATTTCGCCGCCCGGCACTGCCGCAACCAGAAGCGGCTTTTTCTCTGCGACGGTGACGGCCTGATTATCCCACAGCGGCGCCTGGTGACCATCATGGAGAAGATCAAGGCCCGGCTTCCCTGGGTTACCCGGGTTGGCCTCTACGCCAATACCAAGAGTATCGACAGGAAAACCCCGGAAGAACTGACCGCCCTCGCCGGGCTTGGTTTGGGTATTGTCTACATGGGTCTCGAATCCGGCGATGATGAAACCCTCAGGAAAGTCAGCAAGGGGGCCGATGCCGCCCGCATGATCGCGGCGGGGCGCAAAGTCCGCCACGCGGGCATCCGACTGTCGCTGACGGTGCTGTTGGGCGTGGCCGGTCGCGAGCGATCCGACATCCACGCCCGGGAAACCGGCCGCGTGCTGACGGCCATCGATCCCGAATTCGTGGGGGCGCTCAGCCTGATGCTGATTCCCGGCACACCGATGCACACCGACTACGAAAACGGCCGCTTCGATCTGATCGGTCCCCGCGAGATGCTGAAGGAGCTGGGCACCATGCTGGCGCACACCCATATGACCCGCGGCCTGTTTCATGCCAACCACGCGTCGAATTACCTGCCGATTCGTGCCCGGATGCCGGCGGACAAGGAGAAGACCCTCCAGTTGATCAGCCAAGCCCTCGACGGTGACATCCGTTTGAAGCCGGAATATCTGCGGGCCCTGTAGACCGGGCCGTTACCGTCGGTTGGTGCTTTACAAAATGGCCGGAAGACTTTCGAAAAAGCAGCGATTGGATAAAAAAGGAGATTTTGCAAGATGAGTGAAGGCCCGACCGCCAAACGTTCCGATCTCGACCTGGTGTGCATCAACACCATTCGCACCCTGGCCATGGATGCCGTCGAAAAGGCCAAGTCGGGGCATCCCGGCGCCCCGATGGGCATGGCGGCGGCCGCCCATGTGCTGTGGACGCGCTATTTGCGCCACAATCCCGCCAATCCCCTTTGGCCCGACCGCGACCGTTTCGTCCTTTCGGGGGGACACGCGTCCATGCTGCTCTACAGCCTGCTTCACCTGAGCGGCTATGATTTGAGCCTGGATGAAATCAAGAATTTCCGGCAGTGGGGCAGCAAGACCCCCGGCCATCCCGAGTACGGCCATACCCCCGGGGTCGAGACCACGACCGGCCCTCTCGGCCAGGGTTTCGCCAATGCCGTCGGCATGGCCATGGCCGAGCGGCACCTGGCGACCCGCTTCGGGGCGAACGGCGACGGTCCCGTGGATCATTTCACGTACGTCATCTGTGGCGACGGCGACCTGATGGAGGGGATCACCCAGGAAGCCGCCTCGCTGGCCGGTCATCTCGGACTGGGAAAGTTGATCGTGCTCTACGATGACAACCAGATCTCGATCGAAGGGTCGACCGAGATCGCCTTCACCGAGGATGTCGCCCAGCGGTTTGCGGCCTGCCGCTGGCACGTCCAGCACGTGGCCGACGGCAACGACGTTGTGGCGATTGCCGCCGCCATCGAAGCGGCCCGGGCCGACACGGAGCACCCCTCGATCATCATGCTGCGCACCCAGATCGCCTTCGGCAGTCCCAACAAGCAGGGCACGGCCGATGCCCACGGCGCCCCGCTGGGCGCGGCCGAGGTGTGTCTTACCAAACAGTGCCTGGGATGCCCAGACGACGCATTCTTTTGCATTCCCGCTGAAGTCGCCGCCCGCTACCGCGAATGCCTGGCCCGCGGCCAGGAGCTGGAAGCGGCATGGCACGAACGCCTGAACGCGTTTCGAAACCGTGAACCTCAGGCGGCCGAAGAATGGCAGGCCTTTATCGATGGCCTTCTGCCCGCGGACTGGGCCGCGTGCCTGCCAGCATTCACCCCCCAGGATGGCCCCATCGCCACCCGGGCGGCTTCGGGGACCGTGCTGAATGCCGTGGCCGCTCAAGTGACCAACCTGATCGGCGGCTCCGCCGATTTGGCGCCTTCCAACAAAACCTTCATCAACGGTTCGCCCGAATTTCAGAGGACATCCTATGCGGGCCGCAACATCCGTTTCGGCGTCCGCGAACACGCCATGACAGCCGTCATCTCCGGCATGCAGCTGCACGGCGGCGTGCGACCTTACGGGGGGACCTTTCTGGTTTTTGCCGACTACATGCGGCCGGCCATCCGCCTGGCCGCGCTCATGGGGCTGCCCGTAATCTACGTTCTCACCCACGACAGCATCGCCGTGGGCGAAGACGGGCCCACCCACCAGCCGGTCGAGCATCTGGCCAGCCTGCGTGCCATTCCGGGCTTGACGGTCATCCGCCCGGCCGATGCCACAGAAACGGCCGAAGCCTGGCGCCAGGCCCTCGAATCCCGGGAACATCCGGTGGTGCTGGCGTTGACGCGCCAGAAACTGCCGGTCCTCGACCGTCGGAAAATGCCCCCCGCCGAAAATCTGGCCAACGGCGCCTATATTCTGGTCGACACCGACGGGCGCCCGGATATCATTCTGATAGCCAGCGGATCCGAAGTCCATCTGGCTCTCGAGGCCGCCGCGGTTCTTGCCCGGAAGGGGGTTGCCGCCAGGGTGGTCAGCATGCCGAGCTGGGAGCTTTTCGAGGCCGCGCCGGCGGCGTACCGCGATCAGGTGCTCCCGCCGGAAGTGACCGTGCGCCTCGCCGTGGAGGCCGGTTCCCCCATGGGGTGGGAGCGCTATGTCCTGGGGCCCGACCGGGTGGTCGGCGTGAAGACGTTCGGCGCTTCGGCGCCGGGTCCGGTGGTGCAGGCCAAGTACGGCTTCACCGTAGACAATGTCGTCGCGCGCGCCGAAGCCCTGGTGGCGTCCTAGCGTCGCGGATGGCTTCGATGATACCCTTTACCGGCCGGATTCTGATCATCGATACCGAGCGCGAGGCCCGTGAGAAACTGGCCGACTGCCTGACGGAAAGGGGGTACGACGTTACGACGACCGCACCTGGGGATGCCGCCCTGGCCCTGCTGCACAATCAGCGGTTTCAGGTTATGTTGATCGATGTGGGGGAAGACGGCGTCGTCGGTCTGACGCTGTTGAAGCAGATCAAAGCCAGTGATCCGGATGGGGTCGTCATCATGATGGCCGCCTATGGCAGCATCCGCAACGCGGTTGACTGCATGCGTGAAGGGGCCCATGACTATCTGCTGAAACCCGTCCAGCCGGACAAACTCTGCGGACGGCTGCATGAAATCATGGCCCGCCGTGTGGAGCCGGGCAGCGGAGCGGCGACGAGTGAATTCATCATTCCGACGGACCGCTTCGAAAGCATGATCGCCCAGTCCGTGGCCATGCAGCGTATCTTCCAGCTGATTCAGGACGTGGCCCCCATGGACACCACCATCCTGATCACCGGCGAAACCGGCACGGGCAAAGAGCTGGCCGCCAAAGCCATTCACTCCAACAGCCCCCGCCGCAACGGACCGTTTGTTACCGTCAACTGTGGCGCGATTCCCGAAAACCTGATGGAAAGCGAGCTTTTCGGCTACCAGAAGGGTGCCTTTACCAGCGCGGCCGAAACCAAGAGAGGCCGCCTGGAACTGGCCAACGGGGGTACGCTTTTTCTGGATGAGATCGGCGAGATCAGCATGCGCATGCAGGTCGATCTGCTGCGCGTGCTGGAAAACCGCGTTTTTTACCGGGTGGGGGGCACGCAGCCCCTGGAGGCTGATTTCCGGGTCATTGCGGCCACGAACCGCGACCTCAAGGCTTCAGTTTCGGCCGGCGACTTCCGGGAGGATTTATATTACCGCCTGAATGTGATCACGCTTGAGATGCCCCCTCTGCGGGAGCGCAAGGAGGATATCCCCTTGCTGGCCGAGCACTTCCTGCTGCACTACATCAAAGAAACCGGCAAGACCGTTCGCCGCATCAGCCGCGGCGCCATGGACGAAATGATGCTGCATGAATGGCCGGGCAATGTCCGCGAACTGCGCAACGCCATCGAAAGGGCGGTGGTCATCGGCAAGACCGACCAGATCGCCCCGGAAGACCTCCCCTTTTACCGGCCGGAATGCCCGCCGCCGCTGTTCAGCGGTTCCCTGCGCCAGATGGAACGGGCGCACATCACCCACATTCTGAATGAAAACGACTGGAATATGACCCGCTGCGCCCGTTTGCTGGGGATCGACCGGTCCACGCTTTACAACAAGATCAAACGCTATAACATCCAAAAATCCAAGTAGGGGCGTGCCGTAAGGGGCATCTTGCGGTCTCAAGCGGTGTTCTCGCTTTTTGCCGGTCCTCGACGTAGCGTGGGCTACGCCTGCGGGCGTCAAATTGCTGCAGCCATGCGGAACCGCATTGTGCCCCCTCACGCCGCAACCTCTGGAAAGTTAAACCGCCTCATCCCCCTTTTTCCCTGCGTAGGCGTTTCGCAACCTTCGACGCTTATCGTGAGAATTTTACTTCTCTCCCATAAAGGGCAGGACGCATCCCCTGAACATTTCACCATGCTTGTGAGGGAGAAAGATAATTGGACCGGTTATATCTATGGCGACCAAGTCGCCCTCAGAGGGCTTGCCGCGACGATTTTAGCGCGATGGCAATAGAAATTTAGCTGGTCAGGGGCGTTAATGATCTGCACGATCGAGAGCGAGCGATAGGGAAGGATCAGAGGAGCAGTGGTGTCCAACAACGGCGGTTCCGCCCGAGCGCTTGCGCGGAACCGCCGCTGGATGGTCGATTTATCAACCGATGGTTTTTTTGACGATGCCCAGCAGTTTGTCGGGGTCGAACGGCTTGGCCACGTAGGCGACCGCCGACTTGACCGCATGGCGGCCGGACATCCCGCTGATGACGATAACGGGGATGTCCTTCAGTTCCGGGTCCTTGCTCATCTTGCGATAGAGGCGGGAGCCCCACTCCTCGGGCATCTCCAGATCGAGCGTGATCAGATCGGGTTTGCGCGCCTTCATCTTTTCCATGCCGTCAACGCCGTTGGAGGCGGAGTCGGTTTCGTAATCACTTTCCTCAAAGAGGGTCTGCAAATATTTGACCACCACCGGGTCGTCGTCGATGATCAGAATGAATTTTCCCATGGGTCGGCCTTTCTGTTGGTTGTTTGCGCCGATGGTTCCGATCGCGGCCTTATACCCCAGAGGGGTTTGGCGGCGATCGCATCATCCTTACTGCGTGCCCACATGACAGGTCCCGCAGGTGACCGGGCCGGCCTTTTCCGCCTGGTGGCAGCCCTTGCAGTTCATGTGATAGCGGCTCACAAGCTCCATGGGGTATTCATCGCCCTCGGCCCCGTGGCACTCGGAGCATTCCTGGTCTTCGGAACTCTCGTCTTCCAACCGATTGCCGGCATCATCATAGACATGATGGCATTCGATGCAGTCCTCGATGCCGGCCTTCTCGTTGTGCTCGTCATGTTTGAAGGCCGCCAGGGGGCGCATGTTGGTCGCGAATCCACTGTCATCCACAAATTCAATATCTTCCTGGGCGTACGCCGTCAACCCGGCCAGAGCGATCGTGCCAATCAATGTCAGGATCAAAACGTATTTGGTTTGCATGCGGTTTTCTCCTTGTCCTTTCGGCGTCTTTACGAGACGGTATCGTGGGCGGCTAGACGCGTTCGGGCTTTTCCATGACCTCGTAGATGATGTCGCCCAGGAATTTCAGATCCATCCCGATTTCATTGTGGTGGATGATGTCTTCCAGACCGCCGTGGCAGTTGTGGCAAGGCGCGACGCAGGTTTCGGCCCCGTGGCTTTTGGCCTCGAACAGCTGCTGGGCCTTGACCTTGTTGCCGTTGACGCGTTTCATCTTGAAGGGCGGTCCACAGTTGATCACGCCGCCGCCGGCCGAGCAGCAGAAGTTGTGCTCGCGGTTGGGGTGCATCTCGACCACGTTCTCGCAGACCGCGTGCACCACGTAGCGCAGCATGTCGTGCAGCCCGCGCCCGCGGACGACATTGCAGGGATCGTGAATCGTTACCGTGGGTTTATATTTCTCGGGGATTTTGATTTTGCCGTCCCGGAGCAGTTCGTAGAAAAACTCGATCGAGTGGGTCACCTCCACCGGCGGCATGCGCCAGCCCAGGGCGCGGTTGCCCATGTCGTAGATCGAACGGAAGGCGTGGCCGCATTCCCCCATAACGACCCGTTTGACTTTGAGGCGCATGGCCGTCTCGAAGTGCATGCGCTTGATGCGGGCCATGATTTCGTTGTCGCCGGTGTACATGGCCATGTCGCTGTTGTCCCAGCCCGGCGTGGCCGGCATGGTCCAGTTCAGGCCGGCCGCATTGAAAATCACGGCAGCCTGATAGATCAGCTGGGCCCGGAACTTGGGCTCTGGCCCGATCACCGAATAGAAGATCTCGGCCCCCTCCTTCTCGACGGGGATGCGCAGGTTCTCGATCTCCTCCTGGGCCTCCTCCTCCTGCCACTGGAGACTGTCAATCCATTCATCTTCTTTGACCCACATCTGGTTGCCGGTGACCGAATGGCTGTGGGCGGTGTCCTGGATGTACTGGGGTGAAATCCCCAGCTTGTGGCACAGGCGCCGGACGAACAGCATCACGAAGGCCACATCCAGGCCGAAGGGGCAGTACTGGGCGCAGCGTTTGCACAGGTTGCACTCGGTGCTGGCGATCTCGGAGGCCTTTTTCATGAATTCCACGCTGACCTTGCCTTTCCTCTTCATCAGTTCGGCCATGGTCTGCCGGACTTTGCCGGCCGGTGAAAAGCGGGGATCTTTGTCAAACGAGAGGTAGAAATGACAGGCCTCGCTGCAGAGGCCACAGCTCACGCAGTTCTCCACGTAGGTTTTCAAACGGGCACCGGCTTCGGCGCTCATCATCTGCTGGTAGACTTTTTGGATTTTCTCCGGCGTCAGTTTGGCGGCGCCTTCCTCGATGCCTTTGTCATAGATTTCTTTGGTTTCAACAGCTTTTGCGTCATTCATCCTTGACTTCCTTCCTGAAGGGGTCCTGAAAAGGCGATTACCAATCCCGTGCGAACCGCACCCCGCCGAACTCCGAGCCCATGTACCCGCGCGTGAAGAAGAACAGGAACAGGTGGTTGAGCTTCGTGAAGGGGATCGCGACCAGCAGCACTTCGGCCGAGAACATGTGCAGAATCGTCATGAATTCATTCCCCGGCCACCGGTGGTAGGCCCAGTATCCGGTAATGAAAGGCGCGGCCACCAGGCCCAGGAGAACGAAATCCGTGGGTGTCGAGAGGTATTTGACATCGGGCTGCACCAGGCGGCGCACCAAAAAAAAGATACAGGCGCCGATCACCACCAGCGTCAGGATATCGGCCACGCCGTCGGGCATAAACCACCAGCTGATGCCGAAGGCATCGTAAATGAGCGTGATGTGGGCAAACAGAAAGAGTGGCGCGATAAAGATGCAAACGTGAAAGACAAAGGTCACGATCGTGAGCACCGGGCGGTTGCGGCTGTTGGTGCTGGCAAAGGGTACGATCCAGTGCATAATGGAGCGCAGGGCATAGCGGAAGCTCCAATATTCGTAGACATAATGGTCCTTTTTTTGAGCCAGCAATGCCCGGCTGATCAACTGGTAGAGAATGCCCCCGAAAAACACAATGAAGGCCACCCAGGCCAGCGGTCCGGAGACAAAATTATAAATGGCATGCATGGTTGTACTCCTTTCAGCCCAGTATGTCCGTTACAGGTAAGACGGCGCGCGTGTAAACCGCCTCCGCGCCGCGGCCCTCTAGCGCCCGTACCATGATCTGCTGACTGTCCGGGCTGAAGACCGGATCCCAGACCCGGTCGAATGCTTCTTTGAGCGGCTTGCCGTCAACGACGATAGAGAATTTGCCGGCCTTTTCGACCTTGGCGGCCACGTGCTGGCTGTCCGGGCTGAAAACCGGCTTCCAGGCCATGTCGTAGCCTTCCGCCCAGGGTTTCCCGTCGATGACGATGCGGTGCTGCTTGTTCTCGACCCCGATGCAGGCCAGGTGCTGCCCGTCCGGGCTGAACACCGCGTCGTCGACGAAATCGCCGAACGTCGCCGACCAGGGCTGGTCGTCGACGGCCATGGTCCAGCGCCCGAATTTGGGTGCGGCGATGGCGGCAATTCTGCTGCCGTCCGGGCTGAACGTGTGGTGCCAGAGCTGGGCGTATTTTTTGGTCCACAGGGGCCGCCCGTCACAGGCCAGACTCCAGGCGCCCGCGGTTTTCACCGGTGCCGTCACGGTGGTGTCCAGGGGGTTGAATACCGGTTTCCAGACCGAGGGATAGGTGCTGTCCCAGGTGTTGCCGTCGACCGCAATCGTATAATCGTAGAGCGAGAGGCGCACTTCGGTGGCCACGTGCTGATTGTTGGCCGAAAAGCTTGTTTGCCAGGCGTTAACAAAGTTGCGATCCCAAGTGTGGCCGTTTACGGCCACGGTGTAGCAGCCCTCCTGGAACTTAAAGATATCGCCTTCATTGAATTCTTCGGTCTGGACCACGGCTGCCAGGCGGCTGCCGTCCGGGCTGATCGCCGTGTCACCAATATTGGCGAAAGTCGACTCCCCCCAGGGGGCGCCGTTTTTAACGAGCAGGTATTTCATGCCCTGCTGGGCGTTACAGACAATGGTCTTCCCGTCCGGTGTGAACCGGGTGTCCCAGATATAATCGAAGGTCTCCTCCCAGGCGTTGCCGTCGATCGCCAGGGTCCAGGCACCCGTGTCGGAAACAATCGCCGTCAGGCGTCCGTCGGGCGCGAACCGAACGTACCACACTTTGTCGAAGGTGTTTTCCCAGGCGCTGCCGTTGACGCAGACGCTGAATTCCATTTCGCCGGTTTTGACGACCGCTGCAATCTTGTCGCCGTCCGGGCTCACGTAAGGCTCTTCGACCCAATCAAACGCTTCCTCCCATTTCCCAAATTCGGCAATGATCCGCTTGCCGCTGTTCCAATTCCAGTTTTGTGAACGATCCATACCTTTCTCCTTTGACTGTTCCTGCTCAACGGATGATATTGCTTCCCCCGACTCCCCAGCGGACATTCGCGGCCTCCCGGAAGCTGCTATTCTTCGGGACGGCCATGTGGGTCTGTTCGTGCCTCCTTTCCGTCCGATCGTTTTTTCCCCGAGGGGGCTTTGGTCGTTTAGGCGTTGCTTTGAGGGCAACGATTCAGGGCGTGTGTAAAAACAGCCGCCCAAGTCTTTCCCAGTCGATCAGCGGCGCGGCCGCCGCCGGATCCCCGTCGCCGGCCGGGGGGCCATCGACCGGTGCGCCGCCAATGGATTCGAATTCGCGGTTCAGCCGGTCAATTTCGTGGTTGAGCCATTCCACCGTCTCACTGCCGATGGTCAGATGCTTGAGATCGCGGCGCAGGTTCCGGGCTTGGACCTTGACCAGCCAGCCGCCGGCATAAGGGTCCTCTGCAACGATGGCGGGTTTTTCCCGGGCGGCCAGATTGATGGCGGTGACGATCCCGTTGACGGGCATCTGCAGGTTAATTTGCTTTGACCCCCGGCACGCTTTGAAGACCGTATGTCCCCTTGGGATTTCATCGCCCACGAACGGCAGCTCGATTCGATCCACGCCCCCTGCCAGCCGCAGGACGAAATCGTCGATCCCGATGCAGACCTCGGCCTTTTCCTCGACACGCACCCAGGTGTGTCCCAGGTGGAAATAATAGCCCTGCGGCAGTCGGAACCCTTGAATGTTCATGATGTCCAGGGGGCGGACCACGGCATGAACGTGATATTGATCGGTAAAATAGCGGTCAAATTCACAGAAGACGCATTCGTAGTTGCTGCAGCAGATTTTGTAGTCAATCAGGCCGTTGGCGTAGAGCAGGCAGGGGCGCTCGCCGTCCGGCAGCATTTTGAGGCGTTCGCGGGTGTAGGCGATACGGCCGTTGGGGGTCAGAGGAATTTTGCCTTGACGGCGGGCGTTGCGATTTTTCTCGGCGGCGTCCTGCAGGGCTTTGTCCAAGGGGCATTCGCTGCAGCGATGACTTTTTTCACAGACCTTGTTCATATCCAGGCGACCCTGCGACCATACGCACGAGCGCGGCTTGAAGGGATGAAAGATCTGCGACGGCTTCCCGGCGGGTGGGTTGCTATCGATTCCAGCGGCCTCACTGGTTGAAGGTGGTTTGCGGCGGTTGCGGCGTTCACTCAAGGCGTTCATCCTATCCTAGCCGTTTTGAACTTGATCTCATTTATAGAGCAAGACCGATGCCAACGCATTGAGGTGGTCGCAACATCAAGCCACTGAAATGATTGTTGTAAAATACCGAGCCCATTTCTGCCTGCTGTAGGTAAATGCAACAAAATGTATAAAAATACAACACCCAAAAAACTTTTAGCCTTAGATACAAAAAATATTAAATAAAATCAATATTATAAAAAATTTTGGGATTTGTGGCAAATATCAACAAGTGTGTCGTGAATTACAACAGCCGGATGGCGTTTGACGTATTCCCGTCACGATGAAGGCGGCCGAATCCCGAAAATGGCTTTTCAGTCGGAGGATCTCCCGTTGGACGTTCAAATTGACAGGCTCGGCATCCTTTCTTAACTAAGTCTATAAAAGGC
>CAYMAR010000074.1:0-8554 GCA_964388465.1 uncultured Desulfobacteraceae bacterium
TTTGTCAGGTTTTCCGGTTTACCTGCGGCCACAACTGTATTAGTTTGGCAAAACCTCACGACTCATACGGGCAAGGCTTCGTGCCCGGCATTCAGTCCTGACGACGGAAGATTTCATGTCGCTCAGCTGACAATTAAACCATGATCCCTATTTGACTGGAGCGCTACCATGACCGAAGGATCCAAGATCACGATGGCCGCCGACGGCCGCCTGACGGTGCCGGATGACCCTATCATTCCCTACATCGAAGGTGACGGCATCGGACCGGACATCTGGCGGGCCACGCAGAAGGTGCTGGATGCCAGCGTGGCCAAGGCCTACGACGGCGGCCGCCGCATTGCCTGGAAAGAGGTGCTGGCCGGGGAAAAGGCGTTCAACACCACCGGCGACTGGCTGCCCGAGGACACCCTGGCGGCCGTACGCGAATACCACGTGGCCATCAAGGGACCGCTGACCACGCCGGTCGGCGGCGGCATCCGCAGCGTCAACGTCCAGCTGCGCCAGGTGCTGGATCTCTTTGGCTGCGTGCGTCCGGTGCGGCACATCGGCGGCATTCCCAGCCCGGTGGTGGCGCCCGAGAACGTCGACATGGTCGTTTTCCGTGAGAATACCGAAGACGTCTACATCGGCTACGAGTGGGAGGCCGACTCGGAGATGGCCCTCAAACTTACCGCCTTCATCGAAAAAGAGGCCGGCCTTACGATCCGCGAGGGCTCGGGCATCGGGATCAAGCCCATCAGCCGCTTCGGCACCCGGCGCCTGGTGCGCATGGCGATTCAGTACGCCATCGAGCACCATCGCCCCAGCGTGACCCTGGTGCACAAGGGCAATATCATGAAGTTCACCGAGGGCGCCTTCTGCCGCTGGGGCTACGAGTTGGCCCGGGAGGAATTCGGCGAAAAGATCATCACCGAACAGGATCTCTGGGACCAGCACGACGGTAAGGTGCCCGAGGGGCGCATCGTGATCAAGGACCGCATCGCCGACGCCATGTTTCAGCAGATTCTGCTGCGCCCGGCCGAATACGACGTGCTGGCCATGCCCAACCTCAACGGCGACTACATGTCCGACGCCCTGGCGGCCATGGCCGGTGGACTGGGCATGGCGCCCGGCGCCAATATCGGTGCGGAATGTGCCGTGTTCGAGGCCACCCACGGAACGGCACCCAAATACGCCGGTCTTGACAAGGTCAACCCGGGCTCGCTGGTTCTCTCCGGGGCCATGATGCTCGACCACATGGGCTGGAACGAGGCCGCGGCGCTGGTACGCGGGGGACTGATCGGCGCGGTGCAGCACAAGACGGTGACCTACGACCTGGCCCGGCAGATGGAGGGCGCCAACGAGGTCAGCTGCTCCGCGTTCGCCGATGCGGTCGTTGCCGCCATGTGATCACCAAGCGGTCGTCCTGCGACCGCAAAGGCGTGCGGTTTAACTTGGCTTGTCGCGGACTCCAGGTGCGGGCGCGGCGACCGGCTGATTTTAGGCTTTACCCGGTTGCACCGGCGGTGTTAATAACCCAGCATTCAATTCACGGGGAAACCCCGCCCGGCGCCGATCGCCATTGCCGCAAGCGATTTCGCACGGCGGCGCCGGAAACCATCCGCATTCGCGTCATCTGAGGTTCCGACCCGAAAAAAATCCTTCGAGGTATACCATTAATGGCCTCGCCAAATTCGAGTTTCAGACGGTTTCGGAAAAATTTCGAACGCAAGACTTGCGAATCTCGAGGAATGAAGCGTACTTTTGGTGCGCGGCCATGACGCGCGCTGCAGCGTAACACCGCGATCGGACTTTTTCCGAGACCGTCGCCATTTTTCGAAAATTTATCAGCCGATTGGGGGATACCATGAAGAAAGAAGACTTCACGCGAGAATTCGAGGCCGGCGGCCAGACCTATACCATGTTCGACATCAAGGGGCTTGAGGCCGACGGTGTGGCCGACATCCAACGTCTGCCGTTTTCGATCCGCATCCTGGTGGAGAACCTCCTGCGCAAGCTCGACGGACGCGTGGTCAAGGAGGAAGATCTGCGCAACATCGCCGGCTGGCAGAAGACCTATGAGACGCCGCCGGAGATCCCCTATCACCCCGCCCGGGTGCTGATGCAGGATTTCACGGGCGTGCCGGCCGTGGTCGACCTGGCGGCCATGCGGGATGCGGTTGAAAAAATGGGCGGCGATCCGGCCAAGGTCAATCCCCTGGTGCCGGTGGACCTGGTCGTGGACCATTCGGTCCAGGTGGATGCCTACGGCACGGTCGATGCCGTGGTCGAGAACGTGCGCAAAGAGTACGAACGCAACGGCGAGCGTTACGCCTTTTTGAAATGGGCCCAGCAGAGCTTCGACGATTTCAAGGTCGTGCCGCCGCGCTCGGGGATCTGCCACCAGGTGAACCTGGAAAACGTGGCGCAGGTGGTGATGACGGCGGAAGAAAACGGCCGCACCCTGGCCTTTCCGGACACCCTCGTGGGGCTCGACTCCCACACCACCATGATCGACGCCCTGGGGGTTATGGGCTGGGGCGTGGGCGGCATCGAGGCCGAGGCGGTCATGCTGGGACAGCCCTATTATCTATCGATTCCCCAGGTGATCGGTTTCCGCATGACGGGCGAACTGCGACCCGGAGTCACCGCCACCGACATGGTTCTGACGGTCACCCAGATGCTGCGTGAATACGGGGTCGTGGAGAAGTTCGTGGAGTTCTTCGGGCCGGGCATGAAGAAGCTTTCGATCCCCGACCGCGCCACGATCGCCAACATGACGCCCGAATTCGGCGCCACCCTGGGTTTTTTCCCGGTGGACGAGAAGACCATCGACTACCTGCGGATTACCAACCGCGACCAGGCGGCCGACCGCGTGGCGGTCTATGCCCGGGAGAATATGCTTTTCTACACGGGCGATGAATCGCCGGAGTACACCGACGTGCTCGAACTGGACCTTTCCACGGTGGTGCCCTGCGTATCCGGCCCGGCCCGGCCCCAGGACCGCATCGCGCTGCCCGATCTCAAGGGCAAGTTCGCCGACATTCTGGGCTGCGCCTACGACCGCGACGAGGAGATGGCACGCATCTCCCAGTTCCACGACGAGTCCGGCACCAAGACCTCACGCCTGGCCAGGTGCCGGCCGGTGTCGGACGGCGCCTGCCGCCTGGACCTGCACGGCACGCCGATCGAACTCAACAACGGCAGCGTGGTCATCGCCGCGATCACGTCCTGCACCAACACCTCCAACCCCTCCGTCCTGCTGGGGGCCGGTCTGCTGGCCAAGAACGCGGTCGAGCGCGGGCTCAAGGTGCCCGCCCACGTCAAAACCTCGCTGGCCCCGGGCTCCAAGGTGGTGATCCAGTACCTGCAGGACGCCGGGCTCATGCCCTATCTCGAAGCGCTCGGCTTTCACCTGGCCGGATTCGGCTGCACCACGTGCATCGGCAACAGCGGTCCGCTCAACCCGGTGATCGAGAAATGCATTGCCGACAACGACCTCAACGTGGCCTCGGTGCTTTCCGGCAACCGCAATTTCGAGGCCCGCATCCACCAGAACATCAAGTCCAATTTCCTGGCCTCCCCCATGCTGGTGGTGGCCTTCGCCCTGGCCGGGCACATCGACATCGACATGACCTACGAACCGGTGGGGCTGGACCCCAACGGCCGGCCGGTTTATCTGGATGATATCTGGCCCGCCGACGAGGCGATTGCCGAGCTGGCTCACAGCAGCGTCAAAAAAGAGTTCTTCGCCCTCGAATACGGGCGCATTTTCGACGGCGACGAATTCTGGCACGACCTGCCCGACGTCAAATCGGTCACCTACGCCTGGGACGACCAGTCGACGTACATCAAGAACCCGCCCTATTTCGAGGATTTTCAGGCCGACCCCCCGCCGGTGGGCGATGTCGAGAACGCCCGGGCCCTCGTTTTGGTGGGAGACACCGTGACCACCGATCACATCTCGCCGGCCGGGGCCATCCCCGAGGAATATCCCGCCGGGCAGTACCTCGTGGCCCAGGGTGTCGAACCGTCCCAGTTCAACTCCTACGGTTCGCGGCGGGGCAACCACGAGGTCATGATGCGGGGGACCTTCGGCAATATCCGACTCAAAAACCAGATGGTGGGCGGCAAGGAGGGCAGCTTTACCCTGAAATACCCCGAGGGCGAGGAATCCTATATCTACGCGGCCGCCATGGCCTACCAGCAGGAGAATACGCCCCTGGTGGTGCTGGCCGGCCGGGAGTACGGCACCGGATCGTCGCGCGACTGGGCCGCCAAGGGCTCCAACCTGTTGGGCGTGCGTGCCGTGATCGCGGAGAGTTTCGAGCGCATCCACCGCAGCAACCTGGTGGGGATGGGGGTTTTGCCGCTCGTGTTTTTGGACGGGCAGGGAATAACGAGCCTGGCGCTCAAAGGTGACGAAACCTATACCATCAAGGGAATTGAAGGCATCGCGCCCCGGGCGCAGCTGTCCGTCACGGCCACCAGGCCCGACGGCCAAAGTATTGCATTCGACGTCCTGGCCCGCCTGGATACCGAGGTGGAAGTGGACTATTTCACCCACGGCGGTATCCTGCCGTTTGTCCTGCGCAAGATCATGGCGGAATGAACGGACATGGCGCCGGCATCCGTACGACCGAAAAAGCGTCGCGCGATCGCCGGTTTGGCTTGACAGAATTCAGGAGACCCACTAAAGGGCCTGCTTTGAGTCGGCACACTGTTTTCAGAATCCGTCCGGCCCGTCGAGCGCGACGGATGGACGCGAATCATATCGTGGCGAAGGGAACCCTGCATGGCCAAGAAGAAACTGAAAGCGCATCACATCGATCGCGACTGGTGCAAGGGCTGCGGCATCTGCGTGCACTTCTGCCCCAAGAACGTCCTGGAACTCGACGAAATGGACAAGGTCTGCGCCGCCCGCCCCGGAGACTGCATCGCTTGCAAACTATGCGAAATTCGCTGCCCGGATTTCGCGATTGAAATCGAAACCGAATAGGGCCTGATGATGAGCAACCAGATCAAGTTCGTACAGGGCAACGAAGCCTGCGTCGAGGGCGCACTATACGCCGGGCTTAATTTTTTCGCCGGCTACCCGATTACGCCCTCGTCGGAAATTGCCGAAATCCTGGCCCGGCGGCTGCCGGCGGCGGGGGGCAAATTTATCCAGATGGAGGACGAAATCGCCTCCATCGCCGCCATCATCGGGGGATCACTCACCGGAAACAAGGTGATGACGGCCACTTCGGGTCCGGGTTTTTCCCTCATGCAGGAAGCCCTGGGTTACGCGATCATGGCCGAGATTCCATGCGTGATCGTGGATGTGCAGCGCGGCGGCCCCTCCACCGGGATTCCCACGCACGGCAGCCAGGGTGACGTGATGCAGGCCCGCTGGGGGACCCACGGCGACCATGCCATCATCGCGCTCACGGCCTCCAACCACCAGGACGTCTTCCAAATGACGGTGGAAGCCTTCAATCTGGCCGAAACCTACCGCACACCGGTGATCCTGCTCTTCGACGAGGTGGTCGGGCACATGCGGGAGAAATTGACCATCCCCGCGCCGGACGAGCTCCCGCTGGTGGAGCGCCTGCGCACCGCCGTCAAGGGCGGGGTCGACTATCACCCCTATCTGCCGCGCGAGGACGGCCGCCTGCCCATGAGCGATTTCGGCGGTGTGCACCGCTACAACGTCACCGGGCTCTACCACGACATGTGGGGCTTCCCCTCGGCCGATCCCAATGTGGTCCATGGCCTGATCCGCCACCTGGTGGACAAGATCGAAAACCGGGCCAGCCTGCTGGCGCGTTACAAGGAATACTACCTGGACGACGCCGAAATCATCCTTCTATCCTATGGATCCGCGGCCCGCTCGGCCCTGCACCTGGTCAAGAGCCGGCGCAAACGCGGCGAGCGCCTGGGGCTGCTGGAACTTCAGACCCTGTGGCCCTTTCCGAAGGAGATTGTCCGGGAGAAGTGCGCCGACAGCGAGGCCGTGGTGGTGGTGGAGATGAACATGGGCATGATCATGCAGGAGGTCCGCAAAGCGGTGGTCGATCCCGCGCGGGTTTTCCTGGCCAACCGCATCGACGGGGTTTTCATCACGCCCGAGGATATCCGCAGCATTCTGCGGCTGATCCAGGGGAAGGGGGTTTAGCATGGCGGTAAAAGATTACATCCGGCAGCGCTTCCTGCCGCACATGTGGTGTCCGGGCTGCGGCCACGGCACCGTGCTGAACAGTCTGCTCCGGGCGGTGGAGCGCTTGGGGCTCAGCAAGAACGAAATCGTCATGGTCTCCGGCATCGGCTGCTCCTCGCGCATTTCGGGCTACGTGGACTTCCACACCCTGCACACCCTGCACGGCCGGGCTTTGGCCTTCGCCACCGGTGTCAAATTATCCAAACCCGAGTTGAACGTGATCGTGCCCATGGGCGACGGCGACGCCCTGGCCATCGGCGGCAACCACTTCATTCATGCCTGCCGCCGCAACATCGACATGACCGCCATCGTCATGAACAACCGCATCTACGGGATGACGGGCGGGCAGTTCTCCCCCATGTCCGGCGTGGGGATCAACGCCACCACGGCCCCCTACGCGAACATCGACCGTCCCTTCGACGTGGTCGAGATGGCCCTGGCGGCCGGGGCCACGTTCGTGGCCCGCAGTACGGTTTACCACGCCCAGCAAGCCACCGACCTGATCAAACAGGCGATTCTCCATGAGGGTTTCAGCGTGGTGGAAGTGCTCTCCCAGTGCCCGACCCACTTCGGGCGCAAGAACAAGCAGGGGGCCGCCGCCGACATGATGGAAAACTACAAGGACATCACCGTGCCGGTCGGCTCCAAGAAGAAGGCGGCCAACCCCGAGTTGATCGAGCGCGGGATCTTCGTGCAGAAGGACGCGCCGGAGTACTGCCAGGAATACGACAGGATCATGCAGCAGGCCATGAAAGGGTAGCAGTCATGCAGCGAGTTCGGATGGTATTTTCGGGTTCCGGCGGCCAGGGCGTCATTACGGCGGCCATCATCTTCGCCGAGGCCGCGGTGATTCACGAAGGCCTCAATGCCACCCAGTCCCAGGCCTACGGTGCGGCCGCCCGGGGCGGCGCGACCCGCACGGACATCATCATCTCCCAGGAAGAAATCAACTTCCCCAAGGTGATCCAGCCCAACGTGCTGGTCTGCCTGACCCAGGAAGCCTACGGCAACTACGCCACCATCATCCGGCCCGGCGGGCTGCTCCTGACCGACGAGCGGTTCGTCAAGACCGCGCGCAAGGTCGACGCCCGCCAGGTGGAACTGCCCATGTACAGCCAGGTCATGGAAACGATCGGCAAACCGATCGTCTTCAATATCTGCATGCTGGGCGCCGTGATGGCGCTGACCGAACTGGTCCAACCCGAATCGATCATGAACGTGCTCGAACAGCGGATCCCGTCGGGATTCGTGGACATGAACCGCAAGGCCCTGGAACTGGGCATGGAACTGGGCCGGCCGTTCAAGCGCTAAGCAGCCCCCCGCGGCCGCCCGCACCTGCGGGCGGCGGAAGACAGGCGGCCATGAGCCCCGCCGGCATCTACATTCACATCCCCTTCTGCGAGCGCAAGTGCCGCTACTGCGATTTCTACTCGGTCGAGGCCCCCGGGCGCTTCGGAACCTATCAAACAGGTGTGCTCGCCGAGATCAGCCGCCGCCGCGAGGCCGTCTTTGCCGTGGACAGCATTGCCTTCGGCGGGGGCACGCCCTCGCTGCTCCCGCCGGCGTTTTATGCGCAATTGCTGGAGGCGCTCGACGCCGCCTTCCCCCTCGCGGACGACATCGAGGTGACCCTGGAAGCCAACCCCGGCACGGTGGACCCGTCGTCGCTGGCGGGATACCGCCGGGCGGGCGTCAATCGCATCAACCTGGGGGTGCAGTCCTTCGACGACGGCCAGCTCCGGTTTCTGGGCCGGATTCACTCCGCCGCCCAGGCCCGCGAAGCGGTCGCGATGGCCCGCCGGGCCGGATTCGACAACCTGGGGATCGACCTGATCTACGGCCTGCCCGGGCAGACCGTCCCGGCCTGGCAGACGAACCTGGCACAGGCCTTGTCCCTCGCTCCCGACCACCTGGCCTGCTACGTCCTGACCTACGCGCCGAACACGCCGCTGATGGCCGACCGCCGGGCGGCCGGCCACCGGCCGGCCGACGAGGCGACCGTGGCGGCCCTGTTCGAGGCCACCGCCGAGACCCTGGACGCCGCCGGTTTCGATCATTACGAAATTTCCAACCACGCGGCCGCCCCCGGGCGTCGCTCGCGCCACAACCTGAAGTACTGGACCCGGGCACCCTACCTCGGTTTCGGCCCCTCCGCCCACAGCTTCCAACCGCCGCGGCGCAGCTGGAACGTGGCCGACCTGGCGGTCTACCTCGAGCGGCTCGCCCGCGGGGTGCGGCCCGAAGAAGAAGGGGAGGAACTCACCCGCACCCAGGAGATGATCGAGACCGTCTTCCTGGGTCTGCGCCTGGCCGCCGGCATCGACCTGGCCGCCTTTGCCCGGCAGTTCGGCATGCCCCTGGAAGAGCGGGCGGCCG
>CAYMAR010000074.1:8654-12270 GCA_964388465.1 uncultured Desulfobacteraceae bacterium
GGATGACCGCAGGTAACGGATCGCTTGGATGCGGTCAGGTGGACAGGGTCTGGATCAGCAGGCCCACATAAAAGCGGGCGTGACTGATGGGGGCGGCCAGGTTGGCGCGGTGGTTGGCCGTAAAGCCGTCGGGAGCGCCGTCCAGGATGATCCAGGGCTTGATGACGGTGGCGTGGTGCAGCGCCTCTATGGCGTGGTGAAGCACGTCGGTCCCGCGGCGCGATTCGATCACCGTCTCGAAATCGACGGCCACGGCCTGCAGGATGGTGTGCATGGCGTGGGCCACGCCTTCGGCGTAGTAGAAATAATCGTCCGCCCGGAACCAGCTGACATCGCGGCCGTCGTCTTCCTTGGCCTTGACGAGGTTGTCGTCGCAGCTGCCCAGCAGGTTTTCGTAGGCCGTCAGCAACGGGATCAGGTTCACGGTGCGGGTGTAAAAGGGTGCTGCGCCGTTTTCAAGTTTGGCCCGGTAGCGCTCCAGGGCCTCCAGCGCTTCGGTATAGCTCGATTCGGCCGAGGGCAGCATGTAGTCGCTGGCATTGATCATCAGGTTGTTGCGGGCCCTCTCCAGGTCGTGATCAAAGGCCTGGGCACTGCCGGTGCGCGAGATGCGCTCGGTCAGCGCTTCGACCGTGCGTCGCGTGACTTCCAGGACACCCAGCTGATAGTTCTTCACATTGTCGGCCGGCCGGATGATGTCGTTGGGCCGCCAGCCATAGAAGCGCTCTTCCAGTTCGTGTTTCATCGGTGCGATCGTGGCCATGACGAAAGTGACCCCCCTCACATCCGAAATCTCAATCGTGCCGTGGCCGTGGCCGTCGCCATGGGCATCCGCACCGGCATCGCCATGCCCCTCGCCCGGGGTCCCGTGCGCGTCGTCGGCCTCGCCGTGAGCGGCTTCGGCCGCGTGGTCATCGGCGGTCACGGCGTGGTCCTCGTCTTCGGCGGCCGCATGACCGGCCGCCGCATGGGAAGCCTTTGACGCGGCGCCGTGATCGCCGGCATCTTCGGTGTGCGCATCCGGCTTCGCGGCGTCGTGACCGTTGGCCTCGGTGTGGGCGTCGTCGCCGGCGGTCTTGGCGGCGTGTTCGCCGGCCTGCTCGTGAGAACCCGCATCATGGGGCGCGGCGGCATGCGGGGCTGCGCCGGCGTGTTCGTCCTCGGATGCCGGGCCGTGTGGGGGCGTCTCCGCGGCCGTGTGGCCTTCCCCGCGGGTATCGTGATCGGCCACGACCTTGGGTGCGTGGGGGGCGGACGGCGTATCGTGGGATTCGTAAAGGTTCAGGACATAGCTGGCCCCCCAGAGCAGCGCCAGGACACCCACGGTGCCGATAACGATGCGTTTGGCGGCAAACAGGGTAAACCCCTTGCTTTTTTTCTCCGGGCCTTCGGACGATTGCGGATTTTCCATGACGGCTCCTGGGAGTTGAGATACTGAAACGGTTGTGCGGCGTTGTCCGGGGTCAGCCCTTGCGCAGTTGGCGGTTGTCCCCGACGCGGATGGTCACGCGGGTGGCATCGAAAAATTCGGCCAACGGTATCACATATTTGCGCGAAGCTCCAGTCATATCCTTGAACTGCGGCGTCGTGATGGCGCCGTTTTCCTTGAGAAATGCCACGAGCCGCGCCTTGAGATCTTCGATCGCCGGGCGGTGGAAATAGAGATCCTCCTTGACTTTGACGAGCAGGCCGTCCTCGACCATGAGGCGCAGAATTTCACGGGCGGCACCGGCTTCGGTACCGAGCTGCTGGCAGACCTCCTTGAAGTAGGGCGGGGTGATGCCGCCCCGGACGTAGGCGTTTTCGATCTTCTGCTTGAGTTCGGCCTGGTCGATGGCCAGGCTCACCCGGTGCCCGGCCAGCCGGACCAGGTTGTCTTCCAGGGCCAGTTCCTCGGCTTTTACCATCTGGTTCATCACCTGGACGGGCAGCTTGGCGTTGATCCGCGCCGGGAATTTGGACTTCAGCTCCTCGCTGGGCATCCCCGCTTTGAGGGGGTGGGCTTCGTGGTAGGCCCCCAGCTGGTCCAGCACCAGGCGGCGCAGGTTCGCGTAGGCCTCGGCATGGATGTAGAGCCGGGCTTCGCGGTCCACCATGATCAGGCGCCGATTGGAAAGCAGGGTGTTGACGGTGCTCTCCAGTTTCTTGTCGGGCAGGTTGGTCACCAGGCGCAGATCGCTGAAGCGCGTGCCCTGGAACCCGGACTGGTGGGCGTGGAAGGCGATGATCTCCCCCGGGTCCATTTCCCGGTAGCGGCCCAGGGATTCGATCACCTCGGCCCGGAAACGCTTGTGTTTGGGCGGCACCGGGTTGAGCACCCGGCCGCCGCCGATGGTGCGCACCGGCGAGTAGCTGCGGATCACGTAGCGGTCGTCCTTGACCAGCACCACGGGCGTGTCCAGTCGGATCTGGGCCACGGTGTTCTGGCCGGGATCGAGGGTCTCGCGGTCGATCAGGATGATGTTGCCCATGATCTCGCTGGTGCCGGTGTGAAAGCGCACCCGGGTGCGGTTTTTGAGGGGTTTGGTGCAGCTTTCGAGGTAGCTGAAGGCAATGTCCACCATGTAGCTGGGTTTCAGGGTGCCGGGACGGGCCAGCACGTAGCCGCGCTCGACCTCGTCCTTGTCCAGGCCCTGGAAGTTGACCGCCGTACGCTGGCCGGCCAGGGCCGTTTCCACACCGGCGCCGTGCACCTGCAGCCCGCGGACCTTGGACCGGATGCCGGCCGGGTAGAGCTCGACGTTCTCGCCCACGTCGATCGCGCCCGAGACCAGGGAGCCCGTGATGACGGTGCCGAAGCCGCGCATCGAGAACACCCGGTCCACCGGCAGCCGGAAAAGCCCGCTGGTCTTGCGCTCGGGAATGCCGGCGCACTGCGCGTCCAGGGTGCGCGTGAAGGCCTCGATGCCGTCGCCGGTCACGGACGACACCGGCACCACCGGCTGGTCTTCCAGAAAGCTGCCGCGGGTGAACTCGATCACGTCCTCATGGGCCAGCTCGAGCCATTCCGCGTCCACCATGTCGATCTTGGTCAGCACGACGAAGCCGTGGCGGATGCCCAGCAGTGTGCAGATCTCCATGTGCTCGCGGGTCTGGGGCATGACGCCTTCGTCGGCCGCGATCACAAGCGCCACGATATCGATGCCGGTGGCCCCGGCCACCATGTTTTTGACGAATTTCTCATGCCCGGGCACGTCCACGATGCCCACGTGCTGGCCGCTGGGCAGATCCAGCGAAGCGAACCCCAGCTCGATCGTGATGCCGCGTTCTTTTTCTTCCTTCAGCCGGTCGGTATCGATGCCGGTCACCGCCCGGATCAGGCTGGTCTTGCCGTGATCGATGTGACCGGCGGTGCCGAGGATGATCTGTTTCAAGACGTGACGACTCCCCGATAGATAAGTCCTGCAGATTAGAAGTGGATCGAGGCCGTGGGTGCGTTGGCGACGCCGCTACCCGCGTTTGCGCAGGTACTCCATAAAGTACGACAGGCCCACCAGGATCGTGGCCAGTCCGGCGATATAGAGAGGGTCCGTGCTCTTGTCGAACATGCGCACGATCAATGCGGCAATCCCCAGGGCCAGCAGGGCGCGAATGATAAATATTTGATATCCTGGCA
>CAYMAR010000075.1:0-6438 GCA_964388465.1 uncultured Desulfobacteraceae bacterium
TTTTGACCTGAAACGGCACCGACAGTTCGAGCACGCTTCAACCGAATCTCGTATCGTCAAATACAGACGGCCCGGGGATCCCCCGGGCCGTCCCTGTTTCTGGGTGCCAGGGAGCCATCTCATGCACCTGGGCTGCGTTGCATGCTGCCGCGCAATGCTCACGTACAAGCGTACGCTCCGCTTGCGCGCCACCATGACGCCTTGCCCAGTCACATGACCTGACCCCCTGACACCCAGAAACCGTTGTTTATTTAAAATCAAAAAGCGCCCTGGAGCAACCACCGATGCCCCAGGGCGCTTTTTGTGTTGTTAGCCTAAATTTCGATCAGCGATAAAATGCATTGAGGGTGGCAGATCATGCTCCAGAGCAAGGCGCAAAATGGGTTTCAAGCGGAGCGTACGCTTGTACGTGAGCATTGAAAGCCATTTTGCAACGCAGCCCTGGGGTATTAGATGCCGCCCTCAATGCATTTTTAGCCGCATTTGGTGAAACCGCAGAAGTGACACGTCATGCAGCCTTCCTCGAAGCTGATGGTCTGGTTGCATTCCGGGCACTTTTCGCCCAACAGGCTGTGGGCGAATCCGCCGTCGGTTTTTTTGTAGATCATGTAGCGTTTTTCCAGGATACGCGCGATGGCGTCCGGAATGGAAAGCACGAGGCCCCCCGGCTGGAAGACGGGGTATTCACCGCCGATGCCCTTGAGTTGCTTGACGATGTCCGCCACTTTGACGCCGGCGCGCAGGGCCAGCGAGACCAGCCGACCGACCGCCTCGGCCTTGGCCGCCGTGGAACGCCCGGACTTGCCGATGGTGGCGAAGACCTCGAATGGACGGCCTTCGTATTCGGTGACGGTAACATAGAGGTGGCCCATGCCGGTCTTCATCTTGGTTGTGAATCCTTCGAGGGTTTCGGGCCGTTCCTTGACCGCCCGCAGGAAACGGCTCTGGGGGTCCTCTTTCTGGTTGAACGACAGCACCTGGTTCTCCTTGCTGCCGTCGCGGTAGATGGTCACCCCCTTGCATTGCAGTTCATGGGCCAGATCATAGATTTTGCGCACGTCTTCCACCGTGGCGTCCCGCGGCAGGTTGACCGTCTTGGATACCGCATTGTCCGTGTATTTCTGAAAGGCCGCCTGCATGCGGATATGCCATTCGGGCGATACGTCGTGGGCGGTCACGTAGACTTTACGGATCTCGGGGGGGATGTTTTCCAGGCCGTGGATCGATCCCCGGGCCGCGATGTCGTTCATCAGCTCATCCGAGTAAAAACCGCCTTCCCGTGCGGCGGCGGCAAAATGCGGGTTGACTTCCATCAGCCGGTCGTTGTCCATGACCGTGCGCACGAAGCTCAGGGCGAACAGCGGTTCGATGCCGCTGGAGCAGCCGGCAATGATGCTCAGGGTGCCGGTGGGCGCAATGGTGGTCGTGGTGGCGTTGCGCAGGGGGCCGTCCGGATGGTTCTTGTAAATGCTCTGCTCGCAGTTGGGAAAGGCGCCGCGCTCTTCGCCCAGTTGGCGGGAAGCCTCCCGGGCCGCCTTCTGGATGGCGCCCATGACGGCTTCGGCCGTTTTGAGGGCCTGCTCGGAATTATAGGGGACGCCGAGTTGGTAGAGCATGTCCGCAAACCCCATGACCCCCAGACCGATCTTGCGGTTGCCTTTGACCATGGCGTCGATTTCGGGCAGGGGGTAGCGGGAGCGGTCGATGGTGTTGTCCAGAAAACGCACCGCCAGATGGACGGTTTCTTTCAACTCGTCGTAGTCGATGACCGGGGAGCCGTCTTCATCGATCACGAATTTGGCCAAGTTGACGGATCCCAGATTGCAGGCTTCGTTGGGCAGGAGCGGCTGTTCGCCGCAGGGGTTGGTGCTTTCGATCGCACCCAGCTCGGGAGTGGGGTTGTCCCGGTTCAGGCGGTCCAGGAAAATGATGCCGGGATCCCCGTTGTCCCAGGCCTGCTCCACCAGCGTGGTGTAGACCTCGCGGGCATCGAGCCGGCCCGCCACGCTGCCGTCCCGGGGGTCGATCAGCGCGTAGTCGCGGCCCTCGGCTGCGGCTTGCATGAATGCATCGGTCACGCCGACGGAGATATTGAAATTGTTGAGGGTCCCGTCTTCCTTTTTACAATGGATGAATTCGAGGATGTCGGGGTGATCCACCCTGAGGATGGCCATGTTGGCGCCCCGCCGGGTGCCGCCCTGTTTGACCTGCTCGGTGGCCGTATTGAAGATTTTCATGAAGGAAACCGGTCCGGAGGCCACCCCGCCTGTCGTCCCGACCCGGCTGTCCTTGGGCCGCAGACGCGAGAACGAAAACCCGGTGCCGCCGCCGGACTTGTGGATCAGGGCGGAATTGTGCAGCGAGGTGAAAATGCCCTCCATGCTGTCTTCGATGGGCAGGACGAAGCAGGCGGCCAGCTGACCCAGCCGGCGTCCGGCGTTCATCAGGGTAGGCGAATTCGGCAGGAAGCGGAAATCGGTCATCAGGTCGTAAAACGCTTCTTCGATATCTTCGATATGCTCCGCGTTGCCGTATTGTTTTTCGGCCTTGGCGATATGGCGCGCCACGCGACGGAACATTTTTTCGGGGCTCTCGATCACTCGCCCCTTGGGGTCTTTCTTGAGGTAGCGCCGTTCGAGTACGGTTTTGGCGTTGCCGCTGAGGGCCGGGCCCTTTTTCTTGAAAATGGAGCCGTCCAGCCGCACCGGATCGGACGGGTCCAGTCCGAATTCCTGGAGCTTCTCGTCGATCATTTTTTCGATGGCGGTGAGGTTGATTGTCCGGGCATCGATGCGGTCGAGCTGTTCGCGCAGGTGGCGGCTGATATTCATGGCCGTATCGGTATTGACGGCCTTGCCGCGCGTGAGCAAATCCGTGAAGCGATGGTCGTCCCAGCGGTGGGTCGACAGGTCCAGACGGCCGTCTTTGGTCAAAACAAATTTACATCTTTCGCCCATACTGCCTCCAAACTCCTCAATCTTGACTAAGCCGGCCGGGAGCCGCTTCGAAATTGATGGGGTTGTTCGCATCATCAGGATGAAGTGAAAAGCACCGCTGTATCGGTGATTTTCTGATTTCCGTCAAGGGGAAATCGAGGTGCTGCCCGCAAGAAATACTTCGGATGGCCGCCGATCATGGTAGAAGATTTAGAAGCGGCTTCGATAAATCAGCGACGAGGTCTGATCTCTCATACAACATATTGTGTGTCAAGTTCTATTTGGCCCAACATAACGGAGAAACCAATTCGCGTCGGCGCCGTTCCCGAAGATGCCGGCCCGTTTGCCCTTATCCGCCTGGCCGAGGCGAGACTTGGCAGTCCGGGGATTCTGTGATATCGAGAAGCCCGTAACCGGTGGCCTGAAGGGCGGCCGGCCAATCCGCATTTGAGACGAAAGGAGATTCCCATTCGATGAAGACCCGTGACTACATGACGCTCGCTCTGGTCGTACTCCTGGGTGTATGCGTGCAGGCCATTCTGGTGACCGCCGACAACAAGGAGACCCCTGTGCGGGCTGCGGAAGAATTTACCCGGGCGTTTTTCAAGCTGGACCCCGCGATGACCGAGCACATGTGTGCCGATCTGGCGGCTGACAAAGCCGCCGTGGACAACCTGATTCACGACACGGCCGTTCAGGCGCGGGAACGCGGCTTCAGTCCCGGATACATGCGCATGCAGCTCTTTCAGGTGGAGACCTCGGTTCTCGCGCAGGATGAGGAGACCGCTCAGGTTCATCTGCGCTCGGAAATGCAACGCAGCATCCACCCGGTCTTTGCCGCTTTCGCCCGGATGTGGAATCTGGGAGAAACCTACCATCTGGACGAAACCATGGACATGGTCAAAGAGGGCGATCAGTGGAAGGTCTGCAATCACGATCTGCAAATCACCATGTAGGTCATGTCCGGCGGCCGTATGACGGGCTTATCAGAGCCCGGTCATACCGACCGCTCTAATCCGGTATTCATAGGGAGACGCATTTCGTGCGATGCGATCTCCCTTTTTTAATGCGCGGCGGCTCGTCCGCTCGGTTCCCGATTCAGCGAACGTGAAGCGCTCAACCGGCAAGATGAATACACCCAAAAATCAGGACATGGGTCCCGTATACGCCGTTTTGCGGGATAAGGCCCGCAGGATTGCCGGCGGTCTTCCAAAGGCCGATTTTTACCGTGTTCACCATGCGGCGATCGCGCGTTCCCGCGAGATCCTGCAGGGGCACGCCCTGCTGGCGGAGATTTTCATCCTGGTGCGCCGGACCATCGAAAACGATTTCGGACATGGATTGACCCATGCGCGCAAGGTGGCGCTGGATGCCGGCGCCCTGATGCTGATCGAATGCGCACGGAGCGGGATCGCCGCCGCTGCGACCGAACGCAATCTCCTCCTTGTGCAGGCGGCCGGCCTCTTGCACGACATGCGCCGCAAGGAGCGGCACCACGCCAGGGCCGGAGCGCGGTTTGCCCGGAAAGCGTTGACGGCATTCAGCCTCACGCCGCAGGAAATCGACATCGTCTGCTATGCCATCCGCAACCACGAGGCGTTCAAGCGCATCCAGCCGCCGCCCACGCCCGAGGCGGCCCTGATGTCCGACTGTCTCTATGACGCCGATAAATTCCGCTGGGGACCCGACAATTTCACGGACACCCTTTGGGACATGGTGACTTTTTACAACCCGCCGCTGTCCGTCTTTGTGAAGCGCTACCCCGCTGGCATGCGCAAGCTCGAAGAAATCAAATCGACCTTCCGCAGTCATACGGGAAAGCGCTACGGTCCCCAGATGATCGACTTCGGGGTCAGGATCGGTCGGGAATTGATGAACGTCATCCGCACCGAATTCACGCACCTGATTTAATTTTTTCCCAAGCCTCACCTTTGGAGAAAAGGCCCATGCATCGAAAACTTCACCCGAACCCGAGAATTTGCCCCTGGTTGCTGCTGCTCGTCCTGCTCGCGGTGGTACCGGGTTGCCGCAGCACCTACTACGCCATGTGGGAGAGTGTGGGCAAGGAAAAGCGCCACCTGCTCAAGGACGAAGTGGAGGCGGCCCGGGAGGACCAGACCCAGGCCTCGGAAGAGTTCAAGGACGCCCTGACGCGCATCAAGGAGCTGACCGGCTTTGAAGGCGGCGAGCTCGAAGATGCCTATCGCCGTCTCAAGGGAGATTTCGAAGACTGCCAGCACCGGGCGGCGGTGATCGATGACCGCATCGACAATGTCGAGCAGATCGCGGCCGACCTTTTTGCCGAATGGGAAGCGGAGATCGGCCAGATGACCAATGCGGCCTTCCGCAGCAAAAGTCGCCAGTCCCTGGTGCGCACCCGCGAGCGCTACAAACGGCTGCATGTGTCCATGGTCCGGGCCCGGGGCCGCATGGATCCGGTGCTTACCCGGTTGAACGACTACGTTCTCTACCTCAAACACAACCTCAACGCTCAGGCCGTGGGCGCGCTCGGCGCGGAGATGACCGCGATCCAGTCGGACGTCGATGTGCTCGTGCGCGACATCGAGCGCTCGATCAAGGAAGCCGACGCTTTCCTGGCCACATTCGAGGGTTGACGGCGTGAAGGTCCGCGCGCCAGACGACCAAACGGGAAAGACGGACCGAGGGATCAGGTCCGCCGGAAATACCCGCCGGCCTGCACCGCCGCCTGTCCGCTCGCCAGAAGCTCCTCCAGGTGCTTGCCCATCAGGGCCTTCTCGGCGTGGGCGTAGAACGCCAGCGGTTCCCGGGGCTTGCGGTAGACGATCCAGGCATTGACGATGTCGGCCATGCGGCGGGGGGTCGCCAGCAGGTCCAGAAGGGCTTGCCGGCGGTGGTCGATGACCGCCAGGTAGGCGTCCCAGACGTCCGGGGGGGCGGTTTCAAACACGCCGGTTTCATGGCCGGTCAACCGGATTCGGGCCGGTATGCGCTGGAGTCGCCGCACGGCCGCCACGGTTTGCGCGATGCTCGCGTCCCGGTCTCCGTACCACGGCCCGAAGGCGGTCAGGTCGTAGTCCCCCATAAAAAGCACCTCCGGTTCCACGAATCGAAAGGCCAGATGGCCCGGCGTGTGGCCGGGGGTATGCAGCACTTCCACTCGCACGTCACCGAGGTCGATGACTTCGTTCGCCGCCAGCAGCCGGTCCGCACGGCGCGGCCGGAAATGAAACGTTGCCTTCAATTCCGCGCGCCAGCGGTCGCGTGTTTCGGGTGCTTCGAGGCCGTAGGCGTCCAGAAAGGTTTCCATGTTGGCCAGCATCGGGGCGTCGGCCGCGTGCATGGCCAGGGGCAGATCGTCGAACAGGTCCAGGTGCATGAAATGGTCCTCATGCCAGTGACTCAGCCAGACCGCATCGACCCCCTCCTCGGCGCGCAGGCGCTTCAGCCGCTCGCGGTCGGCAGACGGATCGATGAGGATGCGCGCGCCTTCGACGTAGATGGAATGGCAGTAGGGGTATTT
>CAYMAR010000075.1:6538-12203 GCA_964388465.1 uncultured Desulfobacteraceae bacterium
GATCGATGAGGATGCGCGCGCCTTCGACGTAGATGGAATGGCAGTAGGGGTATTTGCCCCGGTTGGGACCCGGGATGAAACGGACGGGGCCGAATGTTTGCTCGTGCATGCCTGCCTGACCTCGAGAGGCGGCCAAGGCGGGCCGCCGGTTCTGGGGTTGACTTAGCACGCGCATCGAATCCGCTCAACCCGGGGTGTGCCGGGGTCGAATGTAAGGTGATTTTGTTCTTGACAGCCGGGAAGTTTGTGGGTGATAGTTTTTCCATCATTTGATGGAAACAAACGATGGAAACCCTGACCGTTGATGACTCGGCTTGAAAAGGCGCTTCAGGATCCGGACTCGATGAAGGCGCGCATCCTGGCTTCGGCCCGGCAGCTCTTCGGCGCCAACGGCTTCAGCGACACCACCACGCGCATGATTGCCGGCGATGTGGGCATCGACGTTTCCACCCTGCACTACCACTGGGGCGATAAACAGGAACTTTACGAGGGGGTTGTCGGGGCCGTCAACGCCGAAATCACGGAGCGTTTCCGGGAAGTCGAGCGTCGCTGCCGCGGGGTCGATGTCGGTCGCCGCCTGGAAATCGCCATCGACGTGATGTGCGACTACCTCTTCGAACACCCGGAAGTCGCCAATCTGATCCTCGTCGGCTATTTGCGCAAGGCGGACCACACGGCCGTGCTCGACATCAACATCACCCACTACATCTCCAGCATCGCCGTGGCCATGGGGCTGGCAACGGACCCGGAAAGTGTTTCGGTTCAAGCCAAGGCGCGGATCCTGGCGGTCTGGCATGCGGTGCTGAATTTCATTTCGGGACGGGATTACTTTCGGCCCATGCTGGGCGTGGCGCCGGAGACCTACACGGGCGTGGTCAAGGAGACCCTTAAATTCCTTCTGGTGCCGGCGTTTACCACCGCGACGGAGGCAGGGACGCATTCCTGACGCCGACGCTTCCAATCCACAAGGAGGCGCACGATGGCACTGAACCTGGAGGCCCTGGGCAAGCCCCTGGGACCGATCACCAAGGACTACGACTGGAAAGACGCCGTGCTCTACGCCCTGGGGGTGGGGGCCGGTTTCGACGAAATCGAGTACACCTACGAGAAGCAACTCAAGGTGCTGCCGAGCTTTTCGATCGCCGCCGTGTTCAATTTCTTCCCGCTCTTTTGCGCCGAGGCCAACGTCAACCTGGCCGGCATCCTGCACGGCGAGCAGGAGCTGATCTTTCACCAGCCGATTCCGGCCGAAGGCACCCTGAAAACCAGCGGACGCCTGACCCACTTCTACGACAAGGGCAAGGACAAGGGGGCCCTGGTGGTGGGGGAGAGCGATACCTGGCATTCGAACGGGAAGAGACTCTTCACCAGCCGGCTCACGCTGTTCTCCCGGCTGGACGGCGGGTTCGGCGGCGAAAACGCGCCCCCCCCAACCCTCGTTATGCCCGAACGTGCGCCGGACATCGAGATCGAGGACGCGCCCACTAAGGACCAGCCCCTGCTCTACCGCCTCTCGGGCGATATCTTTCCGCTGCACGTGGACCAGGATTTTGCTGAAATGGCCGGCTTCGAGAGGCCTATCATGCACGGGCTGTGCACCCACGGGTTCGCCTGCCGCGCGTTGATCAAAAGCCTGGTGCCGGGTCGCCCGGAGCTGGTGCGCCGGATGAGCTGCCGGTTTACCAAGCCCCTCTACCCGGGTGATCCGATCAGGACCCAGATCTGGAGGGAAAACGACGGCCGCGCCCTGTGGCGGGTGGTCAACGCCCGAAGTGGCGCAACCGTGATCGATCGGGGAGTGTTCGCGTACGGTGAAATTCCGGAGCACGCGATTCGTTTTGACGGTCGGGTGGCGATCGTGACGGGCGCGGGCGGCGGTTTGGGCCGGGCCTACGCGCTGGAGCTGGCGCGCCGCGGGGCGAAGGTGGTGGTCAACGACCTGGGGGGTGCGCGCGACGGGGCCGGTGCGGGTTCGGCCGCGCCGGCCGAGGCCGTGGCGGCGGAGATCGCGGCGGCCGGCGGCGAGGCGGTGGCCAACTTCGACAGCGTGGCCACGGCCGAGGGCGGTGCGGCGATCGTGGAGGCGGCGCTGGCGGCCTTCGGTACGGTGGACATCGTGATCAACAACGCGGGGATATTGCGCGACAAGAGTTTTGCGAAGATGACGCCGGAGCACTGGCAGGCGGTGGTGGACGTTCACCTGAGCGGGGCCTTTCACGTGACACGGCCGGCCTTCGCGGTGATGAAGGCCAAGGGTTACGGCCGGGTGGTGATGACGACCTCGGCGGCGGGGCTTTACGGCAATTTCGGGCAGACGAACTATTCGGCGGCCAAGCTGGGCCTGGTGGGGTTGATGCACACGCTGAAGCTGGAGGGGGCCAGGTACGGGATCAAAGTGAACACGATCGCGCCGCTGGCGGCCTCGCGGCTGACCGCGGACGTGATGCCCGCGGATCTCTACGCGCAGATGAAACCCGAATTCGTCGTGCCCATGACGCTTTTCCTGTGCGCCGAGGAGTGCCCGGTGAGCGGGAACATCTACAACGCCGGCATGGGGTTCTTCAACCGCGCGGCCGTTGTCACCGGCCCCGGCACGGTGGTGCGGGGGGCCGGTGATTACCCCAGCGTCGAAGAGGTGGCTGCGGCCATGGACCGCATCGCCACCCTCGAGGACGGGAAGATCTACGGCCAGCTTAATGACCAGCTGGCCGACGTGCTGAGCGCCTTCGATGCGTCGGCCGACGATGGGGTCACGGGACCCGGTGACGGCGGCCGCGGCGGGATGACCGTGGCCCAGGTCTTTGAGGCCATGCCGGCGGCCTTCCGGCCCGAGGCGGCCGCCGGCGTCTCCGTGGTGTTCCAGTACAGGATTTCCGGCGAAGACGGCGGGGACTGGCACTGCGTCGTGGACGACGGCCAATGCCAGGTGCTGTCCGGCCGGCACGAACGACCCACCTGCACGCTTCTTATGGCCGCGCCGGATTTCCTGGCCATGATGGCGGGCCGCCTGCCGCCGATGCAGGCCTTCAACACGGGCAAGCTCAGGATCGAGGGCGACATTATGAAGAGCCAGTTGATAGAAAAGCTCTTCAAACGCTAGTCGGCGGTTTCGTAATAAGCCCGATAGCGGCGTTATGCTTCAGTCCTCGTCATTGCGGTGTACCTCATGTACGCCTCATTCCTCGGACTTCGCAAGCCTTGCTCTCGAGCTTATTACGAAACCGCCGGATTGATGCTCGAAAACTATCTTCCGCAAGGAGAAGAAGTCATCATGCTCGGGATTACTTCCTATGGTGCCTATCTGCCCCGGCTGCGGCTGAGTCGCGCGGCCATCGTCCAGCACATGGGCTGGTTCGCCCCGGCCATCGTGACCGTGGCCCAGGGCGAGCGCAGCATGTGCAACTGGGACGAAGACAGCCTGACCATGGCCGTGGCCGCGGCCCGCGACTGCCTGGCCGGCCAGGATCGATCCGGCCTGGACGCCCTCTACCTGGCGTCCACGACCCTGCCGTTCGCCGACCGGCAGAACGCCGGGGTCGCGGCGGCGGCGCTCAACCTGAGTGCCCACGTGCTCACGGCGGATTTCTGCGCGGCCCTCAAGGCCGGCACGACCGCGCTGATCACCGCGCTGGAGGCGATCCAGGGCGGCGAGCGCCGCCATATCCTGGTGGCGGCCGCCGACGCCCGTCAGACCAAGACGGCCTGGTTCCACGAGATGTGGTTCGGCGACGGGGCGGCGGCCTTCAGCCTGGGCACCGAAAACGTGATCGCCGCCTACAGGGGATCGTACACGGTCGCCTGCGATTTCGTGGACCACTACCGGGGCGCCGGCCGGCGCTTCGACTACATGTGGGAGGAGCGCTGGGTGCGCGATGCCGGCTACCGGCGGATCATACCCCGGGCCGTGAACGGGTTGCTGGACAAGCTGGGGATCGCGGCGAGCGACGTCGAGCACCTGGTCTTTCCCTGCTTTTTCGCGGCCGAGCACCGCCGGATTGCAAAGAAACTGGGCGTGGCCCCGGAAAACGTGATCGACAACCTGCACGCGGTCTGCGGCGAAACCGGCACGGCCCACCCTTTCCTGATGATGGCCGCCGCCCTGGACAAGGCCGGTCCGGGCGAAACGATCGTCATGGCCGGCTTCGGTCAGGGCTGTGACGCCCTGTGCTTCGAGACCACCCCGGCGATCGCGGAGCGGCCCGGCGGCGGCTTCGAGGTTGCGCTGGCCGCCAAGGAGACCACGGACAACTACCTCCGGTTCCTCAAGTTCCGCGACCTGATCCAGACCGAGATGGGCATCCGCGCCGAGGCGCCCACCCAGACGGCCACCACCGTGCTCTGGCGCAAGAACGCCATGATCCTGGGGCTGGTGGGCGGGTGTTGCCGCGCCTGCGGAACACCGCAGTTTCCCAAGGCCGACATCTGCGTCAACCCGGACTGCGGCGCATTGCACGACCAGGAGGACTACCCCTTTGCCGACATCCCGGGCACGGTGAAAACATTCACCGGCGACATGCTCGCCGTGTCGGTGGACCCCCCAGCCATCTACGGGATGGTGCAGTTCGAGGGCGGCGGCCGGATGACCGTGGATTTCACCGACTGCCGGCTGGAGGATCTCAAGGTCGGTTGGCCGGTGCGCATGGCCTTCAAACGCAAGGGCGTGGATCCTGCGCGCGGCTTTACCAATTACTTCTGGAAGGCTGTCCCGCAGCCTTTGACAGACGCTAGGGATGAAATCCGTTTTGACGGTCGGGTGGCGATCGTGACGGGCGCGGGCGGCGGTTTGGGCCGGGCCTACGCGCTGGAGCTGGCGCGCCGCGGGGCGAAGGTGGTGGTCAACGACCTGGGGGGTGCGCGCGACGGGGCCGGTGCGGGTTCGGCCGCGCCGGCCGAGGCCGTGGCGGCGGAGATCGCGGCGGCCGGCGGCGAGGCGGTGGCCAACTTCGACAGCGTGGCCACGGCCGAGGGCGGTGCGGCGATCGTGGAGGCGGCGCTGGCGGCCTTCGGTACGGTGGACATCGTGATCAACAACGCGGGGATATTGCGCGACAAGAGTTTTGCGAAGATGACGCCGGAGCACTGGCAGGCGGTGGTGGACGTTCACCTGAGCGGGGCCTTTCACGTGACACGGCCGGCCTTCGCGGTGATGAAGGCCAAGGGTTACGGCCGGGTGGTGATGACGACCTCGGCGGCGGGGCTTTACGGCAATTTCGGGCAGACGAACTATTCGGCGGCCAAGCTGGGCCTGGTGGGGTTGATGCACACGCTGAAGCTGGAGGGGGCCAGGTACGGGATCAAAGTGAACACGATCGCGCCGCTGGCGGCCTCGCGGCTGACCGCGGACGTGATGCCCGCGGATCTCTACGCGCAGATGAAACCCGAATTCGTCGTGCCCATGGTGGTCTACCTCTGCAGCGCGGAATGTGCGGCCAGCGGTCAAGTGTTCAACGCCGGCATGGGCTATTTCAACCGCGCCGGGGTGCTGACCGGCAAGGGCGTCCGGCTGGGCGATGGGGATCGGCCTCCGGATCTGGAGGCGATTCAGGCCCACTGGGACCGGATCGACGACCTGGAGGGGGCGGCCGAGGTCCCGGATGCCACCGCGGCCCTGATGGATCTCGCGGCCCCGCCCGCCACCGTCCGGGCGGAAGCGCCGGTGGCGGGC
>CAYMAR010000076.1:0-12081 GCA_964388465.1 uncultured Desulfobacteraceae bacterium
TTGCGTGCCAGACGCATACCGGCACCTTAGGCTGCGTATAAGGGTCAGATATCATTTATAATAAAAGCGATTAAGGAATCTTGTGTCTGTTAGGAATGCCTACATCGTAGACGCTTATTATTATGACTTGCAAACGAAGTGGTCACAATAGATGAGCAGCAGAGCTTTCGATAGTTGGTTTCCTGGCAGGTAATTACAAGATAAATAATTACTTATTTAGTAACTTTTTACCTTTATAATATGTATTTAAATTCCTATAATTACCGATCAATTTAATAATATTAGTGATAATTAATACGCATTTTCTCAATTTTGAGTTTGGCATATTTCTTGTAAAGAATATTCATCAATGCCTAATTTTTAAGATATTACAAATCAATTAGTTATGCTGACATAAGCTTTAACTGCCTGCGCGTAAATTATAGCGTATTTTGCTTATCACTAACAATTAGTAAAAGCCAAACCTGGCGTAAGCCAGGGACGGAAAACCACGGGTCTCTCAGGGGCGCAAGCCACAGAGATTTTGAGGAGACAGCCGGGTCGCCAAATGAATGGTGATTCGGCTTTTTTATATGCAAAAAAAAAGAAAGGAGATTATGAAATCGGCGGCAATCTCGCATAATGAAATGCAACTCAACCTCAAGTGGAGTGGGAAGCTATGAAAAAGATGATAGTGATCTTGTGCGGAATCTTATTTTCTTTTGGGATGGTCGGAGGTGTACAAGCAGTACCAATAGTACCTGGTGAGGTTAATCCAGGTTGGGTCGGTACAGCGGGAGGTAGTCCACCTAATAATGTTAGTGCGTATGATTATAACTTGGTAAATGAAATAATTACAAATTGGAACAGTATTTATTCACCTCCAGAACCATCACTAGCCTTGCTTACTGATAATTCTTTTGATTACGTTAGTGGGCCAAGCATGACCTGGACGGACAATTATCAGTACCTAACTGTAAAATATGCTGGGTATGTTGACTTGTTTTATGTTGATGGTCTAACAAGCTTTGATTGGGCCGGATCACAAATTGAAGCTCAACAGGGATTTTCACATGCCAGACTGTGGAATGCAAATTCCGTCCCCGAACCAGCAACAATGTTTCTACTTGGAACTGGCCTTATTGGGCTCGTAGGATTTAACAGGAAAAAAGGCATCAAAAAATAATTTCACAACTAATAATTTAGAGAGCAGGGTCATTCATGACCCTGCTTTTTATTTGCATTTTCTAAATATTCTCAACTCGCCGCCTCGTTCACCTTTCCAAGATAAATCAAAGCCCGTGCTTACTCCAGCTAGTCACAGACCAGGCGGCTATTGGGTTAGCACGATTGAATCTAAATTATCCCCAATACCGTTCGGATAATACCCTGGCAGGCCCCGGCTTCGGCCAGGGTTTTTTATTGGCGGGCGTGCTACCTATCCGCTACCTATTCGCGCTACCTAAAATTTAAAGGCTTTTGAAAATCTGATAATATGTAATTTTTATTGTTTATATTTATAGTCTGTTTAAGCGTTAATCATGTTTATTAAAGAATTTAGGTCAATTGTTTTTAGCTCGCCTCCCGGTTTCCCGCGGGACCGGCCTTTAGAATGATACGGGCTTTGCCGATAAGGGTATTGTGACAAGGTGTTCGATGAACGGCCCGTGGGGCAATGAATCGGCCATGGCATTCCAGAAGATCGTATTCGAAATTTTTCCAATGATTTACCTTTATGCCCCTGGCTGGTGCACACGCTTGTAAAGGATTGCCGGCGATCCCCGCCCGGCCCTTTCGGGTACCCTGAGCCAATCCCCGTGACACCACTTCCGGCTTGACCATGGTTGGGCCTTCAAGGTATTTTAATCATATGCAGAACGATCTCCCTCACCCTGGCAAAGGTCCCCGGCCCGTCGGCGGCGAAGCGCGCCCCCGCTAGTGCGTCTTTGCATTCTGCTATGACGACCGTCGCCACCAGATTCCGCCTGTTCTTCCTGTGGGCGCTTTTATGGCCTGGCATCGTGCCGGATGCATACGGTCAGAGCTGGGGGCAGTTGCGTACGGCCGCCATCCCCGTGACCATTCTCGCCGATCGCCACCTGGACACCTCGGCCCGCGGGCAAATTCTCCCCGGGCAGTGGGTCAAAGTCGATTTTCAGGGCAACAACTGGGTGGCGGTATTTGCCAAGGAAGAAAGTAAACGCGAAGAAGCGCGTGCACACGGCTATGTTTACAGCCCCCTGTTGAAGCCCTATTCCGATTTCATGCAAAATGTGTGGGAAGCGGTTGAGGCCAATGGTCATGATCCCCGCGTGTCGTTGAGTGAAGAATTCTGCAAGCTCAAGAGCAGTTACGACGAAAATGCGCTGCGAACCATCGTCCCGCAGCTTTCCCGACTGAATTATACAGCGACCGACGATCTTCCCGAAATGCTCAAACGGCGAACCATTCGCGTCCTGACCACATATTCACCGTCGACCTATTTTATTTACGAAGGCCGCAGCTATGGTTTCGAATACAGCCTACTGAAGGATTACGAGGCTTTTCTCAACCGTCGCGTAACGGATCGACGCATCCGAACCGTCGTTGAATTCATTCCCGTTCCCGAAAACCTGCTGATCCCTTGCCTGCAACTCGGTATCGGCGACATAATCGCCGCCGGCATGCGCCGATCATCTTTATCATTGCCAACCGTTGACTATACCATTCCCTACCTCCGGGGTGTCAGCGAAGTCCTGATCACCCACCGACGCGCCCCGGTCGTCGATTCGGTCGAAGCGCTTTCCGGACGCCGCATTCATGTGCTCCCCGGTTGGCAGGAAAGCCTCACCCTTCGCCGCATCAACGCCCGCCTTCTGGTGAAGGGACGCCCGCCGCTCGAACCAGTGCGCAGCAGCGGGCTTCTGACCAGCGAGGACATGCTGGATCTGGTCAACTCGGGCGTCGTCGACCTGAGCATCGTCGAAAGTCATATCGCCCGCCTCTGGTCGTCGGCGCATCCCAATATCGCCATCCTCGAATTTCCAAAGATCAGCGCACACACCCCCATCTCCTGGGCCGTGCGCAAAAACAATCCCGAGCTCAAAACCAGTCTGGACCGTTTTCTACGAAGCCGCCGGAGCGGTTCGCGGTTCGGCAACATCTATTTTCGTCAGTATTTCAAGGAAACGCGCTGGATCGACAACCCGCTGTCACCCACCGACCACGCCAAGTTCTCGCGCTATGTCCCGCTGTTCAGAAAATATGGCGCCAAGTATGGATTTGACTGGATGCTTCTGGCGGCGGTGGCCTATCAGGAATCGCAGATGAAAAACCGCCGGCGGTCCCATGCCGGCGCCGTGGGCTTGATGCAGGTGATGCCGGCAACGGCCGGGGATGCCAATGTCGCTATCGACAATATTCGTGATCCGGAACAGAATGTTCACGCCGGTACGAAATATCTGGCGCTTCTGCGGGACGTCTATTTTCCCGCCCGGGAATTCGATCCGGAGGAACGCATTCGTTTCATCCTGGCGGCTTACAATGCCGGACCCAACATGATCGCCCGCTGCCGACGGCTAACCCGCCGGATGGGACGCGATCCTTCCAAATGGTTCGGCCATACCGAGTTGGCCACCCGCCGTTTGGTCGGAAACGAAACGGTGCGCTATGTTTCCAACGTGGTCAAATACTATCTGGCCTACAGTCTCGGCCACACCATGGAATGCCTTCGACAGCAGCACGTCGAAAGACTCAAGGCCGTCAAGTCGCAACCGGAGGATGCGGCGCGTATGGCGACCCCCAGTTGATTGGCCCCACCCGCAAGGCGCATGGTAGCTTGCCGTCGGCATGTTGGATGTTTATTTTACTATTAGTAAGCTTGCGTCTCGCCGTTATAATTTAGAAAAACCCGGCATCCGGCACCCGCTCCCCCCCAGAATCAACAGCATCTTGTTTTCACACGCGCCCAGCGCCACTAATAGCTGACCTGAAAGCCGGATTTGCCCCAAATGGTACCGCTCGGTAGGATTGATGGCCCGGGACGGGAAATTATCGGTGTGGCAGGAGGCGCGAATGGCAATCGCCCACCAATCGACTTTTGCGGATCGCCACCTCGGGTTCCGACGTGTATCCGTGGAGTATGCCCAATGGCCAAATACAACCGTCGTCTCTTTATCCGTCGCTATCGCGAGGCGCCTATCGAAGTTCGAGGACATGAGCATGATGAAGGCCGCCCGGCGATAGCGTTCGACTGCTGCAAGGAAGGCATGCATTTCATCAGTGACGACTACATCGGTCCGGGTACAACCATCTTCATACGCCCTTGCGACGGGGAATACCCTCATCTGGGTGACGGGTGCGAAACCGCCTTGCGTGCGCGTGTGGTCTGGTGCCGCCGCTGCATTGAAGCCGACAAACAGGGATTCAGTATCGGCGTGCACTTTTCTCCCGACGACCGGCACGGCGACCGTCCGGAACGTTGAAATCAACGGCTGAAGACGACCGGCGCACCCATTGCCATCGCGCCCAAAGACGGACGCGACAAGGAGAGGCTCCGCCCGCGCCGCCCAGCAGTCTCCCCGTTCGCACGGATGCTCATGCCTATTGCAGTCGAACCCAAATCAGTTTAATCTGCCCTACGGTCAAACTTCGAGAACAACCCGCCAATCAAGAACCCGAGAGGCTGCCTGTTGAAATCCCCTGTCGACGTTCAACCCCCCACCCCCCCCCATCTGTACACCTATACCCTGGCAGAGGGCTGGACGATCATGGCCGGGCGGACGGACGCCGACAATGACCATTTGAGCCTGCGGATCGCGCGCGCCAACGACTGGTGGTTTCACGTGCGCGGCATGCCCGGCAGCCATGTCATCCTTAAAGTCCAGCGGGGCCGTGAGCCCCCGAATGCCGTCCTGCGTCAGGCGGCCGCCGTTGCGGCCTACCACAGCAAAGCCCGAAGGGGCGGCCGCGTGGCCGTGTCCGCCACGCGTGCGCGGTTTGTCCATAAACCGCGGGGAGCGAAACCCGGAACGGTACAGATCCGTCGGGAGACCGTCTTCAAGGTCCGGCCGGCCTTGCCGGAATCGGCATGAAACCGCGGCTGAAGGGGCGGCTTGATGGCCTCACTGCGGCCCGGCCACAAATATACGGAAAGAGGACCCTTTTGTCGATTGGAACTGATAACGCCAAGGAGGCTTGAAATGAAACGCAGAGATTTCATCCGCTGGTCCGTGGGGGCCGGTGCCCTGGTAATGCTGGAAATGGCCGGGCTGGGGTGCTCGCGTGATCGCTCGAGCGAAGACCTCCCCATCAAGCTGCCACCCCTGCCCTATGCGAACGATGCCTTGGAACCTCATCTTTCCAGGGAAACCATACGGTTCCACTACGGCCGTCATCACCGGGCCTACGTGGAACGCGCCAACCAGCTGCTCACGGGTTCAAGCCTGGCTCGTCGGCCGATCGAAGCCATCCTGCGCGATAGTTACAAGGCAGATACCTTCAAGCAGACAGCGCGCTTCAATAACGCGGCCCAGGCCTATAACCACGCCTTTTACTGGAACAGCATGACCCCCGATGGCGGCGGACCACCCGCCGATTACATGCAGCGCTGGATTGACGACGCTTTTGGCAGTTACCCAAAATTCAAGCAGGCTTTTGCCGACGCCGCCAACGGTCACTTCGCCAGCGGTTGGATCTGGCTGGTGCTCAGCGAAGGCCACCTGGAAATCATGGCCACAACCAATGCGCAGAACCCCCTCGTCTTAGGCAAACTGCCGCTACTCACCCTCGATGTCTGGGAGCATGCCTATTACCTGGATTACCGCAATCGACGCGACGAATACGTTCAGGCCTTTCTCGACCATCTGGTCAACTGGAACTTCGCTGCCGCCAACCTGGGAGAGGCTTAGTATCGGTCCGCTGTGTTTAGCATTTGTGTTTTGTTTTATTATACTATAGAGCCTTTAAGCTTGTAATGGCCGGGTACCTGGCGCCAATCGCTAATTTCTATCGGAACGAGGTGACGACGTGAAAGAAATCCTGGTAAGAGACGTGATGATCCCGATCGCCAACTACGTGACCGTCAAGCCGGAAAACCATTTACCGGGTGTGCTGCGGGCGATTGAAGACAAACGACTGGCGGAAGATGGACACGCCCATCGCGACGCCATTGTCATCGACGATCAAGGCCGCTTTGTAGGCAAGGTCACGATGATCGATGTTTTCCGCGCCCTGGACAGCGGTTTCCGCAAAATCCGCAGCGAACGCACCGAGAAGACCCTGACCGATCATTTCGTGCAAAAAGCGGTTAAGGAACTGAACCTGTGGATGGATCCAGTGGAAACGGTCTGCCAACGTGGCAGCAAAGTCACCGTCGCCGAAGCCATGCACAAGCCTGAAGATTTCGAATTCATTCAGGAAGACGACTCTCTGGAAAAGGCGCTGAGCTATTACGTGATGGGCGTACACCAGCCACTGATCGTCAAAAAAGGCGGCGAGGTCACCGGCGTCCTGCGTTTCGGCGATCTCTTCGAAGTTGTACACAAGCGTCTCGTGGCGTGTGAACTGACTTGAAATTTATACGACCCCGTTGCTGAAGGCAAGCGGCCGCGTCCCTCCGCAATGTGTTTTACTGGGGCGACACCCTCGCCATCCTATCCCAAACCCCGTAAAAAAATGAAAAGCCCCGTCATTCTGATCGTCAGAATAACGGGGCCGTTCAATAACATGCGGCCCAACCCCATCGGGCCACGGTTTCAGCCAATTATGGGGCGGGTATCGTAACCGACATCCCCATGAGCGGCCATATCAGATAGACGAAAACCCCCGTGACGACCATCAGCAAAATACTGGCCGGAATGCCGTACAGAAAAAACTCGCCGGTGGTGAACTGCTTGGAGTCGTAGGCAATCGCGTTGGGCGCCGCGCCCACGAGCAGCAGGAAGGGCATGCCGGCCACCACCAGCGCCGCGAACAGAATCACTTCCGAGGATACCCCCAGATAAGGCGCGATCACGAAGGCCACCGGCAGGGAGATGGCGATGGCGGCCACGTTCATGATGAAGTTGGTCATCATCATCACGAAAAAGGCGATGCTCATGGTAAAAATGAACCAGTTGGCTTCCGTGAACATGACCAGCCAGTTCACGGCCAGCCATTTGGCGGCACCGGTCTCCCAGAGGCAGAAGCCGATACTCATGGCGCCGGCAAACAGCAGGATGATATTCCAGGGCACCGATTCCAGATCGTCGATGTCGAGAATCCCGAATATGAAGAACGATATGGTCGAAAGCAGAATAATCGCCGTTTTGTCTACCGGTTTCAGGAACGGCACGAACGAACGCAGGCTCATGGTGAGGATGCAGAGACCGACGATAGTGGCCGCCACGATTTCCTCCCGCCGCAGAGGCCCGAGTTCGGTGTAGAGCTTTTTGGCTTTTTCGCGCAGGCCCGGGATGGTGGCTTTTTCCGGTTTGCAGATGATCATGAAAAAGCCCCACAGAAGGAAGGTCATGACCCAGCCCACCGGAAACATAAAATAGGTCAACTTGAAGAAGGAGACCGTTTCCTTGACGATGTCGGTGTAAAAACCCAGGGCCACGGCGCCGCGGGCGGCCCCCAAAAGGGTGACGATGCTGCCGGCGCCGGCCACGTAGGCCATGCCGATGAAGAGGCCCTTGCCGAACTTGGTCTTCTTGTCGCCCTCGCCGTAGAGGGAATAAATAGCGATCAACAACGGGTAGATTGTAGCGGCTACCGCGGTGTGGGCCATGATATGGGTCAAGGCCGAGGTGACCACGAAGCAGCCCAGATAGATCATGCTGGTCTTCTCTCCCACGATGGCCAGCATCTTGTAGGCCAGTCTTCGCGTCAGCCCGGTTTTGGTGAACACGAGACCGATCACGATCGAGGCGAAGATGAACATGACCGAGGGGTCCATGAAATCCTTGAAAGCCACCTTGGCCGGGCGGATCAGGAAGAGGGCCTGCAGCACGCCGATCATCAGACTGGTGACGCCGATGGGCACCACCTCGAACACCCACCAGGTGCCCGCCAGCAGAAAGACGGCCAGCGCCCCTTTGCCTTCACGGGTCAGTTCGAAGTGTTTGCCGACCGGATCGACCGCATCCGGCCAGGGCGGTGAGATATAGGTGACCGTGAATAAGATGATGCCAAGGAATAAAAAAATGATTTTGTTCCAGTTCACCTTTTGGGGTGCCTGGGCTGCACCGTCGCTCATGTTGACAACCTCCTCGAACAGATCTCGATATTATTTGGGGACCGGTTCCGTGCAGACCGGTCTAATCGTCTGGCTGGCATTCCGTGCTGCATTCCTTGAGCTTATGGAACACCGCTGCGAAGACATCCGTGAGCCGGAGCACGCCTACAATCTCCCCGACGGCATCCGTCACCAGCAGCGACTGGTGGTGGCCTAAGATCAACTGGTGGATTGCCATGTCCAGCGAGGCATCCTGGCGGACATACTCCCCTTCCGACGGGGTGTGCATGAAATCGACGACCTTGCGGTCGGCCGCTTTCTGGCAAATAGCCTCCAAGGGGCTCTCCCAGAGGGAAAACTGGTCCAGCATGCCCTGGATGTACTTGCTGCTGAAGCCCAGGTGCCGCGTGCTTGAATCGGTCACGAGCTCGGCGTATTTGGGTTCCAGAGCTTTAAGGGCGTCGATCTGGCTGATTTTACCAATAATTTTTTTTGTTTTATCGAAGACCAGAACGGCCCGGTGTCGATAACGGGATTGGTCGAACTCCTCCTGAGCCTTTTCAAGCGCCAGGATAGCATCGCACAGCGTGGCATTTTCGGAGACTGTCGCGTATTCGGAAAGCGGAACCATTATAGCTTCTACGGTAAAATTCTTCATCACCACGCTCCTTCGGGTAACGATGGGGCCGCGAGGGCTTTAAAATGCAACCTCCGTAACAAAGCTGACGGGTTTGGCTCATTCAACCGCCCCATTGGGACGGTCAATGAAAGACCGATGGGGTCATTCGCAGGGAAATCACAGGATGGGGGATAGGCGATCGCGCTTGTCGCGGTCACCGCAAGGCAACTGGTGGGGGGCCGTGCAGGTAGTTCCAGGGATTCGCTCGGAAAACGATCGGTAAAAGCGCATCGGCCAACGCTATCGGCCCGTGTGGGCCCGTATCGGGAGAAGCAACGCCCCTTGATTCCTTCCCAAACGGTTGTTGATGCGGCCAGCAATAGTTGATTCATGCAGAATCCCGAATCCGATCCCGGTGCCGCGCGGAGCGCCGCGCAACGGTGTTATCGGCTATTGAAACTCTGGTCGGGGCCGTCGTCCGATTGGCCGATGCCATGCAAAAAATTCATCAGCATTTAGCCCAGAAAGCGATTTGAGTCAATAATCAATGTTGCCATGCGGGTAAGAGGGTCCCAACAAGGTCTCCAGAAAAAAACGAATGCCCACGGCCGCCCCTGGTCAAAAAGAAAAGCCCGCCGATACGACCGATCCGTGCGGCGGGACGAGAGGCCGAAGCAAGCGGCGCGAAAAGCGTTCGGCCTTGGTCCACCGGGCACTGGACGGTCAGTGCCCGGCGAGTGAAATTTCATTGCTCAAGAATGGTCAAACGCGTGAGCGGGCACCTCAGGGCTGGATAACAATGGTAGGATACAAGCCCGTCCGCTCACCGTCGGGATAGGGCTGGATGGTGTTGAAAGAAATATTCTGATTCTTCTGGGCATGCCCGCTGTTGGCGCTGCCATCGAAGAAGGCCCCGTTGGTCTCCAGAATGTGGTGAATACGCCCCTGGAAACCGGAGACAAATGCGCCGCCGTCTCCCTCGAAATGCATAGCGCCGATGTTCAGGCAGTCCCTGACCTGGGCAAGCTTTTCAAGAGAGACACTGTTGTTTTCGATATCGGTCTGGTTCGTGTTGAAGCCCCACACCAGATGGCCCGCCGGAATGGTGATCGCCTGTTCACTGTCGATGATCGTGTGCGGCATGATGACGCAATCCTTGCCGATGGAAATACGATGGTCAGGGCGCCCGCGCAGGAAACTGTTGAACCCCACAAAGACGTTGGGTTCCAGATCGGCTTCGATGATCTTGCCGCCGTGGGCGGTGACATTGTTGCCTTTCAGGCTTGAATTGATAATGTAACAGTTTTCCTGGGCATTGGCGCCCTTGCCCATGGTGGTGTTTTCCAAATAGGCCCGCTGAGCCACCAAGACATTTTCGCCGATGACCATCTTGGGCTTGATCAGGGCAAATCGATCCAGCGAGGCGCTGTCGGGGACCTTTACCCGCTCGAGATTGACCTTCTCAAACAACCGCTGAAAATCCTCTTTGCGTTGTTCCACAAAATCGATCAGCAGCCCCCGGGGCGCCTGGCCGGCCTCGAACTGGATATAGCGGCGCAGCTCTCCTGCGGGGTGTCGGTAGAAGAAGTTGAACTGGCCGGGGCTTCGCACCCATATCGTGCCCGGCGCAATGTTGAGATGGCTGACTTCTCCGGCCTGAACATAGGAGAAGGCACCGATGACGCAGTCATTCATGGTGGTCAGATCGACGGTGGCAAAAGGCCCTAGAAAGCTGCCGTCAATGGGGGCCCCGTGTATGTTGGCATAATGCATGGCCAGGGTGTTGGTAATAAAAAACTCCTCCAACGTTTCCGGATCGTGGGAGAAGCAGTGCACCAGCGTTTTGATCAGAAGACTGTCTTCGATCCGGATGCCTTCGTCTTCGGTCAGAGTGATCTGGAAATCCCCGTAGGTGTAGACATCTCCTTTTTTCTTGAGCTCGTCGCCCCGGATGTCGCTTTTATAGAGAATCGAATTGGTGGCGCGGCATTTGCCCAGAAAATAGCTGCCGGCCAGGTTGGAATGACGAAATTGGAAGTCCAGAGGATGAAAGGGCGTAATGCCGTAGAAGGCATAAAACTTCCGCAACTGATCAAGCGGGATCTGGGATTTGATATAGGGTTTGACGTCGAAATCCAGTTCACGCAGGTTGATGTTGACGCGCTGGACGATGCGATCGAACAGATTCTGTAGAGCTTTCATAGTCCTTCCTATCAAATGCTGCAATATTTGAGGGTATGGAATACGGCTGCGAAAACATCCGCCAGTCTCAATATGCCGATGGTTTCGCCATCTTTTGTGACCAGCAGCGACAGAAGCTTCTCATTCACCAGCTGGTGAATAGCCATGTCCAGCGTCGCCTCGTGGTCGATGAGTTCGTCCTCTTGCGCAATGTGCATGAAATCCTCGACCTTCAGTTCGACGGCTTTTTTACACAGATCGGCCAGCGGGGCCGCCTCCCGGCGCTGATTCTTTCTCAAATTGCGGACATACCTGGCACTGAAGCCGAATTGCCCCATATCTTCGAAACGGTGCGCCTGGTCGTGAACCGGTTCAAGCGCCCGCAGGGCATGCAGGTGGCTCAATTTGCCAATCACGCGCTTATGTTTATCCAGAATCAAGATGCCGCGGTGCTTGTATTTGGTATGATCGAACTCTTCCTGGGCTTTCTCGAGCGCCAGAACAGCCTCATAGAGGGTCGATCCCTCGGGCACCGTGGCGTACTCGGAGAGGGGAACCATCAGATCCTTGACGCGGTAGTTTTCCACTCGATACCTCCCTATTCGGCCGTTTTTATGTCCGTGTTCGGTGCACATCAAATGGGCGTTTGAATAATGAATTTCGCATTGAAAAACAAGCAGTTTTTCCCGGGTGCCGGCTCGCTTCGGGAATCTCACCTCCCGACCCGGCTACAGCATATCAATCCGATCTGGAGCTCATGCGTGCCGGTACGCACCGCTTCGCCCTGAATCGGCAAGGTTTCGGTCCCACCGGCGGCCTCAATACGCCGGCAGCGGCGCCAGAGCCGACGCGACGGTTGATTCTGGCCGCGTTCGTGTTAAATTGGAAACCAATTGCATACTTCCCAGCCATAATATGTACAACTGACCGCATCACTCATGCCCAAGCGGAGGGAGCAAAACATGAAAACCCGACAAGTCAAAGACCTGATGGTCCCCATCGCCGATTATGCCACCATCCATGCCGACGCCACGATCGGGGAGGCCATCCTGGCGCTCGAAAACGAGAACCGACGCCACGGCGACAAACCCTACCGGCATCATTC
>CAYMAR010000077.1:0-12071 GCA_964388465.1 uncultured Desulfobacteraceae bacterium
TGCCCTGGGCGCTGGACATTCTCTTCGCCATCGAAAGCGGTGAACTCAAACTGGGAGACTACCGGCTCGAGCAGTGGCGCCTGATGCACATCGGGGCCCAGCCCGTACCCCCCAGCCTGGTCAAGGAGTGGCGCAAAATCTTTCCGCACCACCAGTACGACACCAACTACGGTCTGACCGAATCCACCGGTCCCGGCTGCGTCCATCTGGGCATGGCGAACATGCACAAGGTGGGGGCCATCGGTCGGCCGGGCTTTGACTGGGAATACCGGATCGTGGATGACAATCTGCGGCCCGTCGGCAACGGAACGCCGGGGGAGCTGATCATCCGGGGACCGGGGGTGATGCGCGAATACTACCGCAACCCCGAGGCCACCGCCGAGACCTTGAAGGACGGCTGGTTGCTGACCGGCGATGTGGCCCGGGAGGACGCGGACGGTTTCATCTGGCTGGTGGACCGCAAGAAGGATGTGATCATTACCGGCGGGGAGAATATCTACCCGGTGGAAATCGAGGATTTTCTGCAGGGGCATCCCAAGATTCAGGACGTGGCCGTGATCGGGCTGCCCAGCCTGCGCCTGGGGGAGATCGCCACGGCCATCGTCCAAGCCAAGCCCGGCCAGGAACTGGACAAGGCCGAAATCGACGCCTTCTGTCAGTCGCTGCCGCGCTACAAGCGCCCGCGGCGCATCATCTTCGGCGACGTTCCGCGCAACCCCACCGGCAAGATCGAAAAACCCAAGCTCAGGAAGCAATACGCCGGCCGCACCGAAAGCTTCAAGATCTGAACTGCGAAGTGAAAGCGCACCCTTCGGCGCATCTGTATCAGGACGAAGACGCGCTTATCGGGTTTTCAACCCGCGCTGGGGTCGATCTTTTCGATAATCCGCCCGTCTTCATCCAGAAGGAACAGCAGGAAGCCGTTGCGGGCCGCATCGCGGGCCAGTTCCCGGCAACGGACGGCCTGGACCTCGTATTTGCGCCCCTTGACTTTTTTCATCATGAGCAGGCCCTGCTGGGCCTCCTCCTTCTCCCTGAAGACGGGAATGTAGGCGATGTCCAGTTTTCGGTCGTGCTGCCCGACGAAAGTCTCGACACCGCCCTCGGTCTGCACCGCGACCCAGACCATCGGGTTTTCCGCGATCAATGTGGTCATGCGTTTCCTCTCCCTGCCATGATGGCCTTTTACCTTCCAAAGTCATGCGCTTTTCCCAGGACGGCGGCTTCTATTGGCCCTCGGAAGGCGCGTATTCAACCGGCTTGGGTTCCGTTGGATCCCGTTGTCCCGCGCCGCGCATCGACGCGGCGGACGGGTTAAAATACCCTATCCCGGATCGGTGAACCGCTCCAAGTCCTCCACCCGAGGTGGAGAACTTAGATCCGAAATACGGGTAAGCCGCCATGACGAGGGATACGCGTAAAACCGCTATTTATCCGCCTCGGGTAATCGGACTTTTCACGGAACCGTCAAAGCGGATGGCCGCAGTACTTGCAGTGCCGGGCGTCGTAATCGTGGCCTTCCGCGCTGCAGGACGGACAGGCCTGGGTCGAAATCCGACGCTGAACCGACTGGGCCAGCTCCACAGTGACGATCCCAGTCGGCACGGCGATGATCCCATAGCCGATGATCATGATGAGCGAGGCCAGCATCTGCCCCAGCGTCGTCTGGGGCGTGATGTCCCCGAACCCCACTGTGGTCATGGTGACGATGGTCCAGTAGATGCTGCGCGGCATGCTGGTGAATCCGCTGGCGGCCCCTTCCACCACGTACATCACGGCACCAAAAATGACCGCGAGCATCAGGACCGCATAAAGAAACACCATGATTTTGCGCGAACTGGCGCGTAGGGCCGCCGTGAGCAGCCGGGCCTCGCTTAAAAACGGGACCAGTTTGAATACCCGGAAAACCCGCAGCAGTCGCAGGATGCGGATGACGATGAAATACTGCCCCCCCGGCACCAGGGCGCCGAGGTAGCTCGGCAGGACGGCCAGGAGATCGACCAGGCCGAAGAAACTGCCGGCATAGCGTCCCGGTCGTTCGACGCTGATCAAGCGCAACAGGTATTCGCAGGTGAAAAGCAGGGTAAACCCCCACTCCCACCAGTAGAACCAGCGGCCGTAGATTCGGTTGATGGCGGCCACGCTGTCCAACATCACGATCCCGACACTGACCAGGATGGAGATGATCAGCAGCGTGTCGAACCAGCGGCCCACGGTGGTATCGGCCTCGAAGATCACTTCGTGCAGTTTCTGGCGCCAGGGTTGCACGGCGTTCTACCTTTCGAATTGACGATACCGGGTCCGGCCCGACCCGGCGTGGCCTTCGGGCGCGTCCCGCGGGCGGCGGTGATCGAACCGTCCGTGCGCCAGAAAATGGGCGGTCTGCACCATCACTTCCGCATCCTGCATGATGAAGGTGTGCGTCACCGGCAGAACGAGAAAATCGTCCATCTCCTCCAGCTTGGCGCTCTCCACCGACACCTTGCCGTCGTCCGGGCCGGGTATCAGCATGGAAAGCAACAGGTTCCAGCTGGCATCGCCGGTGATCACGCCGATGTCGGCGTCCACCGGCGCCAGCCGGTTGGGCAGACTGTCCGGGCCGGTGCCCAACTGCAGCCCGGAAGGCCCCATAAACCAGCGGTAAAGAAACCAGGGGCTAAGCGTGTCGGCCACCTCGCTGCCATGGTTGGGCGGCGCCAGCATGACAATACGGCTGCCGGCCGGCAGGGACCGAGTCTGCAGGAACTGCCGGATCATCACGGCACCCAGCGAATGCGCCACCACGTGGACGACGGGGCAGCCCTCCCGCCGGCTTTGCCGCACCACCGGTTCAAGATAGTCCGCCGTCAGGACTTCGACCGCCGCCTCGGTGGAAGGGTAGGCGGTGTTGTAGACCCGGTAGCCCCTCGCGGCTAGCGCCTCCGCCATGGAATTCATGGATGCCGCACGACGTCCGAGGCCGTGCAGAAGAATGACGCAGTCCGTCTGGGCCCTCTGGCTTGCGGCCAGAGGACCGGCGGCCGAAATAATAACCAGCGCCCCGGACAGCCAAGCCGCTGCAAGCCTTCGAACGATTGATGGATGCATGGCATTCACCGCCAGCAGCGTCATGAACGATTCATGGTCAGGGTGTGACCAGGGCATGCCGCCGGCTGGCAAGGCCGTAGAACCTAAACAGCAAAACGGTCAGCATGAGCATCACGGCGATCGTCAGGATCGAATCCAGAACAAATGGCAGCAACGGATCAACGCCCAGGGTTTGCGCCAAATGGTCGATAAAAAGCCGCAAAAGAATGAACGCCATGAACAGAAGCGAGGTGCTGCCAATGATCGGCAGCATGTCGTGACGCGTCATGCGGTAGCTGCTCTTGATGGCCTGGAGGGCATCGTCGCCGTCCAGAACGATGCGGAATTCGACCATGGCCAGGCGGGCATAGGCGATGATGGCCGGGACGACGAAAACCATGAATCCCAGGCCGATGATCACCAGGCTGATCAGGTTGGCCAGCAGCAACCGGTCCCATAGACGCACACCGACGACAAAACCCTCCTTGAGGGACCATGGCCGGCCGGTCTCGACACGGTTGAGTACATAGATCAATCCGCCCATATATATGGGATGATAAAAAAAATCAAAAATCAGCGCGGCCATCGGGATGCCGGCACCCTGGGTTTCGCCGCCGCGCGTCGTGCCGGGCAACAAAAGGCCTGCCAGAATGACCGGCAGATAAAAAACCAGAAAAAAGAACAGCAAATCCCGACGGTAGACATGCAGAAAAACAGCCGTTTCTTTCAAGCGTTTGAACGGCGCAAAATCCATCGGCGGGCGGGCGGGCATGGGGTCTAAATCCTGTCAGCGTGGCGGTTGAAATGGTCCGGGGTAATTTTTCACACCTCCGGGTTGATTGCAACCCCCGCCGGTGACCGTTGGCAGCGGGCGGCATCTATGGTCCCTGATGGCTTCCGGACGACAAACGCGGCTGCGGCGCTGGGCGGGGCGCAAAGGCGATGCCATCCATCCAGGGCCCCGACCATCAGCTCGACGAACTCTCGGCCGGCGTCATCCTGCGGCCGCCCAGTCCGCGCAGATCTTCCAGAATTATGTAGCCGCAGGGAATCAGCAGCAGGGTGATGACGGTGGCAAAGAGGACGCCGAAACCCAGGCTGACCGCCATGGGAATCAAAAATTGGGCCTGAAGGCTTTTTTCGAGCAGCATCGGGGTCAAACCGGCGAAGGTGGTCAGCGATGTCAGCAAAATCGCCCGGAAACGGATGCATCCCGCCCTGACGACGGCATCGTGGGGAGATGCCCCCTCCCGGCGGAAGTGATTGGCCCGATGGATGAGGACGAGGCTGTCGTTGACCACCACGCCTGAAAGCCCCACGATACCGAAAATACTGATGATGCTGAGGTTGAACCCCATGATCAGGTGGCCGGCGATCGCCCCCACGACGCCGAAGGGAATGGCCGCCATGACAATAAGGGGCTGCGAGAATGACCGGAAGGGAACGGCCAGCAGGGCGTAGATCCCGAAAAGCGCGAGGACGAATCCGGTCTTGACGTCGGCCAGGGATTCCCGCTGTTCCTTGCCCTCCCCTTCGATGGTGAACCGCAGGCCCGGGTAACGGTTGGCCAGACGGGGCAGTTCGCGCCGCTCCAGCCCCTGCCGGATCTCGTTGGCATTGGCAATCCCCTCGTCCACATCCGCCATGACCTTGATCACCCGCAGGCGCTGGGCCCGCTCGATCTTGGCATACCCGGCCTCCATTTGAACCTCGGCCACCTGGCGGAACGGCACGGCACTGCCGTCGGGGGTCCGGATGTACATGTCCTCGACGTTGCCCAGGGCGCGCCGCTCGGCTTCGGGATAGCGGACCTTGACTTTGACTTCGTCCTTGTCACGCTGGATTCTGAGGGCCTCGGCCCCGAAAAAGGCATGGCGCACCTGGCGTGCCAGGTCGTTGAGGGTAAGTCCCAGGCTGGCCGCCGCCGGCTTGAGCTTGAGCTGCATCTCCTTCTTGCCCTGCTGAAAGCTGTCTTCGATATCGAAAACGCCGGGGATACCGCCGATCACGGTCTTGAGCTCCTCGGCGGCCTGGACGAGTTGGGCGTTGTCATCCAGGGCCAGGTGCACCTCGATGGGATTGCCGGCCCGGTGCAGCGAACTGCGGAAGGTCACGGCCTCGGCTTCCGGCACCTTGCCGATGCGCTGGCGCCACGCGCGCGTGATGTCGAACGTGCTGACATCGCGCTGCTCGCCTTCCAGCAGCTGGATCCGGAGCTGTCCGAGGTGGCTGCCTGTAGCGCCCGAATGCCGGCCGATCTGAATCATGATGTGCTCGAGCAGCGGCGAGGCGTCGGCAGGGCGCCCGGCTTCAAATTCGTCAAAAACCGCCAGAGCGTCTCTTTCCATCCGGGAAACCACCCGGAGCGTCTGGTCGACCGGCGTGCCCACCGGCATGGTGACATAGGCCCGGATCGTGTCGCCCTCCACCTTGGGCATGAAGGTAAACTTGATCCAGCCCCCCTGCCAGAGGCCCGCCGTCAGCAGGATAACGGCCAGCCCCGCGGCGATGGTGGCGTAGCGCCACTGCACGCAGAAATTGACCAGCCGCAGGTAGGGGCCGTTGATGATGCGTTTGAGCCAGCGGGAGGCGCGTTTTTCGCGCATGCCGCTCGAGGTGCAGGCCGCCATGGCGCGGCGGCTGTGCATGAGATGCGACGGCAGAATGAAAAGCGACTCCACCAGCGATCCCAGCAGCACCACGATGACCACGATGGGGATGTTGCGCATGAATTTACCCATGACCCCGCCGGCCATAAGCAGCGGCCAGAAAGCCACGATGGTGGTAAGCACCGCAAAGACGACCGGCCGTCCGACTTCGAGGGTGCCTTCCACGGCCCCGTGCAGGGGATCGTCGCAGTCCTCGTAGCGGCGGAAAATATTCTCCCCCACGATGATGGCGTCGTCGACCACGATCCCCAGCACCATAATGAAGGCGAACAAGGATATCATGTTGATGGAGACGTCGACTCGCGGCAAAAGCAGCAGCCCGAAGGCAAACGAAATCGGGATGCCGAGCATGACCCACAAGGCCAGACGCAGGTTGAGAAAAAGCCCCAGCATGATCCCCACCAGCAGAAGGCCGATCAGCATGTTGCGGGTCAGCAGTTCGATACGGCTGCGCAGGATCTTGGAGCGGTCCCGGCGCAGGCTGATCTGAATGCCGTCCGGGAGCGAGGGCCGGATGCGCTCCACATAGGCTTGTACGGCCTTGGCCACCTCGAGCGCGTTCTGATCGGCCACCCGGTAGACATTGATCAGGGCCGCGGGCTGGCCCTGAAAGCGCGCAAAGCGGTCCACATCCTCGAAGCCGTCCCGCAGGGTGGCGATATCCTCCAGGCGCACGGCGCTGCCGTCCGGGCGGGTGATGATCGCGATGTCCCCGTAGTCCTCGGCGTAGTAGCGCCGCCCCTTGGTTCGGATCAAGATTTCGCCCCCGGCCGTCTTGACGCTGCCGGCCGGCAGGTCGAGGCTGCCGCGGCGTACCAGGTCGGCCACCTGCCCCAGGGTCAAACCGTAGCGGCGCAGGGTGTCCTCGGAAATTTCAATGTGAATTTCGGCCGTACGCACCCCTGCGATATCGGCCAGGGTGATGCCGGGCAAATTCGTGATCTCATCCCTCATCCGCTCGGCCAGGTGTTTGATGGTGGATTCGGGCGCATCTCCGTAGACGGCCAGATCGATGACATCGCGGCGGCGGGTGATCTCGCGGATGATAGGCTTTTCGGCCTCGTCCGGAAGGGTCGTAAGGCGATCCACCTCGGATTTGACCTCGTCCAGGAGTGTTTTGAGGTCCCAGTCCTTCATGACTTCGATGGTGACGGAACCGACCCCTTCGCGCGCATTGGAGTCGATGCGCTTGATTCCCGCCAGACCGGCCACCTGCTCTTCGATCTTGCGGACCACGCCTTCCTCGACCTCGGAAGGCGACGCCCCGCTGTAGGTTGTCGTGATCGTGATCAGATCCAGCGATGTCTCGGGGAAAATTTCCAGCTTGATGGTGTAACCGGTCCACACGCCGGCCACCAGGATGAAGGCCATCAGGAGGTTGGCGGCCACGTGATTCTCGGCAAACCAGGCAATCGCGGTTTTCATGGCCGGCTCCCGTCGGCCTCATCAAGAGGCCGCACTTTCATCCCGTCGGTGACGGCTTTGAGCTGGGAGACCATGACCCGTTCGCCGCTCTCCAGGCCCGCTTCGACCAGCACACCTTCCTTGGCAACACGGGCCACCTGGACCGACCGGAAACGCAGCCGCTGGTCATCGTCCACCACCCAGACCTGATTGCCTGTCCGCAGAGCGGCCCGCGGCAACAGGGCGGCGCGCTCGAGCGTCCGGCCCTCGATCTCGACGCGTGCAAACAGGCCGACCGCCAGGGGCGGCTTGCGCGCGTAGGGTTCTTCAACACGCACCACAACGTTGATCAAGCGGGTTTTCTCGTCGATGCGGCCCTCGGCGCGCATGACCCGCCCCGGCCATTCGCGGACCTGACCGGCGATATTCACACGGACGGTCGCACGGGCCCCCTCGTCGTCTCCGCCGGTGAAACCGGGGACATGAAACCACTGCAGATGCTTGGATTCCAGCGGCAAGACGATTTCGACGGCTTCCGTACCGTAGAGCGTGGCCACCGACTCCCCCGGGGTCACGTATTGGCCGATGTCCACCATCTTGGCGCTCACCACCCCGTCAAAGGGCGCTTTGAGCCGTGTGCGCTCGAGCTGCAGCAGGGCTTTGCGGTAGTCGGCCTCCTCCGCTTCCAGTTTGGCCCGCGCGGCCGACAGCTGCGGTTTGCGGGCCACCAGGTCGGGGGTTTCGATTCCCGGGTTCAGATCGCGCCACTCCTGAATGGCGGCCTCGGATTCTTCCTGGGCCAGCGCATACTTGGCCTCGGCATCCCCGACCCTCGCCGCCGCCAGGGTAACGGCCAGCTCGTAGTCGATGGGATCGATCTGGAGGAGTTCATCGCCGGCCTTGAAGGCCCCGCCGTTGACCAGACGCGAGGCGGTGTAGACCACCCGCCCGCTGACCTGGGCCACCAGCTGGGCATTCAATAGCGGCCGCACCGTTCCTTGGCCACTGATCCTGACGGTGTGCGCGCCGAGCTCGGCGGTGGCCACCTGCACCACCGGCGCCGGTACCGCGACGACCTCGTTTTCCTGGGCCGGTTTGCCGGCTCTCAGGCCGTAAAGACCCGCTACCCCCCCGAGAAGGATCAGCAGGCTGACGAGGATTTGCAGTATTCGCTTTTTCAACATCCGTCTTCGTTCACTCTTAATTCGAAATCATAATCATCGCTTGGCCATTTCACCACGTCGATGCCCACCAGGGCATGGGAACAACCGGGCACGTTCATCGGGGGAGCACCTCGCCGGGGTCGGCCCAATCGCCGCCCAGGGCCAGGTAGAGGTTGACGCGGTTCAGATACAGCGCCAGGTCCGCCTGGATCATGTCCTGTTCGGCCAAGAACCGGGCCCGCTGGGCATCGAGGACATCGAGATAAGGCGTCAGACCGCGCGCGTAGCGCTTTTCCGCCACGTCCTGGGTGGCCCGGGCCTCTGCCAGCAGAACCACCACCCGGGAACGGCGTTCCAGCTGCTCGCGGCGCGCCTGCAGCGCGTCCTCCACCTCGGCGAACGCCTGCAGAACGGTCTGGGCGTAATTGGCCACGTCCTGATCGTAGCGCCCCTCGGCCGCCCGCTGGCGGTTTTCGAGACGGTTGTAATCGAAAAGCGGCTGGGTAATGCCGTTGGTGTAGGACCACAATTCACTGTCCTCGCGGAGCAGGCGATCGAAGCTGTTGCTGGTGTACCCGAAGCTGCCGGTCAGGGAGATGCGCGGAAAGCGGTCCGCCAGGGCCGCCCCCACACGAGCGTTCTGGGCCATCATCCGGGCTTCGGCCACGCGGATATCCGGACGGCGCTGCAGCAGGTCGGACGGCAGTCCGGGCGGCACCTCGGGCAGGCGGGTGTAATAGTCCTCGGGGTGCCGGCGGATCGGCGGGATCTCCGGGTAGGCGCCCATCAAAACCGACAATTGGTGAATGCGGTTGGCACGATCCCGGCGCTGAAGGGGAATATCGGCCTCGGCATTGGCCAGGATGCGGCGGGCCTGGCGCAGATCGAGCGCCGTGGCCAGCCCCCTTTCGTAGCGGCGCTGGATAATGCGTGCGTTGCGGCGAAAATTGTCAATCAGCTGCAGCGTGATGTCGATGCTGCGCTCCAGGGACTCGATCTCCAGATAGAGCCGGATGGCCTCGGCCACCACGGTCTGGGCCACGACCAGGCGGTTTTCTTCGGCCTCCAGCAGGTTAAAGCGCGCGGCTTCCTCGGCGCGCGCCAGCCGGCCCCAGAGATCGACCTCGTAGAACAGCGGCAGGGCCAGGTCGTAGAATCGAAAAGTCTCCCGCGATTGGCCGCCACCGGCTTTGTCGATCTTGCGTATCTCGGTGCGATACCGCCAGTCCGCATCCAGTTCCGGGAACCGGTCGGCGCGGACCACCTGCGCCTGGGCACGCAGCTCCAGAACGCGTCCGGCGGCACGCTGGATGTCCCAGTTGCTGGCAATGACCTTTTCGAGGACCTGGTCGAGTTCGGGTTTGGCGAAAATACGCCACCATTGATCGCTGTAGGGGGCCATTTCGCCGGCAACGACCGCTTGGTTGTATACCTCAGGCACATCGGTGCCTACGCCGGGACGCTGGTATTCAGGTCCCAGATTCAGGCAGCCGCAAGCCATCAGCGTTGCGAGGCCGGCAATCAATAGGGCCCGTGCACGGGTTGCCATTTAAGTCTCCTTCCCGCTTGCAAGCCGCCGGCCGGGAATCAACCCGCCAGGGCGAAGCGCAAGCGGATGGGTTAAAGCATGCGGGCACGGGGTTTCCCGTCGCCGTCGTAGCTAATGATAGCGCCTCGCCCCTGTTTGCCAAGGGCGCAGTTGACCACAAGGGTCGGGCCGATCCGCCCCACACCAGCCGCTTCATGGATGTGGCCGCAGATCAGGACGGCCGGGGCAACCTGCGCGACCAGCCGGCGCAGCCCGCGGCTGCCGGCATGCCAGCGTCCGGCCACGCGATCCCGCACTCCCCAGGGAGGCGGATGGGCCACGATAATCGTTCGATTGTCGACAAGACCGGCCAGACGTTCCAGACGGCGGCGCTCGGACCAGCCGATGCGGGAGCGAAAGGGAATAGGTAAGGTGCCGCCGATGCCGACGACCGCGAGACCGTCGATACAGCGGCGTTCGATGTCAAGGAAGTCGATTCCTCGGCCCGCAGGCACCGACGCCGCGATCCGGCGGGGATCGGTGTTGCCCCGGACGGCCAGGAGCGGTTTGGGCAGGGACGCCAACCGCTTCAGGCCGGCGCGCCCGCCCGTGTAGTTGACCAGGTCGCCGGCGAGAACAACCAAACCGATGTCGGGGCGTGCGGCCTGCTTGGCAACGATGTTAAAACGATCCGGGCGCCCGTGCAGATCGGCCGCCGCATAGATGCAAATGCTGTCCATACCCCCCAAAACCCGTCACCCCGGCACCCTGTCTCGGTGGCAGGGTATCAGGCATCCAGTATCTCCCGTATCTTGCGGGCCATCCGCACCGCGTCGTAGGGTTTTTGGATAAACCCCTTACAGCCGTTTTTGAGCATGTGGGCGACCTGGTTGTTGCTGCTGTAGCCGCTGGACAGCAACACGCGCACGTCCGGATCGATCTGGCGCAGGGTTTCGAACACTTCGCGCCCCCCCATTCCCGGCATCACGTAGTCCAAAACCACCAGATCGATTTGATCCCCCCGATCCGTATAGATTTCCAGCGACGTCTTGCCATCCGGGGCCGTAATCACCCGGTAGCCTAAACCCGCGAGGATTTTGCGCCCCACGGCCAGGATCTCTTCCTCGTCGTCGACGAACAAAATCGTCTCGGAGCCGCCGGGCACGCCGGTGATCAGTTCGTCGTCGCGGAGGCGTTCCTCGTCCACGATCGCCTTGTCCGACTCCGGAAAGTAAATGTTGAAGGTCGTTCCGTGCCCGATTTCGCTGTAGCAGTTGATGAAACCCCCGTGGTTTTTGATGATGCCATAGGCCGAGGCCAGCCCCAGTCCGGTGCCCATGCCCTTTTCCTTGGTGGAGAAGAACGGCTCGAAAATGCGTTTGCGGGTTTCGGCATCCATGCCCACGCCGGTATCGGTAACGGAGAGTTTGACATAGCGCCCCGACCGGATGTTGTAGGGTTTGATCCGGGTGTAATGTTCGTCCAGTTCGATATTTTCAACTTCGACGAACAGGTCGCCCCCATCGGGCATGGCCTGCCAGGCGTTCACGAAAAGATTCATCAACACCTGCTCGATCTGGCCGGAGTCGACTTCCACGGACCAGACATCGCGGGCAAATACCCGATGAATGTTGACTTCCCTTTTGGTGCGCCCGAAAATCTCGCTGGCCTTGTTGACAATGCTGTTCAGGTTGCAGGGCTTGACGATGTACTTGCCCCCGCGGGCGAAGGCCAGCAGCTGGTTGGTCAACTGGGAGCCGCTTTGGACGCAGCGCTCGATGCTCTGCAGGCTCTCCTGCAGGGGATCGCCGCCTTGGGTTTCCAGATTCATGACCGAAACATTGCCTTGAATCCCCATCAACAGATTGTTGAAATCGTGCGCAATACCGCCGGCCAGCGTCCCGATGGACTCCATTTTCTGTGATTGGTAGAATTGCTCCTCCAGCTTTTTCTGAAGCGTGACATCGCGGATAAAATTCAGCGTGGCCGCCTCACCATTCAATTTGATCAAGATGGAGTTGAGCTCCACCCAGATCGATGCGCTGTGCGCCCCCTCGAGGCGGAACATAAGCGAGTAGGGCAACTCCTTGCCTTCGAGCCGGCGCTGATACCACTCGATGACCCGATCCCTTTCATTCGGATGAATGCATTTGGCCAGCGCGGCGCCACTGGGCTGAATCGACAGGCGGTTGAGAATCTCCTCGGCCTTGGGATTGGTGAATTTGATCTGGTCGTCCTGCA
>CAYMAR010000078.1:0-12043 GCA_964388465.1 uncultured Desulfobacteraceae bacterium
ACCCAAACCAGCCCTTTGCAAGCATTGGATAAGATTCCTGTTAGCAGCGCGTCACCGTCGGTGCTAGCTGCGCTTCGCATTAATCCAAAAATCACCGTTCACTAATCCCACAAAAACATAATCGGCTCAGTTTCGTGGCGTCGGCGGGCGACGGCTGGCCTGGAGGCCGCGTTTCCGGCGATTCCTAAACAGGCACCACAACCGGGGGCACCATGACGCACGTTCTCGAAATCCACCATCTGACCAAAAGCTTCGGTCCCACGCGGGCCCTGGACGACATCAACCTCGCGATCGATAAAGGTCAGATGGTGGCCCTGCTGGGCCCATCCGGATCGGGCAAGTCGACTTTACTGCGCCATCTCTCGGGACTGGTCGTCGGCGATCGCCGCGCCCTGTGCTGCGTAACGGTCATGGGACGGGACATCCAGAAAGACGGCAGCCTCTGCCCGGGCGTTCGGGGCCTACGCGCGCGCGTCGGCTTTATCTTCCAGCAGTTCAACCTGGTGGAACGCCTTTCGGTCCTGACGAACGTCCTTGCCGGACGACTGGGACGAATGCCGCTGTGGCGCAGCCTGCCGCGCTGGTTTACGGCCGAGGAGCGCCAGGAGGCCCTAAAAGCCTTGGAGCGGGTGGGCATTGCCGAGCACGCCCTGAAGCGGGCCGGCAATCTCTCGGGAGGCCAGCAGCAAAGGGCCGCCATCGCCCGGGCCCTGGTTCAAAAGGCCGAAATCATCCTGGCCGACGAACCGATCGCCTCCCTGGATCCCCATGCCTCCCATCTCGTGATGCAGAATCTCTCCCAGATCAACCAGGAAGATGGCGTGACCGTCCTGGTAAGCCTTCACCAGGTTGATTTTGCCCTGGCCTACTGTACCCGGGTGGTGGCCCTGAAAGACGGCCGCGTTCACTACGACGGCGCCGCGGCCAGTTGCAGCCAGGCCAAGCTGAGGGAGATCTACGGCAGCGCTTTCGAGGAAATCGCCGCCATCGATCCGGGGGGGAAGGCCACCGACACCCAGACCAATGGAAGGCGCAGCCCATCCATTCGGGCGCTGGCCGTCAACGAATAGAACCCATTGATGATCAGACCCACGGCCGCCCCCGTACCAAGGGCGGGCGGTGAGAACCCAACTGCAAACGGAGGAAAAACCGATGTTAAAACGTATCCAAACGATGATGGCCCTACTCGTGGCAACCCTCGTGTTGATCGCTCCCGCGGCGGCGGCCGAAGACGTGCTCAACCCCCCCGAATTGAGTTTCGGGATTATCTCCACTGAATCGACCAGCGAACTGAAGAAGAACTGGATGCCTTTTCTCCAGGACATGTCCGCGGCGCTGAGCATGCCGGTGAAACCCTTCTTTGCCTCCGACTATGCCGGCGTGATCGAGGGGATGCGTTTCAAAAAGGTGCATGTGGCCTGGTTCGGCAACAAATCGGCCATCGAAGCCGTCGACCGGGCCAACGGCGAAGTCTTCGCCCAGCAGGTGGACGTGGACGGCAACCCCGGGTACTGGTCGCTGATCATCACCCACAAGGATACGGGTCTGGAAAGCATGGACGACGTGATCAAACGCGGCAAGACGCTCGATTTCGGCAACGGCGACGTCAACTCCACCTCCGGCTACCTGATCCCCAGCTACTACCTCTGGACGGTCGAATACGGCATCGACCCCAAGCAGCATTTCAAAACGGTTCGCAACGCCAACCACTCGGCCAACCTGATGGCCGTGGCCATGAAGCAGGTGGACTTCGCCACCAACAACACCGAGCGGATCAAAAAATTCAAAAAACAGAAACCGGAACTGGCCCAGAACATCAAAATCCTGTGGAAATCGCCTCTGATTCCCTCCGATCCCCTGGTCTGGCGCAAGGATCTGGATCGCGAACTGAAATCCAAGATCAAGGGCTTCGTTTTGGCCTACGGGCGCAGCGGCGACAACAAGGCGCATGCGCTCAAGGTCCTGGCCGGTCTCGACCTGGCCCCCTACTGGGACTCTTCCAACAAACAGCTGATTCCCATCCGCGAAATCAAATACGCCAAAGAAAAGATGAAAGTCGCGCATGATGAGAACATCAGCACGGCCGCCAAACAGGAAAAACTCAAGGCCATCGATGCCAAGATTGCCGAAGTGCGCCAGTTCAGCGACATGATGGACCGATATTAGATCACACTGGCGGGCGCCATGGCCCGAATGGCTTTTCTCGGGCGGCGTCTGCCGAAGGTAACCCATCAGACCCGCCGCCGGCCGACGGCCGGCGGCGTCCTGGAGTACCCATGGTGCCCATTGCCCGCGAACCCGATATTATCGACCGCATGACCTGCGAACGCTGGCCCCGGGCGCTTTTCGGCGGCGGGCTTGCGGTCGGCGGCCTTCTGTTGTGGTGGCTGCCGGCGCCGATGTCCGCCTACGCCGTCGACCCGAACGCCGGATCCGGCAATCTGATCACCCTGCTGGTGACCCATCCGGGGGCGATCAGCCTTCTGCTCGTCATTACCGGCGCGGCCTTTCTTTTTTCCGGTTTGCTGGACCGGCCCGGCGAGTGGCCCCTCGACCGGACCGTCCGGGCCGGTCGGGAAGGACTCGCCCTGCCCCGGGTGCCCCGCTGGAAACGCTGGATCCTGATGCTGGCCTGGGCCGTGGCGCTCTTTCTGCTGGTGTGGGCCTGGCGCGGCTCCCAGATGAACCCGGGGGCATTCTTCGTGCGGGAAAACCAGCAGAACATGGCCCTGTTCGCCCAAGGCTTCGCCCCGCCGGATTTTGCCAACTGGCGCGAATACCGCAACGAGATGATCGTCACCATTCAGATCGCCATCTGGGGCACCCTGCTGGCTGTGCTGGGGGCCGTCCCCTTCGGCCTCATGTCGGCCCGCAATATCGCGCCGGCCTGGATCCGCCAACCCACCCGGCGCCTGATGGACGTCTTCCGCGCGGTCAACGAAATGGTCTTCGCCCTGCTTTTCGTCACCGCCGTGGGGCTGGGACCGTTCGCCGGCGTGCTGGCCCTTTTCGTTCACACCATGGGCACCCTGGCCAAACTCTTCTCCGAAGCGGTCGAAGCCATCGACCCGCGGCCGGTGGAAGGCATCCGCGCCACCGGGGCCCACAGCCTGGAAGAAATCGCCTTCGGTGTCATCCCCCAGGTCATGCCGCTCTGGCTGTCATATTCGCTCTACCGCTTCGAATCCAACGTGCGTTCGGCCACCGTCCTGGGCATCGTCGGCGCCGGCGGCATCGGGCTCCTGCTGTGGGACGCCATGCGCAATTTTGAATATATGGCCACCGCCGCGATTCTGGTCATTATCGTCGTCGTGGTCTCCGTCATCGACTTGATTTCCTCGGCCGTGCGCAAAGCGTTCATCTGACCCCCCGGTGGACCGCCTGCCGGAAGACGCCCCACCCGAACCTGCCCTATGCGCCTGGTGACGCTCAATACCTGGAAAGGCGACGGCGACTATCGCCGCCGTCTGAGGCTTATCGCCGCCGACTTGGCCCGACTTGCACCCGACGTGGTCTGTCTGCAAGAATCGTTGCGAACGGCGGACGGCCGTCTGGACACGGCGGGTTATCTGGCCCGCCGCCTGGGGTATGAATGCGCTTGGGCGCCGGCCCGCTACAAGCGGCGCCTGATCGAAGGCCGTTCGTGGTCGTGCCATTCGGGGCTGGCCATGCTTGCGCGCGGTGCGATCGCGCGTCAGGGCCGCATCGCGCTGCCGTCCCATCCGCGGGATCCCGAGCGGCTCGCCCAGTGGATCGACATCACTGCCCAAGGCCGTCGCTGGCGGTTTGTGAACCTGCACCTGACCCATCTCCGCAAGGCCGACGCCATCCGCGCCGAGCAGTTGGACACCCTGCTGGCCCATCTGCATCGTAACGGTAGTCCGGATCTCGTCTGGCTCTGCGGCGATTTCAATGCCGCACCCGAAGATGCGGCCATGCGGGTCCTCGAGGATCGGGCCGACTGGGGCATCGCGGACGCCTATACGGCCGCCGGCGGGCGGCCGCCCGGCAACACCCATCCGGTCGGCGCCGCCGGTTCCGACGGTCGGCGGATCGACCGCGTTCTGGTGCTGACACGCAACGGCGCCCGGGCACCGCACTTTGGGCAGGCGTCGATCGTGCTCAACACCCCCGGCACCGACGGGGTCTACCCCAGCGATCATGCCGGTGTCCTGATCGAAACGAATCCGAGACCACGGGGCTTATCGAATTCTAACCGGCCGCTAACCGGCATCTAGGCCGACAGCGGCAGATTGTCGTCCGTAGAACACAAACCGATATCAACGGACGGGGAAAGACTGAAAGGCGGACCGACGCATGACGATTGCCAGCAACACGCCGATGACGCGCAAGGAATGGATTCAGGTTCTGGCCCGGTCCGACGGCCGGGACCTCGAGGCGGCCTGCCGCCAGATCGCCCCCCTGCCGCCCTACCGGTTCATCCGCCGCCCCGAAACCGGAATGGTCATGGTCCGGGCCCGGGCCGGCGGTGTCGGGCGCCCCTTCAACATGGGGGAAGCCACCTTGACCCGCTGCACGCTGCAGTTGGACGAAGGACCCAGCGGAACGGCTTACATCCTTGGGCGTAACCCGCGCCATGCCGAGCTGGCCGCCCTTGTCGACGCCCTGCTTCAGGACCCCTCGCGGGGGGCGGAGCTCATGGCATTGGTGGTCGACCCTTTGGTCTCGAAACTGCGTTCGCAGCGCCAATCCCAGGCGCAGAAAACCGCAGCGACCAAAGTCGAATTTTTCACGATGGCGCGCGGGGAGTCATGACGATGATCATCGCAGCGGCCGAAAATGTTCTACCCGGATTCAACGAACCGACGATCGACGCCCAGCGGGTGTTTCGACGGGTCCTTGAAGCGATGGCCCATCCGGGGCGCATTCTGACGGTGCCCGCCGATCTGGTGACCGCGCCGGCCGGCCTCTCCCCGGCGGCGGCGGCCGTCGGCCTGACCCTCCTGGACAACGAGACCATGGTCTGGACGGATCTGCCCGAGGCCTCTGCGTCGCGCGCCTGGCTGCGGTTTCATTGCGGCGCACCATTCACCGCTGACCCCGGGCGGGCCGCCTTCGGCCTGATCGCAATCCCCGGCGCCGGGTTGGCCCTGGACCGTTTTTTTCCAGGTACGGACGAAGCACCGGAGACGTCGGCCACGCTGATCGTGGAAGTCGATGCCCTCCTGCCGGACAAGGGCTTGCGATTGAGCGGTCCGGGCATCCACGGATTACAAACCCTTCAGGTCAGGGGACTGCCGGAAGACTTCTGGTCGGCGCGCCAGCGGATTTGCCGGTCCCATCCTCTCGGCCTGGACATCCTGTTGGTCTGCGGGGACCTTCTGGCCGGTCTGCCCCGCACGACCATCGTCAACGGGTGAGCCATGTACGTTGCCGTCAAAGGAGGCGAGCAGGCCATCGACAACGCCCACCGGCTGCTGGCCGAAACACGCCGGGGCGACCCGGGCGAACCCGACATCGGGGTCGCCCAGATCGAGCAGCAGTTGGGCCTGGGTGTCGACCGTGTCATGACCGAAGGCGCCCTCTACGATCGTGAACTGGCCGCCCTGGCCGTCAAACAGGCCCAAGGGGATCTGGTCGAAGCCATATTTCTGTTGCGCGCCTTCCGCACGACCCTGCCCCGCTTCGGCCACACACGGCCCATTGACACCGACACGATGGTCATCCGGCGGCGCATATCGGCCACATTCAAGGACCTTCCCGGAGGGCAGGTGCTTGGGCCGACCCACGACTATACCCACCGACTGATCGATTTCAGCCTGCAGGCAGCAGACGGCGAACCGCCCCGGGCCGCCGTCGCCGATGCGGACGCCGGCGCACCGGGATCAATGCCGCGCATCGCCGAGATCCTTTCCACGGACGGCATGATTGCGGCCGAGTCCACCCACGCAGAAGAGCCGCCGGTGGGTGATCTCACGCGCGAGCCGCTGCAGTTGCCCGCCTCCAGGGACGTGCGTCTCCAGAATCTGGTCCGCGGCGACGAGGGTTTTCTTCTGGCCCTGGCCTATTCCCTGCAGCGGGGGTTCGGCGCCGCACACCATCCCTTTTTGGGTGAAATCCGTCTGGGCGAAGTCACGGTGGTGATCGAACCGGCCGAACTGGATTTCGAGATCGCCATCGGTGAAATCACGGTGACCGAATGCGTTATGCTCAATCGCTTCAACGGTTCGGCCGAGACGCCGCCCGGTTTTCTCCAGGGTTATGGGCTGACCTTCGGCCACTGCGAGCGCAAGGCCATGGCCATGGCCATGATGGATCGGGCCCTGCGCTGGCGCGAGACCGGCGAACTTCCCTCCCACCCGTCGCAACAGGACGAATTCGTCCTCTACCACAGCGACAACGTGGAGGCCTCCGGCTTTCTGCAGCATCTCAAGCTCCCCCACTATGTCGATTTTCAATCCGAACGGGTGCTGCTGCGCCAATTGCAGGCCGAGTATGCGGCCCAAACCGACAATCAAAACGATCCGGTTCCCGAAGCGAGGTCAGGCGATTGACTTCATCGACCTCAGCGTTCAAGCGTACGTCCGCGACACCAGCGCATTACAACTACGCCTATCTGGATGAACAGACCAAGCGTATGGTGCGCCGCGCCATTCTCAAGGCCGTGGCCCTGCCGGGCCACCAGGTTCCCTTTGGCAGCCGTGAAATGCCGCTGCCCTATGGTTGGGGAACCGGCGGCATCCAGGTGACGGCCGCGCTGATCGGCCCGCAGGACGTTCTCAAGGTGATCGACCAGGGGGCCGACGACACCACCAACGCCGTCAGCATCCGACGGTTCTTCGAACGCACGGCGAATGTCACTACGACGACCCGTACGCAAGACGCCTCCCTGATCCAGACGCGCCATCGCATTCCGGAAACCGCGCTGCGTGAAGACCAGATCATCGTCTACCAGGTGCCGATCCCCGAGCCGTTGCAGTTCATCGAACCCCGCCGCCGCGAAACCCGCAAGATGCATGCCTTGGGAGAATATGGCCTCATGTATGTCAAGCTCTATGAAGACATCGCCCGCCATGGACGCATTGCCACGGGTTTTGACTATCCGGTCCAGGTCCATCGCCGCTATATGATGAGCCCCTCGCCGATCCCCAAGTTCGACAATCCCAAGATGAACGACCTGCCGGCCCTGCAGCTTTTCGGTGCCGGCCGTGAAAAGCGGATCTACGCCGTGCCCCCCTATACCCATGTGCGCTCGCTGGATTTCGAAGACCACCCCTTCGAGGTCGAAGGCTGGGATCAGGCCTGCCAACTCTGCGGCTCCCGCGAGAGTTTTCTGGACGAGGTCATCCTGGACGACCGCGGCAAGCGGATGTTCATCTGCTCCGACACCGATTACTGCCAGAGGCGCCGGGATGCTGCCGCCCCCTCGGCAGCGGTTTCCGGGAGACCATAGACATGCGTGCACCGACCCCTTCCCTGCTGCAGGTGCGTGATCTCTGCAAATACTACGGCCGCTATCTCGGCTGCCGCCAGATCGACTTCGACCTGCAGGCCGGAGAAGTCCTGGCCGTGGTGGGTGAATCCGGATCGGGCAAAAGCACTCTGCTGGCCTGCGCGGCCGGCCTCATGGCGCCGAGCAGCGGCCAGGTTGTCTTCGACAGCGCTGACGGTCCGGTGGATCTGTGTGCCTGCAGCGAGGTTCAGCGCCGTCAGATCCTGCGCGCGGAGTTGGGCATCGTCCACCAGAATCCGCGCGACGGCCTTCGTCTGCGCATCAGCGCCGGAGGCAATATCGGCGAACGTCTGATGGCCAACGGCTGGCGGCATTACGGCCGTATCCGTGAAGCTGCCGGCACATGGCTCGAAAGGGTGGAAATCGACGCCGACCGCCTGGACGACCTTCCCTCGACCTTTTCCGGCGGCATGCAGCAGCGGCTGCAGATCGCCCGGAGCCTGGTGACCCGTCCGCGTCTGGTGTTCATGGACGAGCCCACCAGCGGGCTGGACGTCTCGGTCCAGGCCCGCCTGCTGGACATCCTGCGGCGTCTGGTAAGTGAACTGGCGCTGTCGCTGGTGTTCGTGACCCACGATCTCGGCGTGGCCCGGCTGTTGGCCCATCGCATGATGGTGATGCAACGCGGCGAGGTGATCGAAATGGGGCTGACCGATCAGGTGCTGGACGATCCGCAGCACCCATACACGCAATTGCTGGTTTCTTCGATCCTGCGCAATTGAGACGATGACCCTATGGAATCGATTCTGAAAATTGACGGGCTCACCAAGCACTTTCGGCTGCACACCCAGGGCGGCACCCGAATCCCCGTTTTCGACGGTCTCGCGCTCGAGCTGTTTCCCGGTGAAAGCGCAGCCGTGTGCGGTCCCTCGGGCGTGGGCAAAAGCACCCTTTTAAGGCTGATCTACGGCAACTACCGGATCGGCGGCGGGAGGATTCGCTTACGCCATCGCGGCACGGTCGTCGACCTGGCCGACGCCCCCGCTCACCTGATCCTGGATGTGCGCCGCTGGAGCGTCGGTTATGTCAGCCAGTTTCTGCGCGTGATCCCCCGGGTGCCGACCCTGGACATCGTCATGGAGCCCCTGCTCCAGCGCGGTACGGCACCGGCCGAAGCGCGCCGACGCGCCAGGGCCCTGCTCGAGCAGTTGCGCATCCCGCCGCGTCTGTGGCCGCTTTCGCCCACGACCTTCTCCGGCGGCGAGCAACAGCGGGTCAATATTGCCCGCGGGTTTGCCGCCTTTTATCCCCTTATGTTGCTCGACGAACCGACGGCCTCGCTCGACCCGGCCAACCGGCAGACCGTCCTTGACCTGATCGCGGCGGCCCGCCGCCGGGGAACCGCCACCCTGTCCATCTTTCACGACCCGGCCGACCGCGAGGCCACGACGAGCCGGGCCATTGCGCTGGCGGCCGCCTGACGCCCGTGAGGCCCAATTTCAGGATGCATCCATGTCCACACCCCTGACCATCACCTCCGTCGTTCCCCCTCTGGCGCCCAGGTGCCGGTGCCGCTTGGGCCCCCGCGGACGGCCCCACGCCGCGCGGCTAGCGCCAACCTTGCGGTCATGCTCGGGAGGGGAAGCGTATCCACAGGACCGACGCCCATGAAATCCGATGTCTGCCTCTACGGCGGCCCGCTGTTCGACGGTCGTGATCTGATGCCCGAGGCGGCTGTAAGCTTCGATGCGGACGGTATTGTCGCCGTCACCCCGTCGGCCGAACGCCCGCAAGCGGCCCATACGATCGACGTTCGCGGCCATCTGATCGTCCCCGGGTTGATCGATCTGCATTGCGACGCCATTGAAAAATGCATCGAAATGCGCCCCGGTGCCTTATTCAATGCCGAATTCGCCCTCCAGGCACTGGATCAGCGCCTGGCGGCCTGCGGGATCACCACCTTCTGCCATGCCCTCAGTTTTGCGGACAACGAACTGGGGCTGCGGGCGCCGGAGGAAGCCGAAGCGCTGGTCGCCCTGATCAGAGCCTTTGACCGCGAGTCCCGCGGCAGCATCAAGCACCGGGTCCATGCCCGTTTTGAAATCGGCTCCGCGCGCAGCGCGGTCATTATTGAACGACTGGTCGATACCGGTCAGGTGGACCTGTTATCGTTCATGGACCACACCCCGGGCCAGGGGCAGTTTAAAACCCTGCAGTCCTATATCGACTTTTACCGACGCAGCTATGAGGTGCCGGCCGACGAGGTCCTCGCCATGGTCGACCGCAAGAAAGTCAACCGTCCCCGCGCTTGGGAGCAGGCCCGAAGGCTGGCCGCCAGCGCCCATGCGGCCGGAATTCCCATTTTGAGCCATGACGACGATACCCCTGAAAAAATAGCGCTGATTCAGCACCTGAACGTCGGCGGGAGTGAATTTCCGATCAGCATGGATGCCGCCCAAGCCGCCTGTGATGCTGGATTGCATATCTTCATGGGCGCTCCCAACCTGGTTCGCGGGACATCGACCAACGGCCATCTCAAGGCCGCCGACACGGTGTCGCGAGGTCTTTGTCAGGGTCTGATCAGCGATTACTATCCCGAATGCCTGCTACAGACGCCGTTTCTGGCCGATGCCCGGCTATCGGTCGGGCTGCCGCAGGCCCTGCGCCTGGTCACCGCGGGACCGGGCGCCTTTCTGCAAGACGGGTTTGCGGGCGGATGCCTGCGGCCGGGCGCCAGGGCGGACCTGATCGTGATCGACACGCGCCCGCGATGGAAAAAGGTCGTGCAGACCTGGGTGGACGGGCGCTGTGTCTACCGGGCCGAACCGGGCCTGGCGCTCGGTGTCGAGACGCCCGCCAAGGCGATGTCTAGCGCCGGGCGTTGATGTCCTGGCGGTCGACCACGGCCTGCAATTCAGCACCGATACCCGGTGCGGCCGCCACGATCTGCCATTGGCCGGGGCCACTGGTTTGCGCCTTGAAATACCCTCCGACCGCGGCGAGAATGACCCGCCCCGCGGCAAAATCCCATGGGTCCACACAACCCTGGACCAATCCGGACAGACGGCCGCTGGCCACATAGACCAGGTCGAGGCCGGTAGCGCCGAACAGTCGCATTTTACGGGTTCGCGCCGCCAGTTCGCCGCTGATGGCATGCATGCGGCGCATGGTCACGGGATCGCTGCCGAAACTGAACCCAACGACCGCTTCCTTGAGCTCCCGTTCCTGGCCGGGTTCGATCGGACGCCCGTTGCAAAGTCCCGGTCCGCCCGCCAGCGCTTCGAAGCATTGATCCAGCACGGGCGCATAGACGACGCCCGTCAGCGGATATTCCCATGGGTTGATGGCAGCGCCGCCTTGACCGGGCGGATGAACGTAGCAGGCCGCACAGGCGCAGAAATGGGGCAGACCCAAAGCGTAGTTCAGCGTGCCGTCGAGCGGATCAAGGTACCAGCGATAGGCGGCCTCGGGGCGAAGGCAAACCTTTTCTTCGGCCACGATGCCGTGATCCGGGAAGTCCTGCTGGATTACGGCAACCATGGCCAGCTGGCAGTAGCGGTCGACGGCCAGCTTGAGGTCGTGCCGCTTCGCGGCATCGATTTGCAGCGCACCGCCGAAGTGGCGCTTCTGGATCCGTCCGGCCGCACGGGCGGCCTTGACGGCCGTGGCGTGCAGGCGCTGAAGCCAGGCCGGATCCAACGCGGGGGCATCCCCCGTCCGGGCTTGCCGAAAATCAATTGGCGACACGGGCATGGCGGGTCACGAAGCGCTCGACATCCATCAATTCCCCAAAACGCCGGCAAAGGGTCTCCCGATCCCAGTCCCACCATGCGATATCCAGAAGGGCCGCCGCAATCTCTTCGGTGAAGCGACGGCGCAGCCGCCGCGCCGGTACGCCGATGACCACGTCGTAGGGCGCCACGGAACGGCTGACAACGGCGCCGGCACCCACGACGGCGCCCGAACCGATCTGCACCCCCGGCAGGATCACGGCCCCGTGGCCGATCCAGACATCGTGACCGATCATCACGTGCCGCCGGCGGCGCATTTCGAATACAATCGGGTCGTCATTTGCGTCAAAGCCATACTGTCGACGGCGATAGGTGCAATGGTGCTGGGTGACCCGGTCCATGGGATGATTGGGCGGGTTGATGCGCACGCCCGCGGCGATCGAGGTGAACTTGCCGATCGAGGCGCACCAGATCTGCGTATGGCCCCCCGCCACATAGCTGTAGTCGTCCAGGGTCGATTCCTGGAGCGTCGTATAGGCCCCGATTTCAGTCCACTCGCCCACGCGGCTGTCGACAACGGTGGCGGTGGGATGGATGCAGGGGGCGGTACCCAAAACAGGCCGTTTTCCGTGGTCGGGGTCCCAGTCCGGGCGCTGATCGATTGTTTGAAGCATGCCCGCTGTTTGAACGATGCGGGTTACCCGCGTGTTCGAGGGCGGTTAGATTTCAGTGAGGCGCGCGCCGCCCCGGTGGCACCGTCTTGAGTGGCCGTAAAATAAGGATCACCGAAAGACGATGAAACAGGCCAAGACGATGAGGGTGGGAGCCGTTGCCGCGGCCAGAAGATAAAGGGGGGAGATCCCGTTGCGAAAGTATTTCTTGAGGATGCTCTGCCCGG
>CAYMAR010000079.1:0-10644 GCA_964388465.1 uncultured Desulfobacteraceae bacterium
CGGCAATCGCACGCGAGAAATAACCCGTGCCACAGCCGACATCGAGAAGCGATTCGCCTGAACGAGGTTGCAGGCCATCGAGGACGAGCGCCGCCTCGCGTTGGCCGATCCATTGACCGCGCGGCGTTTCGTACCATCGATCACAGGTCGCGGCATCCATTCGTGGTGTGCGTCACTTCTTGGGTCGATGGCAGGGCCAGTTCCGAGGCCGTTTGACGGGCTTCGTGCGCATCGGGTGGGCCGCCGCCGAACCGTCCCGGAAGCTTCCACTCAGCCGTGAAGTATCGCCGCCTGTTCAGCCAGCAGCGATTTGAAACGTTCCAGGCTCACCGGGTAAGGCTGCATCGGGATCCCCATCCAGTCGCAGTATTCGAGAAACTTCTCCGGCTGTTCGGCCATGTATGTATCCATGAATCCGATACCGTCCAAAACAACGGCGCCGCCCGAATGCCGGGGGAAGTTCTCGTTGGCCAGCCCTTTATCCCAGCCCTTGAAGACCAATTCCCGGAATTTGACCCAACCCGGCGTCATCCACCAGACCGGTTCGCCTCCGGCGAGCTCTTGTGCGATGCGATCGCGCTCGGCTTCGTCGGCAAGCATGTCCATGCAATGGGTCGCATGGATGCGGGCCACGTTGTGGCCCTGTTCGTGAATGATGGTCGGCATGCGTCGGGTGGGATCATCGGCATTCACGTAACAAAATTTGCCGCCGTAGACCACGAGCACCCGTTGCGATTTTTCCCGGGCCTTTTGTATCCCGCGGACCAGTTGACGCTCCAACTCGTGGATGTCCTGATGCAGCCCCGGGGTCGTATAAAAAATCTGATGCGTATCGAGAAATCCCTCCTGCTGCAAATGGGCCAGCTCAAGCCTCAGCGTGCCACAGGACACGATCGTGATATCGGCAAAAGATGGTGTTGGCATCATATCTCCCGTGGTTCCGCGGATGATATCCGTATCTTTGCCATCACAAGCGATTCCAACCAGACCCGACGGACTACCCTCCAAAATCGCCGGCTCCCAGACCGCGCATGGCCTCATCGGCCGTCACCCGCAATTGAACCAGCGCCCGATCATATTTTTCCCTGTCCGTGCGGATATCGTCGATTCCCGTTTCGGGACTGCAGTTATCGCGGATCTGATCAATGCGATCTTCCATTTCGGCAATCATGATATGCAAATCTTCGATGTTGGGCAGAAATTTCTCCTTGTCACCGCCCGGCAACTGTTCCATCCGGTGCACAATATCATAGACATTCGCCTTCCAAGCGGTGAGCTCCGCTTCCATAATCCTGCAACAATTTATGGCTTTCATTTGGTCCCCCTTAATGTGGGTGTTTGGATACCCACCGATCAATTGATCTAAATGGCGGTGCATCGGAATTCCGATAGACATCGGTCAGTTCGAGGCTAGCGTCCCCCTTTCAAGGCCATTCGCAGCGCCAGGCGTTGAACGTGGATCATCGCCTTGGGATTGCGTTGAAGCCACAATGGCATCGACCACCCCGTCAAATGCCTGTGTAAAGGCAAGCGATCTGTCGGCCAACAGCTGAAGATGGCCCTGGTCGCCGCTTTGCACCACCTCCGGCTCCAGGGGCAGGCAGCCGAGAAGGGCCAGATTTTCCCGACGGGCGGTGGCACGGCCGCCGTTCGACTTGAAGAGATCGATTACAACGCCGCAATGCGGGCACACCAGGCCACTCATGTTTTCAACCAAGCCGAGAATTTCCATGTGGACCTGTCGACAAAAATTGATCGACTTGCGCACATCGGCCAAAGCGATTTCCTGAGGCGTAGTCACGATCAGGGCCCGAGCATCCGGTATGGTCTGCGCCACGGTCAAGGGCTCATCTCCCGTGCCCGGGGGTGAATCGATCACCAGGTAATCCAGCTGACCCCAGGCGACATCGGCGATGAACTGTCGAATCGCCGCCCCTTTGAGGGGGCCCCGCCAGATCGTGGCGGCATCCTTGCCGCCGGTGAGCGTCTCGATCGAAATGACCGCCAGATTCGAAAAGAGATTAAGCGGCCAAATCTTGCCTTTTCCGCCGCAGGAACAGCTTTGCGCGTGCAATCCAAGCAGACGGGCGATACTGGGGCCGTGCAGATCCACGTCCATCAAACCCATGCGGTAGCCTCTCCGGGCGAGCGCCACGGAAAGATAAGCCGCGACGCTGCTTTTGCCGACGCCGCCCTTGCCGCTCATGACGATAATTTTGGTATGTATCCGCTGCAATCGCTTCCGGATTGCTTCCGATTGCGCCGCATGCTGTGCTTTGCGCGCTGCCACTCCGGGTTTAGCGCTACCGTTTGACATTGGGTTCACCCTTGAGGTCCGAATGAACGGCGAAAAATGCCGCCCACTGCCGCCATTGCCGTGAGGAACCGCTTTTTGCGCCCTAAACGCGTCATTGTCCGGCCGACTTCACGAACACGCCCTCCCCGGTTTCCTGCTTAAGCTTGGCCACGGCTTCATCTTCGTCGTCGACCGGAATGCTATAGGCCGTTGTCAGCGCCGGCAGCGGCCCCCGGGCAATCGCGATCCGGCGATCCGAATCGAAATGCCAGCGATACGTTTGTGAAAAAGCGGTCTTGTACCAGCCCAAATCGATCATGGACACCCCCTTCGCAAGGCATGCGTTCAGATCGAATGCGTTTTACCGGCGCTGAGGTTGCCGGCGCCCTAAGCCGATTCCAATGCCCGGCGCGTGGCCATGTCCACCATGATGCGCTCGCGCTGCCGATCGATGCCCAGTTCCTTGCGCTTCCTGTCGATGTGGGCGATCATCTTCTGCGCATGTTTCAGCGGGTCGATTTCAAGATCCCACATCCCGCCGTAGAGCTTTTCGAATTCCTCGAAGATATAGCGCTGGAAGACCGGGGCGCCCGTGACCGGCAGGCCGACGCCGAAGACCGTATAGACCCCCGATGCCACGAAATAGTGGCCGATGCTGATGGCCTTCTCGCTCATCCATTCCGGGGCGCTGCCGGCCGCCGGGAGTTCGCTGATATCATTGCCCAGCCCGCCGGCGTTGACGACCTCGGTGGCCGCCAGCAGGATGCGGCTGTTGTCCACGCAGGATCCCATGTGCAGCACGGGCGGGATGCCCACCGTCTCGCAGACTTCGGCCAGTCCGGGACCGCAATGCACCGCCGCAGACTCCGGCGTCAGGAGTCCCTCCATGGCACAGGCAATCCCGTTGCAGCCCGTGGTCAGAACGATGACGTCGTTCTTGATGAGTTCTTTGACCACCGCGATGTGCCCCTCGTTGTGGCGCGTGCGGGCGTTGTTGCAGCCCACCACGCCGGCGATGCCGCGGATGCGCCCGTTGATGATGTTGTCGTTCAGGGTGTAGTAGTCGCCGCGAAAGATCCCCCCCAGGTGATAGCGGATCGATTCGACCCCGAAACCGGCGACCTGGCTGCCCTTCTGGGGCGGAATCATGACGTCCGCGCCCCGGTTCGCGAAGTTGTCGATCGCCATCTTGACGATGCGCTCCGCGTCTTCGAGGGCATGATGTTCGTCGAACTCGATATGAATGACATTCTCCTGTTCCATGCGGGCGATGGGGTGGGTGGTGATGATTTTGGTGTGGAAGCATTGGGCCACGTTGGCGACATTCTGGAAGATGCACTGGATGTCGACCACCATGGCGTCACAGGCGCCGGTGATGATGGCCAGTTCCTGCTGCAGAAAGGTGCCGCACAGGGGTACGCCGTGGCGCTGCAGGATTTCGTTGGCCGTGCAGCAGATGCCGGACAGCTGGATGCCCTTGGCCCCTCGGGACTGGGCATAGGCGATCATCTCCGGTTTCTGGGCCACGGCCACGATCATCTCGGAGAGCACCGGCTCGTGTCCGTGAATCACCAGGTTGACGTGATCTTCCTTCATAACCCCCAGGTTGGCCTCGGATTGCAGGGGGTAAGGCGTGCCGAAGAGCACATCCTGCAGATCGGTGGCCAGCATCGATCCGCCCCAGCCGTCGGCAATCGCGGCGCGCGTCCCCTGCCGCATGAGATTCTTGTAGTCCTGGTCGACGCCGATGTGCGTGCGGTGCATGATTTCGACGATTTCCCGATCGATATTGCGGGGCCGCACCCCGGTCTTCGCCCATTTTTCATATAGCGGCTTGGGGGCCCGCTTCAGATAGAGGAGCTCCCCCTCGCTCTTGCCCCATTCATTGATCGCTTTTTCGGCCACCTCCAGCGCGATCTCGTCCATGTCGCGATCCAGCGTCTCGCCGTCGACCTCGACCGTGGTGGCGACGTCCAGGAACGGGGCAATGGAAAGTAATTTGATTGGGTCCTTGATCGTGTAGTCCTGCGACTCTTTGCGCGCCGCCGAAAGGAACACCTCGGCGACACAGCGACCGTGGTCGGAATGGGCGGCCGCGCCGCCGGCGATCATACGGATAAAGTTGCGGGCCGCAATGGTGTTCGCGGTTGCGCCGCATAATCCCTTGCGGTCATCATCGCCCTCGATCCCGCCTTTGGGCAAAGGTAGACGACAGGGCCCCATGCCGCAGTTCTTGCAGCAGGTGCCCTGCGCACCGATATTGCAGGCCTTCATGGTCGCGGCCCGGTCGAAAACCGTTTCGATGCCCAGTTCCTGCGCCCGCCGCAGCATGGCGCGGGTGGCCTTGTCGATCGAGGCCTGGGCCGGATCGGCCTGCTTGGATTTTGGGGCTTTTTTTTCAGGTTTCATCTCATGACCTCCTTTGGGTTGCAATGCTTCGTTCCGATCGCATCCTTTTCATCGGTTGCCGTGCCTTCCCGGGGTTTGCGCCCCGATCCCCCCTTGCGGCCTGAACTTGCCCTCAGCCCGGGCAGCCACCGTGACCGTTGGCCGCGCTGATGCCGGCAGGATCAATGGTCACCGCCGCCCCGTCGCCTGCAGCTTGCCGCTGAACGCCTTTAAGATGGTCAATCCGAGTCACTGAAAAGCTCACCGTAGGGCATGTCCTCGCCCGGCCGCCAGGTGGAGAAATCTTGGGGGCTGATCCAATCGTCAATGCGAATCCGCTTGTCGGTCCACACGATGCGCGTGTGGCACTCCCAAACGCGTCGGCCGAGCCGGCGCATGCGTTTATCCAGGGCCTTCTCGGCGTTGGCGCGGTTGCGATGAACCGAGAGAACCTGTTTCAGGGGTTTCTTCGGATCGTTTTCGTCGTAAATCAGCGCATACATAGGGCACCTCCTTTTGTCCGCCATCGACGTCTGTCCTTAATGCTCCCGGCGGTAAAGATGACACCGTCCAACACGCAAGAACCCTGCCCCCCGTTTCTGTCCGCGCAACCCGGCCATGCCGCACATCTTCAATTGACCTTGGCTTTGGGTTTTTTAAAAACCAGAAAGCTGCACAACTTGCAGATGTCAAAGCCGGGGTAGGTCTCTCCGGTACGTGGAAAGGACGGACCGCCGTCGCGCACGGTGCGCTCGAGCATCCACCGGACCGTCGGTTCCAGCTGATTTCCGGGCCAGACCCAGTTGATTTCGCTTTGCTCCGTCTTGCCCGCGGTCTTACTGCTGCTGCACATCGGGGTGATATTGGGTTGCACCGAAGCATGGCATTGGACACAGCCGTGGCAAATGGACGAATTCATGGTCATGACCATCTGAAACGGATGCGTATCGAAGGCCGCGCACCAGTCATTGCCGAGATGATAGGCCTGGAGGACATCGCAAACGCCATGGACGACGTCCGGGGTAAACGTGGCCTTATGCAGGGGGGCCGTGGCAAACGCCAGCAGACCATCCGGCAGCCGTGTTTTGGTGCGCACGAATCGGGCCGCCTGATCCCAAGTACGGGTATATTTCAGGTGGCTTTTGATTTCGGCTTCGTCCAGGTCTTTCCAGCCCATCACGTACTTGGCGTTGGAGCAGCCCAGTCGGTCCGACGTTCCGAGAAGCGTGTCCCCCCGCTGACGCGAAGCCGCAACAAAATGGCAAAAGGTGTAGGGCCGCATGGCGACTTTGTAATCACTTTCGCGTTTGAAACGCTCCAGATCACGGTTTTCGAAAAAGTATTTTACGGCCACCGGGTAGTAGGTCATTTTGAGCAGGTTGCGCAGCGCGAAGACAATGTCGGCAGGGCTGAGCCGATCGTCATTCAGTGCGGCTTTTTCGAGAAGCTCCTCGGCCAGGGCCACATCATCAAGGTATCTTTCGGTTTCAAGCGGATGAAAAGCCGCCTGCGTTTCAATCGATTGGGTCAGTCCCATGGTCTTGCCCCCTCTCTTCCGTCATGCGGGTTATGCTTTTTCGAGCACCACGATGTGCTCGTCGACCAGGTCAATGTAGGCAATGTGCCCCTGGACCTGGTTACAACGGCCAAACAGGTCGGTTAACTGATAGCCGTCGCCCTCGGCTTGCAATCGGCTCACATCGCGCATGACTTCAATGCGCCGCCCTTCAACCGTTTGGTAGACCGTGCTCAGACACATGGTGGCATTTTCCCCTTAATACGAATGCCGCTTTTGCAGGTCTTCCAGCACCAGACCGGCATTGGATTCATCCGCGTCCACAACCAACGTCTGGATGCCGCGCGCTGCGGATTGAAGGGCCAGCAGGCTGACAACCGTACTTTTGCCGCTGCCCCCTTTGCCGCATACGGAGATTTTCATGACGCCACCTCGCGATGCGCATCGACATAGTAGACGGCCCCATGGCGATTGGCCGTGCGCACCTGATTGATTTTCAACAGGGCCGCCAAATGCTTGGTGACTTCATAAAAATGCATCCCGCACACATCCGCGATCTGGCGCGACGTACACGGCCGCCGTTTCAGGATGGCCATGATCGATTCCTGATCGGCATCCAGCGGTTTTGTTCCCTGGGGCTTGAATTCGTGGATGATTTGCGCCCGCGGCTCGAACAGCTCGGTCAGCGCGGATAAGCGTTCATCGTCCACGGGGACGGCAAAACTCTCCGCCGGGGGGCGGGTAACCGTGTTCAGGTGAATGCGATCCGGCGCGATTTCGGCCGCCAGCGCCGCAATCCGGCGAACACGTGAAGGCATGGCATTGAGGCCCAGCATGATAAAAACCTCAAGCCACAACTGGCCTTGGAATTCTTGACGAAAGGCCTTCTGCCCGGCCAGCATGGTGTCGAAGGTGAGTCTCGAATCCGGGCGGTTGATCCACTCGAAGGCGGCCTGGTCCCAGGCGCTGAGCGAGAACTTGACGACATCGGCCTGGCAGGCGGCCGCGCGTACATCTGGATGGCTAAACAAAACCCCGTTGGAAAGCAGAACCACCGGGACCCTGCAGTGGGCCTTGACCGCAGCCAGGACCTCGCCGAATTCGGCATGCAGGGTGGGCTCCCCGCTTCCCGAAAGCGTTATGTAGTCGGCGTCGCCTTGCGTCCGACACCAGTGTTCGATTTCATTCCTGACCTGATCCGTCGGCACATAGACGCGCCGCTGTGTCGTTTTGCGCGGTGTCGCCCCCAACTGGCAGAAGACGCAATCCAGACAACAGGTCTTGGTGGGCACCAGATCGATGCCCAGCGATCGGCCCAATCGTCGCGAAGGTACGGGACCATAGAGGTATCGATAGGGGGTTGCCATGGCTTTCTCCTTCGGGTCAAGCGCACGGAGATCATCTTCTCCGCCCCCAAGAGGAGCATAGAACGTGCCAACGCCATCGGGATTTAAAGCACCGATCCAACCAATCGGTTTTTCAATAAATATTTGATGGTCGCGAAGAATTGACGGCTGGGTGGTGGTGCAGTGGTGCTACTGTCTGGCGTGCCATTGCCGCAACGTTGCAATCCTCAGGACCGCGCACGATGGCGGCCGTCGCGCTCCGGGAGGGAAAGGCCCAGCCGCTTCAGGCGGCGGAATAGCGTGGTCTTGTGGATGCCCAGGGCTTTGGCGGCCGCCGTGCGGTTGTAGTTGTGCTGCTCCAGGGCGGTCTGGATCGACTGGGCTTCGATCAGCTTGTGCAGGGTTCGGGCATCGGTCGAAACCGGCGTGGATGCGCGACCGGCGGTCAGTTCGTCGGGCAGGTGGGGCATCTCAATACAGCCGTCCGTGCAGAGGATAAAGGCCCGTTCAACCGCATTTTCCAACTCGCGGATATTGCCGGGCCAGTCGTGGGCCATCAGCAGTGACAAAGCCTCCGCACCGATGCCACGGACGGATTTCTGCTGCAGGCGGTTGAAATGGGCGATGAAGTGGTCAACCAAGAGGGGAATATCTTCCCGGCGGTCCCGCAAAGGCGGCAGTTCGACCCGTACCACGTTGATCCGGTAGAAAAGATCTTCACGGAAATCGCCTTTCTTCATGGCCGCCTTCAGGTTCTGATGGGTGGCCGTAATGATCCGGGCGTCGACCTTCGCGGAGGATGTGGCCCCCAGGGGCTCATAGGTCCGATTCTCGAGCACCCGCAGGAGGCGAATCTGCATCGCCGGGCTGATATCCCCGATTTCGTCCAGAAAGAGGGTGCCGCCCTTGGTCAGTGCCAGGCGTCCGGGCTTGTCGCGGGTGGCCCCGGTAAAGGCCCCCGCCTTGTAACCGAAAAGTTCCGACTCCAGAAGGGTATCCGGCAGGGCCCCGCAATTCACGGCAATGAAGGGCGCCTGGCGCCGCGGACTCAAGGCATGGATCGTCCGGGCGACGAGTTCTTTGCCAGTGCCCGTTTCGCCGAGGATCAAGACGGTGCTGGGGCTCGCGGCGATGGCCGGCAACACCTTGAAAAGGCGGTCCATCAGGGGACTGCGGCTGACGATGTCGCCGATCCGGTAGCGTCCGGCCAGTTCACGTCGCAGCGCTTCGACCTCGCTCAGGTCGCGGAAGGTTTCGGCCCCGCCCACGACCCTGCCGGCGGCGTCGCGTAAAACCGCCGTCGACAGACTGATCGGAATGCGGTCACCGTCGTCATTGACGATATAGCCGGTTTTGCCGATGATCGGCTTGCCGGTCTTGAGGGTCTGACGGAGGGCGCACTCGGTTTCGCACATATTCGAGCGAAACACTTCCGAGCAGAGCCGGCCGATGGCGTCCTCGCGGGAGATCCCGGTGATCGCTTCGGCGGCGCGGTTGAAGGAAGTAATGCGCCAATGGCGGTCAACCGTGAACACCCCCTCGGAAATGCTTTCCAGAATCGCTTCCGTCGAGGCCGGTGCTACGGCTCTTGATATCGGCGTTTGACTGGCCGTCATGTTCAATCCTGGCCCCGCGGCTTCAATATGCTTGCCGGGAAGGCGCCTTGTCGATAGAATCCCTGTTTATTTTGAGCATATGTTCATATATGGTTCTCTTTTTGGTTTTTGTCAATAGCCGCGCCGGCAACGGATTGGGGGCCGGCGGTTTAAAAACCGGGGCTGCGGCGGCCCATCAGCCGGCGCAGCCCCTGGAGGTCGTTAGAATGGAACGATTAGGAAGATTCCGGCACGGTGTCGATCTCGTCCAGTCGCTTGCGGACGGCATCCAACTGAACCTGGAGATCCTCGGCCTGACGCGCCAGCGAGCGTTTTTCGTTGTTCGGATCGGACCGGCCGTATGACGCCGTGCCGATCCGGTACCGTCCGCCCTGCGGACCGCGGCCTTCCCGGAATCGGCGCCAACCGGCGGCGAAGCCACGTCCCGGGCCCGCGTCCCCGTAGCCGCACCCGCGCCCCGGGCCCCAGCCGCATCGGAACCCGTATCCCGCCGTGGCGTAGCCGGGTCGGTCTTCACCGGAGCAGTAGCCGGCGCCACGACCGGTTCGCATCCCCATTCCCATTGGTCCTGTTCGGTCGCCTCTTGGCATGGTGTCACCTCCTCGGTTTATTGGCGTGTCAATACGCCCCCGCAATCGGGGCACTTTTTCTGCATACAGGGGGTACCCCGTGCATGCGCTTCGCTGTAACCGCATTGCCGGCAGACACAGGTGCCCGTGTCCGCGGCGCTGGATCGACCCGGCGTCTGCGGGTCCTGCCGGCAACGTCCCTGCCCGCCTTGACCGCGGCCACCCATGCGCCGCCCGCCGCCACTTCGTTTGTTTTGCATCATAGCCTCCTCTTGAGGATAAAGGTTTGACCGCCGGTGGCTGTTTCTTCGCCGTCCCGGCATGGCGTATGCTTCGATCTTAAAACGCTGCCGCCGCCAGGCGTCGATAACTTCCTCGGCATCGCCGGCGACATAAGCGACCACACGGATGCCCCGGGCGGTCAGAAAAGCCTGCAAGGCCCGCGAAATCGCACCACAGACGAGGCTGTCGGCCCCCAGGTCGGCCAACTGTTGGACCTTTTGCAGGGGCTGGTCGCCCGTGAGCAGCACCGGTGTCTGGGCGTTGCCTCCGGCCGCCTCGGATTCGACCATGATCACGCGCCGGGCCGCGTCAAAGACCGGTGCGATGCGATTGTTCCAGACGGCAAATGCCGTTTTCATGATTGGGGCTCCGTTGATGGCCTGCCACCCAGAAAAGCACGGGATATGCCAGTCGGTGAACAATTCGCAGAACATTTTATAACCGTTTGAATTTTTTTGTTTTTAGTGCTAGAGGCCTGAACCTTAACCGGGCATGGGATTGCGTCGATGCGTCCTTTGGCCAGGCAGACCGTTGCAGCATCGCCACCCTGTGACCTGAATTCGGTGGCGGCGCTACGGCAGGGGGCTTTCTTCGGCACGCCCAATCCGATCCTTTCGTCATCAGGCCGCAC
>CAYMAR010000079.1:10744-11908 GCA_964388465.1 uncultured Desulfobacteraceae bacterium
CCGCACCTGGATGACGGTTCCGACCCCGAACGCATGCGTGCTTTCGATGTAGGATCCGGTGTCGGAGAAATTGCGCATGACCGCATCGGCGGACTGCGGGGTGCCACGGCTGGTAAAGGGACGGCAGGCGACCGTGGCCTCGATGGGGTGCCGCAATGCGATTCTGCGTTTGTCCCGGCTTTTCATCGTAACTCCCCCTTCCGTTCTCCAACCGGCCAAATATGAAGGCGGTCCGGTTCGCGGACGGCCCCCCCTACAGATCGATCACCGAATTATGGCTGTCGCCGTAAGGGGTCGGTACGTGCCCATCCGCTTCCGGATCGTTTTCCCACCGCGAATGCCCCAGCAGGTAACGAAACTGGTAGGAACGGTTGGGGGGCAAGTCCACGGTGGCGGTGAATGCCCCGCTCTTCAATCGCTTCATGGGTGTCGCTGAAGTCGACCAGTCATTGAATTCGCCGACGACATGCGCTTTCCCGGCATTATCGCCGACGGTTGCCGGTATCTTGAAGGTGACTTTGCACACGGGTTTGCTTTTCAGAAACTGCTTGCGGATACTCATTGCCAACCTCCACTTGTCGTGTTCAAGGTTTTCGTTGGTGGCTTTCGCTGTCGATGGAAGGACACACCCGGCGGGAAGCTTGCCCCTGGACCCGCGGCCGGGCCTACGTATCCCCGAAAATCTCACGGAGGCGCCCCGTCACCTGGGTCTTCGCGCGGGCTCCGTTCAGCCCGGACATTTTGGATCGGAAGACGTCGCGGCCGAAGGCCTGGATCGCGCGCAAACCATCCGTGTTGATGGCTATTTTGGGGAAGGTCTTGGTGTTTTCGTCCAGCGTGTTGATCCGTCCCCAGGCCGACGATCCATCGGAATCGCCGGTCAACCGCAGTGTCGTGCATTGATGATCGAGAAAACGCGATGCAATGCGAGAGTTGGATGCCATGACTTAACCTCCAGCCTGGTGTACAGGCCTTGTCGAACCCTCTATTGGGTAGAACGCATCCCCCAAAAGTCAATGGGCGCCTGGCGGTGTTCTCCTGCAATGCTGGATTCAGGATCGGTGTATTGAGATCTTTTCAAACGGCCAATGCCCTTTTCAATGTCCTGGCGCCGTTGATCCCATCCATCTCCTCCATGTAGCATAGGGTGTGCCAAAAGACGTC
>CAYMAR010000080.1:0-7687 GCA_964388465.1 uncultured Desulfobacteraceae bacterium
CGGCGCGGCCTTCTCTTCAAAACCGCCGGTTCCTGAGCTTCAGGTCAGCTTGCTTTCCACCGAGCGGACCTTGCCCTGCAGGCGGTGGTCCGCATTTTGGCGGTAATCGGCCTTGATGGTGAAATAGATCCGTTCGCAATCCGCCTGCAACGCTTCGAAACAGCGCTCGACCACCGCCATGACCTCCGTCCAGTGACCCTCGATACTGGTGCCCATCGGACCAAATTGATGGTCGAGGCCGCTTTTCCGGATGATGGCCACCACTCGCGCCACATAGGGGCTGACACGGGTGCCCTTGTCCATGGGGAAAATGGAAAAATCGATCAGCATACTCATGACGCCACACCTCACTTTCGCAGAATCCACATGATGATGGAAATGACGACGCTCACCAGAATCATCGTCGTAATGGGGATGTAGATCTTGAGCTGGGGCTTGTCGATGATGATATCGCCCGGCAGGCGGCCGAAGGGAATCCGGGCCAAATAGGGCCAGAAAAGGCCGACCAGGATGACGGCGATGCCCAGGCCGATCAGTGTTTTCTGCATGCGTTGCCATCCCTGCGCCGACCGCCGAGACCGGGGTCGATCCTAAGGCGTTGACCGGTGCGGGGGCAGCAATTGCGCCAGGGTCACCGGACGGGTTAGCGAAAAGGCGATTTGCTCCGAATAATAAGCGGCCTCGTTGATAAAGACCGGAAAGCGTCCCGGAGCACCTTGGAAATGGAGGGTTTCGCCATTCGGACAATGGAAAACCGGCATGCCGGTTTCCAAAGGGCGGAAATCCCGGCCGTCAAGGTCACGGTGCACGCATGCCGCGTCCGCGGCATCCCGCCCCTCCGGATAATAAACATGGGCTTCGTGCAGATAGATCCGCGTACACGGGTCGGGAGGCTGCAAACCGCCCCGACCGTGCGCGTCGATGACATCCAGAATGGTTTTGACGCTGTCCTCGGCGGCCTGCAACACGTCGTGGCGCACCAGTCCTTGGGGGATCGGCCCGATCTCAAGCCCAAGGCCGCCGTCCGCTGATGCACGCAAGCAACTGTCGATGCGCTCCCCCGGCGGGAAAGCGTAGATGCGCACCGCCGGATTTCGCTGCCTGACGTGGGCCGCCAGGATCAGGTTGACCGGAGCGGTGTCGGTGATCAGGGTGATGCCCATATTGGACGTTGACGTGTGCAGATCAATGGCGAACACCCGGGCGCGGGCGCCCGCCATCACCCCCCTGATCTCGCGGGCGCGGCGGATCTCATAGGATTCCGCGGCCGCCGCATCCGGCCGCGAGGCCCCGAAGCTGCGGTTCAGATCCTGGTGCACAAAGCGTGTATTGCGCCGGATAGCCTCGGGATTGGCCATCAGCAGGCGGGTCGTGAACATCTCCCGCCGCACCGGGGTGGGGTCCCGCTGCCATCGCCGCACCAGCATCACGCCTGTTCTTTCGTTGCCGTGGGTGCCGCCCACGATGAAGACCGTTTTAAACCCCGCCTCGGCGTGTCGGTCCTGCTGATAGGTGCGCATGCAACCGCCTTTATTTCCTGACCCGGGCTCCGCCGCTTCGCGGCACGAGGGCGGCGCTGCTTGAAGATCCGCAACGGCGTTCATGGATTGAGGGGACCGTTTGCATCCGGGGCGGATATCGTCCTTGTATCTACCGTTGAAATTCACTATGTCAACCTTTCGGCCGATTTATTTCGCGGGCGGCGGCCACCTGCCGCCGGTGTATCGGTTTCGCTGGAGGAAGGAGTTGTCTGTGCGGGCCATGATCGAATCCTTGCTGGCCGACTGGCATCGGCACCCGCCGACCCGCCAGGGCTATCTGGACGCGGCCGATCGGCTGGCGGCCCGACGGCGTCGGGGATCGGCGTTGTGGGCGCGCGCGCCCCGCATGCTCACAGCCACCATCGACGACGGCTGGGGGCACGGACTGGCGGTCATCCAGGCCCTGGCCCGTGCCGCCGGTGTCCGGGTGGACCCCCTCGGGATTCTGCAGAAACCGGAGACGATCGTGAGGGCCTGCCGGCAGGAACGCCCCGATCTGCTGGGACTCACCGTGCTGCAGTTCGATTCCGACGATGCCGTCCGCCACATCGTCGCGCACCTGCCCCCGCCCACCACCCTCGTTGCCGGCGGCGCGGCTTACCGCTACGATCCGGATTTCGGCAAGCGCACACGCACACCGTTTGTCGCCCGCAACGGCGCTGCTTTCTTGCAGTTTCTCCTCAACTACCGCCCGAGCGACGAAGGCTGAAAGCCGGCTCGCATGGAAATCCAGCCACCCCCTCCCGCCACGCCCGCCAATCCGCCGATGGGCCTGTGGGCGGCCACCCAGGTCAGTCTGGTGTGCATCCTCTTCGGTGTCAATGCCGTCGCCGTCAAATATGCGTTCCAGGGATTCGGGGTATACAGCTCCGCCTGCATCCGTTTCGGTTTGGCCGCGCTGGTGATCGCCCTGTGGGCCCGGCTGACCGGACGCTCATTCCGACTGCGCCCCGGGCAGGCCCGGCACCTCCTCGTCTACTCCGCCCTGTTCAGTGTGCAGCTTTCGCTATTTTATGCCGGCCTCGATCGCACCTATGCCTCCCGCGGCACGCTGCTGATCAACCTGCTGCCCTTCATCGTCCTGGTCCTGGCCCATTTCTTTATCCCCGGCGACCGGGTGTCCCCACGCAAACTGGCGGGACTCCTCCTGGGCTTCAGCGGGGTGGTGTGTGTTTTCAGCGGCAATACCGACCTCGCGGGCAACGTGCGCATCGGCGATATCTTCATCCTGGCGGCGACCACGGTCTGGGCCTGCAACGTCGTTTATCTCAAACGGGTCATCGATACCTTCGCCGCCTTTCACATCGTGCTTTATTCCATGCTCCTGTGTTTGCCCGTTTTCGGCCTGGAAGCCCTGGTTTTCGATGCGGTCGCCGTTAAAACCCTGTCGCTGCCCGCCGTTGTAGCGCTGCTCTATCAGACCTTCGTCACCGCCGCCTTCGGTTTTATCGCCTGGAATCACCTGCTCAAGAAATTCGGCGCGGTCAATCTGCACTCCTTCGTTTTCATCATGCCCCTGGTGGGGGTTGGCGGTGCACACCTGGTCCTGGACGAACCCGTCACGCCCCGACTGCTGCTGGCCCTGGTCTTGATCGTCGGCGGGCTTCTGGTCATTCATTTCAAGCCACCGCAGCGCGAGGGGCGCTCTTCGGGTTAAACGGCCAGCATGGCCGCCGGCCGTTGCGGTCGCACGTCAATCGCTAATGGGTTCTGTGTTGACTCCGACGAAAGGGGCAGGTAAGTACCGCTAATTTGTGTAAATCTTTGATCTGAAAGCAACCCGGTCTGATGAACACCCGCACCGCCCGCGCCGACGCGCTGCTGTTATTGACCGCCACCATCTGGGGATTTGCCTTCGTGGCCCAGCGCGTGGGCATGGACTATGTCGGCCCCTTCACTTTCAACGGCGTGCGGTTCGCTCTGGGCAGCCTTTCACTGGTGCCACTGCTCTACCTGCTCGACCGTCGGCCCACCGCGGCCCGGCGCCTCCTGCCGTCGACCGGACGCCCAACCCTGCTGGGCGGCGGTGCCCTTGCCGGCCTTTTCCTGTTCGCGGGCGCATCGCTACAGCAGGTCGGCCTGGTCTACACCACGGCCGGCAACGCCGGCTTCATCACCGGTCTCTACGTCGTGATCGTGCCCATCATGGGCCTGGCCCTCCGCCAGCGGACCCATACCGGCACCTGGCTGGGGGCTTTCCTGGCCGCCGCCGGTCTTTATTTTCTGTGTATCAGCGCACAGTTTACCATCGCGTGGGGGGACCTCCTTGAATTGGTGGGGGCGATCTTCTGGGCGGCTCATGTGCTGATCATCGGCTGGCTCTCCCCCCGTATGGATGCCCTGAAACTGGCCATCACCCAGTTTGCCGCCTGTTCGCTGTTAAGCCTGCTCACGGCCCTGGCAATCGAAACCATCGCCTGGCAAGGGCTGTGGCAGGCCGCCGTACCGATCCTGTACGGCGGCCTGGGTTCGGTCGGCGTGGCCTACACCCTGCAAGTGGTGGCCCAGAGGGACGCCCCGCCGGCGCATGCCGCCATTTTTCTGAGCATGGAGGCAGTTTTCGCGGCCTTTGGCGGTTGGCTGCTGCTAAGCGAGGTGCTGACCCCGCGCGCATTTTTGGGCTGCGGGCTCATGCTGGCGGGCATGCTGTTGTCCCAGCTGTGGCCCAGCGGCCGACAAAGAGATGGCATCCGCCCCCCGGAGCCGGACGCCAGCGGCGATCAGCCAACCCAGTCATAGCCGCTGCTAAAAAAAACGCGGACGGCCTCCTGGTACTGGCCCAGCGTGCGGGACCTGTGGATGCGTTTGCGGGCCCTGGCGCCACCCTGGAAACCGTTTGCAAAATAATTCCAGAAGCCTTTCATGCGGTTCAGCAGGTGCCCGGGGCCGTGGAGACGCCGGCCATAGCGTTCGAGCAGGTCGTCATGAAAACGGTGGAACCGGGCGGCATTGTCTTCGCGGTCTTCCCGGCCGTTTTTCAGGCTGCCCGGCAGAAAGGGGTTGGCCAGAACCCCGCGGCCGATCATCCATCCGGAAACCCCTGCGAAACGGGCCGCGAGCCGGTTGAAGTCGGATAGGCAGGTGATGTCGCCGTTGTAGATCACAGGGGGCGCAAGCGCGCGCAGGCAGCTTGCAAAAGCCGCTTCATCGGGCCGGCCCGTATACATCTGAACGCCCGTCCGGGGGTGAATGATTATTTCCTGAAGGGGAAAACGGTTGAAGACCGGGATGAGTCGCTGGATTTCATCGGGGCGATGGCGGCCCAGTCGGGTTTTGATTGACATCCGTCCGGCCAGGCGGGGGATGACGGCTTCCAGAAAAGCATCGATTCGCTCGGGGAAGGGCAGCATCCCCGAACCGCGGCCCTTGTTGGCCACCTGGGGAAACGGGCAGCCGAGGTTCAGGTTGACGCAGCCATAGCCCATGTCGAAGAAATGGTTGGCCAGACGGGAAAAATCGTCCGGATGCTTGCTCAGGATTTGGGGGATGACCACCATATCGCGATTCTTGGCGGGCAGCAGATCGCGGACATGGGTGGATTTGATCCGATGCCCTCCGTGAGTGGTGACAAAAGGGGCGATCGCCAGATCGATGCCTTGGAAGTGACGGGCAAAAGCGGTACGGAATTCGGCATCGGTGAGCCCCCGCAGCGGCGCCAGCCACAAACGTGGGGGTTGGGGGGAAATCGGTGAAAACGAGCACATCAATGCTGTGGGCTTATCTGGGGCTGGTCGCCGCCATGTTCCTGTGGGCCAGCTCGTTTGTGGCCCTGAAACTGGCCTTCCGCGGCTTTGACCCCATGGTGGTCATCTTCGGTCGGATGCTCGTGGCCAGCTTTTGCTTCCTGCCATTTGTTCCCGGTTTCCGGGCCGGCAATACATTTCGCCGCCGGGATCTGCCGACACTGCTGTTCATGGCCCTCTGCGAGCCCTGCCTCTATTTTATTTTCGAAGCCCGGGCCCTCCAACTGACCACCGCCTCGCAGGCCGGCATGATCACCGCCCTGCTGCCGTTGATGGTGGCGGTCGCTGCCCGTTTCGTATTGAAAGAGACCTTGACCGGCAATATGCTGACCGGTTTCGCCATGGCCATCACCGGGGCGATCTGGCTCAGCCTGGCCGGTGAAGCCTCGGCCGATGCCCCCCAGCCCCTTTTAGGGAACTTTCTGGAATTTATGGCCATGGTCTGTGCCACCGGCTACATCATCAGCCTCAAGCGCCTCACCCGCCGCTATACGCCTTTTTTCCTGACGGCTGTCCAGGCCTTCGTGGGGGCCGTTTTCTTTTTTCCCTTTCTGGGGCTGCCCTCGACCGCTCTGCCTTCCCGATGGGCCTGGGGACCGACCCTGGCCATCGTCTATCTGGGGGCGGTCATCACCCTCGGCGCCTATGGCCTTTATAACCACGGGGTGAGCCGTATACCGGCCAGCCAGGCGTCGATTTTTGTCAATCTGATCCCCGTCTTTACCGTGTTTCTGGGGTGGCTCATTCTCGACGAACGCTTCACTGGCGCCCAGTACCTGGCCTCGGCGCTGGTGTTTGCCGGCATCTATATCAGCCAGCGTCGATCATCGGAAGCCGCCCCGGAGGGATGATGCCGCCGGCGGCTGCCGAGAAGGAACGCATCGGCTACGGTTTGCCGGCGACTTTGATTTTCTGACCCGGATAGATTGTAAAATCCTTGCCGATGCCATTGAGTTTGCGCACGTCATCGACGCTCATGCCGTATTTGCGACTGATCTGGTAAAGGGTTTCCCCTTTCCGTACCGTGTGCAGAAGGGTCTTGGGAGGCGACGGGGTCTTTGCCGGTGCCGCTTTAGGCCGAGGCGGCGCCGGCGGGGACTTCCGCTCCAACTGGGTGAGCGCCGCCTGGATTTGATTCAGGCGCCCCTCCAGCTTGCGCTCCAGCCCATCGAAACGCTGTCCCAGGTCCTGGTTGGCTTTCTGTAGCGAGGCCAGATCGCCGCTGGCCGTGCTCTGGACAATACGGCCAAGGCGAAATTCCATGTCGTCAAGGCGTTTTTCGAGGAGCTCCAGCCGTTGGGCGCGTTCCTGGCGACCGGCGCCGTTGCCCAACATGACGAAGGCCAGCACCAGGATCAGAAGTCCCAAACCCGCCGCCACGTAAAAGTAAACGGCTTTACGGCCCCTTTTGCGTTCGTCCAACGCCGAGTAGGCATCATATCGGGTGAGTTCCTCTTCCTCTTGATCGGACTCGAATCGCATGCCCATGAGGTTTCTCCTTAGGTTTCGCAGTCAGTTTGGCGAAGAAGCGGCCTGACGTGGAAGACCGCACGATGAGACGTTTCCGGGCGTCAGCCGCCGTCTTGGCGCTTGCGCAGACCGCGCGCGAACAATTCAAACGCCGTGGTCAAGGTATTCGAAAAATCATAGCGCTCGGCATTGATCATCTTCTTGCTATCCTCCCAAAGGACGATGCCGGAAAACAGCGCCCAGAGAGTGTCGGCCAGGGCCGTGGGATGGCGGTCGATCACGAGTTTTTCTTCGATCCCTGCGGCAAACATACCGGCCGTGGCCTGAAGGGCGCTTCGGGAGAGCGCATTGATTTCATCCAACAATTCGCGGGACAACGATTTTAGGGTTTCGCTGGACTGCAGATGAAACATATTGTTCAGAATCAACGGATCGTAATCGTAGACTTCCCGAATGGCCTTCAGGAGCGCTTCCTGTTTGGCTTCGTAATCAAGGGATGCGTCGCTGACCGCGTGGTCGACCTTGACATGAATAAAGCGCAGAACGCGAAGGCACAATGAAGCGTAAAGTTCGTCTTTGCTTTTAAAATACAGGTAAATGGTTCCGGGGCTGAGCTCGGCTTCGCGGGCGATGTCCTCCATGGTACTCTTTTCATAGCCGCGCTGGGTGAAGACCCGCTTGGCCGCGACCATGATCTGCTGGCGGCGCATCTCGCGTTCGCGCGCTTTTCGTTCCTTGATCCCCACGAATGAGCCTCCTGGCGATTGCCGGGCGCCGTATCGTCCGGCGACGAATTTTGGCCGCCAGCCGCCCGTTTGGTAGCTGGCGGCGCGCTTGGCAAACGGCGCCATAAAATCATAAAAAGCGCTTGACTGCAATCTGGAAAACCGGCGTATCACCCGGCCGCCATTCATGATTTCGCTTCGTCGATGC
>CAYMAR010000080.1:7787-11861 GCA_964388465.1 uncultured Desulfobacteraceae bacterium
AGGCTGCTGCCGACGGCCGAGGGCGATAGGGGGGTAATCCTGGGGTCGGCGGTCGGGCCGGAAACTTTGACGGGTATGGAAATCAGGGTGCCCTCCAGCCAGGTGTTGATAATCGGTGTAAACTTCACGATCGCGTCAACGGTTTTCAACGGGGCCACTAGAACGAGCAGGTCGAGTTCGTCGGCATCCAGATCGATGCGGCCCTCGGCCGCAATTTCAGCCGAGGCGCCATCAATAAGGGCCTTGTCTAATCGTAGCCGGCGGCCTTCGAGCTGGGCTTCGATCGCAATCTTGCGGTAGGCCAGTCCTTCGCCCAGCAGGTCCGATTTCCTCCCCCGCACGAGTTCCGTCAGATTGATGGCCGCCAGGATTCGCCCCAGCAGATCGAACTTGTAAATCCGGCCGTCTTCAGCGTCTATTTTGAACGGCCCTTTGAGCGCAGCGCCAAGTTCTTCGGCTGAGGAGGCTTCGCCCGCCAGGTGCCCCTCCAGGTCGAATCGTCCGTCAACCAGGTGAGACTTGCCCCACAGACATGAAATCGCCGGGTCCAACGCGACATTTAGGGCGGTGTGGTTGAGATCGACAGCAATGCGGCCTTTTTCCAACAGCACCGTTCCAGTGGTCTGGATACCGCAGAGCCCCGCCTCCTCGACTTCAACCTCCCATTTCCCGGGGGACATAATGGTCGTTGTTTTCATCGGCACCCAGCGATGTTCTCCCCATTTGAGGGCGGAAAGGCGGGATTGGATTTTCCCGTCGATCGGCAGGTTCAAAAGCCATTCGATTTGCGACTGTTCATTTTCGCTTGGAGGCTCTTCCGTGGCAGGCACGCTCAAAAAAGCCCCCTCGTGCTGCAAATCGACGTTATAGCGCGTGGATGCCAGCCGGATATCGCCTTCCAGTGTATGCCAGCTGTCGTTGACCAAAAACGCCGCCGGTGCGATCTGCAGCCGGTTATCTTGAGCCGATAGCTGTAACTGACTGATATGGATCTTGTGGCTCCCCTCCAGCGGGAGACGAATATTGACCGCCGTGAGGTGCCCGCTTGTGGTGGAAAGCTCGGGGCGATCTTTAACGATACCGATCTGGAAATCGCCCCTCAGGCGCCCGCTGGGAAAAGGGTTTTTAAGGAGGAGACGGTCAAGGGTTTTGCCCGTCAGAAGGCCTTCAAAACCGAAAGTCAGCTGGTCGGACGCTTGCCCTCTGGTGATTATCGCCACGGCCTCGCCATCTTGAATCGCGGCGCGTTCCTTTCGATACAGTTCCGGACCCCACTCTTGCGACAGGGAAACCCGTACCCCTTGGCTGGTCGTAAAATCGCCGTTCACGCTATGGGGCTTGCCCGCAGCCCAGTTGATGCGTGCCGTCGTGACGGTCAGAGGCGATTGCATAAGGAAAAAATCCGCATCCTTTTCGAAAAGGTCGTTGAGCCATTGGTCTGTCCGGGGCCCCAGCTCACCTTGGAATTCGAGGCTGTAAGACTCAAGTCGGCCGACCGCAAAGGTGGCCTCGGCCCTGCCGGTAACATCCGCATCCAACAGGTCAAGCGTCATGCTTGCAGCGTTCAGCGAATGCTCGGAAGCGCTTAGCCGAAGGTCGCTCAAATTGAGCGGGCCGGGAAGGTCGTCGGCCGTCAGTGCCAAACGACCAATGCGGCCCTGAACGTTAAATGCCCAGCGGGATGGATCGAAAAATGGGCCTTTCAGGCTCAGGCTGGCAATTTCCGCCGTGTCGCCCGCAAGACGATATTGGCGCGCCGCACTCGAGAGGGCCTCAAATGTCATCAGCCAGGGGATCACCGTCTCAAGGTCAACAGCCGCACGTGCCGATTCAATATGCAGCCAGGAATCGCCATCAAAATCGACGCGGGCTTTCAGGTCACCGAAGGTACTGGGGCCGATGCGGCCGTTCAGCCGGTCCAGGGTGATCCTGTCATTCGCGTACAGAACCAGACCGCTGTCAATGTGAACTTCCCACGGAAGACGCTCGTATTCAGCGGCAAGCCGACACTGGGCCACATCGGCCGTTACCTCGAGCCCGGCTCCCTTGCGGCTGTCCAGAATAAGCATGCCGCGGGCCTCACCGCGCACTTGGCTTAATCGTTTGATTTCGCTTTGGAAATCATCGTTTTGAACCCATTTCAGGAGCCTTGGCGGCAAAATTCCAACATCTTTCAAATGGGTGTCGATCTCAAGAAAAAACGGGATGTCATCTGATTTGAAATCCAGCCAGAGCCTGCCGTCGCGACCTTCGGCCGTCTGTTCCCGGGCCGACAAGCCTTCACCCCGCAGAACACCATCGTCGATATCGGCGATGCCATTGACTTCGGTCAGGCTGAGATCGGCAGCAGGAATATAGAGCTCTCCGGACTGGACTTCCCCCGTAAGTTTCATGTTGCGGAACGCCCCGAGGTCCCCGAGACGCGGACCCTCCGTTCGCCAGCTGATCCAGGGGACGCTGCCGGCACGAAGCACATCGAAGATGTTGATGGCTCCTGGATGGTCGCCCACCATGGCTAGCGTCGCTCGGCGCACCTCGGCGATGTCGATCCGGCTGCCCACGAGATGAAGGCGCAAGCCCGGAAAATCGGCCTCCATCTGAAAGTGACCGGTGAGGTTCGCCTTCGGCTGCTCCACATGGAGGCGATCGAGATTAAATCGAAACGCGGCTTTATCGAACGTGGCCGTGCCGTCCATGAAGACATTCTGGATCGTCACGGGCGTTTCGAGCCGTTGAAGCAGCAGCTGGGGCAGCCTGAAGGATAGGTGGCTCTCAATCCTATCCCCCCCTTTAAGATCCACGGTCGCGTGGCCGGACATCTGGCCCTCGAGTCGCGCCAGCGAACGGCCGGGCCCGGTGATGTCCGCCAATTGCCGGGCGTCCAGGCTTTTAAACCACATGGTCAGCTGTCCGACCAGGGTGGCGGCATCCACTTCACCGGCAACCCGGAGCGCTTTGAACAGACTGGACTGACAATCGAGTTCAATTCGAAGGACATCCGATGGCAGCTGGAGCCGGGCGTCGACAGCATGAAAGGCCAGGGGCGGCAGGACCGCGTTTTCGATCAGATGCAGACGGCCCTGGCGAATATCGACTCTGGCATCGGGGGCACGTTCGGCCAGCCACTTGACCCCCGCCCCCATTTGTTGGCTGGCCGCCAGAAGGATGCGGTGCAGGCGCTCGGATGTCAGTTCGTCCGTCGCCTCGGGCACCGGCTGTTGGCCATCTTTGTAAAAGAAGCGCGTATTCAGCCGGAAATCGGGGGCGATGATCTTGAGTTTCTTAAAGCGAACTTGCTCGCTGAAAATGGAGGTCAAGGCCGGCTGGATTCGAATTTTCTGCCAGCGGCCGCTGGTGGAATCGGGGAGATCGATGACGCCCGACGGAATGGTCAAATGCGGGGCTGGGAAAAGGCCCAGCCTGATGGCACCGGTGGAGATGGTGCCCCCCGTCGCCTTGTGAAAAGCGCTCTGAAGGTCGTAGTTATTGAGCCAGCGTTCGAGCAGCACCGGCGTGAGAACCCCAATCAGGCCGGCGATCAATACAACCAGCATACCGGTGGTGAGCGCAATTCGTTTCACGCGCGATGACAGGGGCATACGCACCTTGGTGCTTCAGGTGTCAAAACAATGGGTGAGGGTTTCACAACATCGCCATCAGGAAGCCGGAAACGGTGTTGGTGCAACCCGCCAAGGGCTGGATACCGGGGGTAATCCCAGCCCGAGGGTTTAAAAGGACCTTCAAGCGGGACCCGCTCGATCAATCATGGCATAAAAACAATATTCAACAGATAAATCTTTCAGACGGGACATGCAAGCCATTCCATCTGCAACGGGTGTGCTTATCCGGAAATGGCCCGGGTTTGTTCCGTTCAGGTTCGCTGCGCCCCAAGACCGCCGCCGCCGCATGGTGACGCCGAGGGCCTCCATGGCATGAGGCAATCCGTTCCGAGCCGAAAAATGCAGGGGGGCTGTGATGGACATGCACAGCTGGCGGGAAGACATATCGCGGGTTCCGACCGGTCCAGCGACTTTGGTCGCATCGGGCTTCACGCCCGCCACGCAATAGGCCCTA
>CAYMAR010000081.1:0-11858 GCA_964388465.1 uncultured Desulfobacteraceae bacterium
AATCATCCGGGCACCTGGATCGTTCCCGAGATGATCAGCGCCTATGAGCGCCTTCACGGGGCGGGATTGGCGCACTCGGTCGAGGCCTGGTGCGGGGATCAGCTGGCCGGCGGGCTTTACGGCGTCTCGCTGGGCCGCACCTATTTCGGTGAATCCATGTTCACGCGCGTCAGCAACGCGTCGAAAGCGGCGCTGGTCGTCCTGGTTCAACACCTGCAAAAGGCGGGTTACGAGCTGATCGATTGCCAGGTCACCACACCGCATCTCAAGCAGTTCGGTGCGCGCGAGATCCCGCGTGCGCAGTTTCTGCGGGTGCTGCATCGTTCGCTGCGGCATCGCACCCTGCAAGGCCGCTGGGCGTTTATTCCCGAGGGCGGCATCCGCCTGGCGTGAAGATCGGACGACGGGATCGCCCGATACGGGTGCGGGCGATAGCCCGTGCCAGTGCGGCGACCCGGAGGATATCTTTGCGGCCGGGTTCGTTTTCGACGCCGGAACTTACATCGACGGCATCCGGCCGGGCGTCTGCAATGGCCGCGTTCACGTTGTCCGGATTCAGGCCGCCGGCCAGGATGACCGGGTGTTCCGTGGAAAGAGACGAGGCCGCCGACCAGTTCCAGGCCAGCGCGTTTCCGCCTGGCAACGGTCCCCCCATGCACTCCAGCAGGTAGGCGCTGGCTGCGGCATAACGGTCGGCCGCTGCAAAGCCGGGCCTGCCGTTGAAGAACAAGGCCTTAATCACCACCAGGCCTCCGGATCGGAGGCGTTCGACGAGCGACGGTGTTTCCTGCCCGTGCAACTGAACTGCGCGCAGCCCAGCGGTGGCGGCGATCGCCATGACGGTATCATGGGTTTCGTTGACGAAAACACCCACGGGACAGACCCTGTCGGGCAGCACCCGGGTGATTCGAGCGGCGGCCTCGGCGGTCAGGCTGCGCGGGCTCGGCGGGTAGAAGACCAGGCCGATGGCATCGGCCCCGGCGTCGGCGCAGGCTTCGGCCTCATCGGGCCGGGTCAGCCCGCAGATCTTGATCTGAGGGCATGTCACGTGGGCTGAAGATGCGGTCATGATAAACGCTTGTCCCTCAGGATGGTTTTTTTCTCCCTGTCGGAACGTGTCCGCGTGTTCAGACGTTCCGCTCGCCGGCCTGGATCATCGACCGCAGGGCGTCGGCCGGATCTCCGGCCCGTACCAGGGTTTCGCCGACCAGAAAATTGAAAATTCCGCATTCAAGATTGCGGCGGATATCAGCGGGGCCCCCGATGCCGCTGGCCGCCACCGGAACCTGCGTGGGGGCCAGATCCCGGACCATCCCCATGGCCGTTTGCAGGTTGGTCTCGAAAGTCGACAGGTTGCGGTTGTTGATCCCGACCAGCGGGGCCCGGGCCGCGCGCGCCATCTCGAGATCCTCGCGGCTGTGGATTTCAACCAGCGTGTCCAATCCGAGCTCACGGCTCAGCCCCATGAGATCCTCGAGTTGCTGCACGGTAAGAATCCGGCAGATCAGCAGCACCGCGTCGGCGCCCATTACCGCCGATTCGTACACCTGATAGGCATCGATCAGGAAATCCTTGCGCAGCACCGGAAGGGGCGCAGCCGCCCGGGCGATCCGGAGATCCTCCGCGGAGCCGTGGAAGAATGTCTCGTCCGTCAGAACGGAGAGGGCCACGGCGCCGCCGGCGTGGTAGGCGCCAGCGGTCCGTGCGGCGTCCAGATCGGCACTGAGCAGGCCCTTGGACGGCGAGGCCCGTTTGATTTCCGCGATGATGTTGACCCCGCCGGGGCCCGGATGTCTCAACGCCCGCCCGAATCCGCGGCGCGCGCCAGCGTCTTCGGCCTGTGCGCGCAGGACCGCAAGGGGCCGGTGGCGGGCGGCTGACGCAATTTCTTCTTTCTTTTGGGCCACGATGCGGGACAGGATGTCCATGCCAACACTCCCGTTTAGCGCTGAAGCAATTAGTCCGGCGCGTTTTCCCGGGTGAATTCGACCAGTGCGTCCATCTTGGCTTTGGCGGCACCATCGTCGATGGCCTTGCGGGCCAGCGCGATGCCGTCCTCGAATCCCTCGGCCTTGCCCGCGGCCACCAGCGCCGCGGCGGCATTCAACAGCACCACATTGCGACGCGGTCCTTTTTCACCCACCAGAACCGCGTTGGTGATGGCGGCATTGGCCGCGGGATCCCCACCGGCCAGGTCTTCGGCGCGGGCCAGCTCGCCGAAATAGGTGCTCGGATCCAGATTGAAGGTCCGTACCTGACCGTCCTTGAGTTCCGAGACGCGGGTCGGTGCACAGATGGTGATCTCATCCAGCCCGTCGTGGCCGTGAACCACGTAGGCCTGGCGGGAGCCCAGCAGACGGAGGGTCTGGGCGAACATTTCGGTCAGCTCGGGAGCATAGACGCCGATGAGCTGGCAGTTGGCACCGGCCGGGTTGGTGAGCGGACCGAGCATGTTGAAAATGCTTCGCAGACCAACTTCAGAGCGCGCCTTGGCGGCATGCCGCATGGCGCTGTGGTAGAGTGGTGCGAACAGAAAGCCGATGCCGATGTCGCCCACGGCCTCCTCCACCAGTTCGGGGTCGAGGTCGAGGCGCACCCCCATAGACTCCAAAACGTCCGCGCTGCCGCATTTGCTGGAGACCGAACGGTTGCCGTGCTTGGCGACGGTGACCCCGCAGCCGGCCACAACGAAAGCCGTCGTGGTGGAAATGTTGAACGTGCTCAGGCCGTCGCCGCCCGTGCCACAGGTGTCCACCACCGTGCCGGCCGCACACTGGATCCGGTAGGCCTTGCGACGCATCGCCGTCGCTGCGCCGGCGAGTTCCGCTTCGGTTTCACCCTTGGTGGCCAGGGCCGCCATGAACGCCCCGACCTGCGCATCCGTGATCTGGCCGGAGAAGATTTCGCTCAGCATGTCCGCCATCTGTTTTTCGTCCAGATGCTCGCCGGCCACAATCTGTTGAAGATAGTCTCGGAACATAAAAATCGGCCTCCTGTCTCGGTCTGTTTGCTGATAAGCCGCCGGTCGGCGCGCGGCCGTTTTACGATAGCGCCGTATACCGTTTCATGAAATTGCGCAGCAGCCGTTTGCCCACAGTCGTCATGATGGATTCGGGATGAAATTGGAGCCCTTCGCTGGGGTGCTCCCGATGCCGCAGGCCCATAATCTCCCCGTCATCGGACTCGGCCGTGATCTCGAGGCAATCGGGTAGCGCATCCCGCGACACGGCCAGCGAGTGATAGCGCATGGCGGCGAAAGGCTGTTTGATGCCCTTGAAGATGGTCCGGCCGTCCGTGGAGACGTCGGATGTTTTGCCATGCTTCAGGTGTCTGGCGGCCACGATCCGTCCACCGAAGGCGGCCGCGATGGCCTGATGGCCGAGGCAGACGCCCAGAAGGGGGATTTGGCCGGAAAAAGCCTTGATGGCCGCGACGGACACGCCGGCATCTTCAGGCCGGCCGGGCCCGGGCGAGATCACGATCCCGCGGGGGGCCATCCGACCGATGTCTTCGATGCTCAGGGCGTTGTTGCGGGCAACGACCACCTCGCTGCCCAATTGCCGCAGATATTGAACCAGATTGTAGGTGAAGGAGTCGAAATTATCAATCATCAGAATCATGGCGCGTCCTCCTTAACCGCGATGCGGTGCGAGCATATCCAGCGCCCGTTCCATGGCGCCGGCCTTGTTGACCGTTTCGATGTGCTCGCGCTCGGGGTCGCTGTCCGCCACGATGCCCGCCCCGGCCCGCACGGTCAAGCGGCCGTCTTCGATCGTGGCCGTGCGGATGGTGATGGCCATATCCATGTTGCCGCTGAAAGACACGTAACCGACCGCGCCGCCATAGGGGCCGCGGGGTTCGTGCTCCATCTCGGCGATGATTTCCATGGCGCGAATCTTGGGCGCCCCGGAAAGGGTGCCGGCCGGGAAGGCGGCCGTCAGCAGGTCCCAGGCGTCGTATTCGGGCCTGAGATCGCAGGTGATGTTGGAAACCAGGTGCATGACATGCGAGTAGCGCTCGATCACCATTAGATCGGTCACCTGGACCGTGCCGGTTTCGGCCACGCGCCCGAGATCGTTGCGACCCAGATCCACGAGCATGAGATGCTCGGCTTTCTCCTTTTCGTCGTCCAGCAGTTCGCTGGCCAGTTTTCGATCTTCTTTGTCCGTGGCTCCCCGGGGGCGCGTGCCGGCGATGGGGCGCAGGGTGGCGACCCCGTTTTCGAGGCGCACCATGGTCTCCGGGGAAGAACCGATCATGGCCATTGGCCCCAACTTGATGAAGTACATGTACGGCGAGGGGTTGATATAGCGCTGGGTGCGGTAAAGCGACCACAGGTCGGGGGGGTCGTCGCAGGTAAAGGGCTGTGAAATCACGGCCTGGATGATGTCACCGGCGCGGATGTAGTCCTTCACGCGGCGGACGCTGGTCTCGAAATCGGCCGTCGGATGGACCGGCTGCAGCTTGCAGGCGCAGGACGGTGTGTCGGTGCGGTGCAGACGGGTTTCCACCGCCGGCGTGGGGGTCGCGATTCTGCGCAGCAGGTCCTGGAGACGGTTGGCGGCCTGCGCATAGGCGGCTTCCGCTGTCTGGCCATCTTCCAGGTAGACGATGATCAATGCCGTCAGCGTGTGGCGAACATTGTCAAAGATGATCAACTCGTCCGGAACGATAAAATGGGCCAGCGGCTTTTCCGGCGGCCACTGGTGGGGGATGGCCTCGATGAAGCTGACCGATTCATAGGTCAGATAACCCACCATGCCGCCCCAGAAGCGCGGCAGCCCGGCAACACTGGCGGGCCGATGGGGCTGCATGCGCGCTTTGAGCACCTGGAACGGATGGCCGTCGTGCGCGATATGCTCCTCGCGATCGTTTTCGCGGATAGCGACCACATCCGGGAAGACGCGGATGTGGCTGCGCGCCGACGTGCCCAGAAAACTGTAGCGGCCCCAGCGTTCTCCGCCTTCGACGCTTTCGAACAAGAACAGATCGGACTGCCAGCGGTAGAATTTGCCCAGGAGCGAAACCGGCGTTTCGGTATCGGCCAGTATTTCGCAAGCGACGGGCAATACGTTGGCGTTGCGGCTGAGGTTGACGAATTCCTCGCGCGTAGGAAATTGGTTAAGCAACATGGAGCGAACCTCCCGAGAGTGAGACCCGGCGGCCAGCCGGTTTTGAGTTTTGACGCCGGCCCATTGAAAAAGGCCGTGGCGTTTCCATCCACGGCCTCTGCAACGAAAAAACCGTGGGGTCTCGACTGAGCTGGCCACGGTCGCTGGGTTGGGTTAGGGGGCTGTTTGAGCGTTGCCGGTGGCGCACTTCAGGCTGACAGCGGCCACCACCACCGAAGCGCGCAAATTGGAAATTTCGATACCGAAACGCTCATCTTGCCATCCTTTTTCGACGCACAAAAACTCGCACGCTTTTTAGGCGGTGTCAAGCCCAAATGATCAGGGCAAAACCGCCGGGTGGATCTACTGCCCCGTGAATTCGAAGCTCATTTTGGTTTGAAAATCAAGGATGCGTTTGAAGACTTCTTTGAGCATGGTCTGCTCCATGCGCGAAAGCTTTTTAGGGTTGATGTAATTATCCGGCGGCGCATTCTCCTCGATGACCGCCGTGATCTGGCGGATGAAACGGAGCTGCATCAAGTAACTGTAGGACTTTGATATTTCTTCATAGTCCTCATCCGAGAGGTGCCCCCCGATTTGCAGATCGTAAAGCCGGGCCTGGGTGTTGGTTTCGGCAATGTGGTTTTTGAGGGCGTGGATACGTGCAAAATCGACCACCGGCATCATGGCGCGCTTGATATCGAAAGTGTTGCGGTGCTCGCCCTTGGATTCGACAACGAAATTACGGAAAAAACCGATCGGGGGCTTGAAATGAAGGGCGTTCTCGGTGAGATGGCGAAAGAAGCCGGACCAGCCGCTCAGGGAGTCGAAAAGATGGCGTCGCAGGCGTTCAATCAAGTTCATTTCGCCGAAAGCCCCCCGGAAATCAAAAAAGATGCTGGAGTGAAGGAGATTCTCCGGATCGGCCGTGTGAATCCATTCCGTGAATTTGTTGCACCATACGCTGAAAGGCTGGCACCAGTCCGGGTTCATGGCCATCACCCCGCCTTCGCAGAAGGTGTAGCCGGTCTCGTCCAGCCACGTACAGACCGTTTCGCCCAACTCGAGGAAATACGATCGGATTTCGGCCAAAGCCTGGTGACTTACGTCTTGAAAAACGATCGCGTTGTCCTGGTCGGTCTTAAGGGTCTGCTCCCTGCGGCCTTCGCTGCCCATGATCATGAACACGAAAGGCACGGGCGGCGGCCCAATTTTCTCGATGGCCAGTTCGATCAGGCGTTCAAGAATCGCGTCCGCAACGGTGGAGATCAGACGGGTCACGTTCTCGGCCCGGGCGCCTGAATTGATCAGGCTCTGCACGAGACCCGGCAGCTGCCTCTGCTTTTCGGCCAGTTCGTCCCTGGAAAGGGCTGATTTGATTTCGCGGACCATGAACAGCGGGGATTGCCCCTGGGCGGTCAAGAGATCGCGGCTGCTGACCGTGCCGATGACCTGTCCGCTGCCGTCGTGCACCGCGAGGTGCTTGAGGTTGCGCTGCATCATTTCCATCATGGCCTCGAAAACCGACATCTGGCTGGAGATGCCGGCCAGCGGCGTTGACATGATGGTGGCCACCGGGGTCTGGTGGTCGAGGCCCTGTGCGATGATCCGGTTGCGCAGATCGGCATCGGTGACAATGCCGAGGTACGCGCCTTTATCATCCTGTACCAGGATCGAACTGCACCGGCGACGGCGCATGAATTCGGCCGCCTGTTGGGCCGGCAGGTTTTTTTGGCAGGCCAGAATATCGCGGGTCATCAGCCGTTCGACCGAAATGTTAAAAATATGCAGGGTTTCGTCTTTGGGCAGGATGCGCCGGGCGAAGATTTCGGAATAGGAGCGATCGAGCATGCGTTTGCCGAAGGTGTCGGTGAAAAACTCCGAAAACGCCGGGCAGCGCTCGCACAGGTCGAGGAAGTCGGCGCGGGGCAGCGCAAAAAAATACGAATCCTCCTCGGCCTGCATGGTGCGAATGGAAACGTTGTTGTTGAGCAGCATGGAGATGCCGCCGTAAGTGTCGCCCTCGCTAAGATAGCCCTTTAGCGTTTTCTGCCCCTGCTGCTCGTAATAGATTTCAGCCGCCCCTTTCTGAACGATGTAAAGATAGGCGACCTGCGACTGACCCTGGATGAAAAGTACGGTGCCGGCCGTGTGATGGATCAGGGACAGCGCGGCGATCATGCGGTCCAGATCTTTCGTCGTCAGAAAGGAAAATGGAACCACTTGGCTCAGGAATTCCCTGGCCCGGTCGGTGACCAGGACGGAAGCGTAGGATTCATCCCGTTTGCGCTGCTCGAAGACCGCGGTGAAGAAAGCCTGGAAGTCCGCGTGCCGATCGCAGAGTTCCAGGAAGAGTTCGGAGGGGATGACGTGAAAGGTGCTGTCTTCTTCGGCCACGGCTGTGCGCACGGCGACGCCGGCATTCATCAGGATGGAAACACCACCGTAGATCTCGCCCTTGACGAGACGTCCGCCAAGCGTCTTCTCACCCTCATGTTCGTAGTAAAGTTCGATCGCCCCTTTGCGGATCAGCAGAATGCGGCCGATTTCGGTCTTGGACTGCTCCGCCACGAGTTGGCCTTCGGAAACCCTCATTTCGGTAGTATTTTCCATCAGCCGCTGGAGGTCCTCCTCCGGCAGGCGGCTGAAGGGGGCGGTGCGTTTGTAGAGCGCCAGCGTTTTTTGAGAGAGGTCAATGGGTTTGGGCTTATGCATATTGTCTTTCCGGGCGCGAAATAAACACGGGCGATACTATTCATGGCGGTCTGAACCGGCCGCTCAGTACTTGAGTCGGGCGTAATACGTTTTTTCCGCTGCCTGCCGGGCCGCCTGGAGGGTGAGGATGTCTTTTTTGGCCAGGAGGGGCAGCAGTTTCAAAAACATTTTGGCGGTGGCCAGGGCGTCACCGATGGCCGTGTGCCGCCCCGTGACGTCGATGCCCAGGCGCTGGGCAATCGTCATCAGATTGTGGTTGTCCTGGGCGGGGTGAACCACCGCCGAAAGCAACATGGTGTCGAGGACCGGATTGATGAAACGGATACCCGTGGTCGCTTCCTTGATTTGCAGCATGCGCATGTCGAAAGCGGCGTTGTGGGCCACCATGATCGTGTTTTCGGCATACTTGTGAAATTGGGGCAGCACCGCTTCGATGGTGGGCTGGTCGGCCAGCATTTCATCGCGGATGCCGTGAATCTGGACCGATTCCCAGCGCAGCGGCCGTTTGGGGTTGACCAGTTGTTCGAAACGGTCGTCTCGCAGGAGGCGGTTGTTGACGATACGCACCGCCCCGATGGCTATGATTTCATCGCCGCCGCGCGGGTCCAGGCCGGTGGTTTCCGTATCGAAGACCGTATAGGTCAGATCGGTCAGCGGGCGATTGTCGATTTCCGGTAATTGGCCGGGCTGGTTGAAGAGGTCGAAGTCGTAGAATTCCGGCCGGCTGTCCGGAATGATCGCCAGGTTGTGCGGCAGGTGCTGGGACACGGGCTTGAGGGCCGGCAAGGTCAGGCGGATGCCGGTCGTCTCGGGCGTGGCTTTATCCGCGTAGGGCCAGACTTCGGCTTGATGGTAGTGGATGACCTCCGCAAGGGTCAGCGGCAACCCCTGATCTTTCAGACTCAAAACCTTCTCCACCCACAGGTCCACGGTTTCCATGCGCAGCGGGGGACCCTCCCAGACGAGGTCGAAATGCACGTAGCCGTTCTGGTGCTGGACCTGGCAACGGAAGTCTCGCGTGTGAAATTTCTCGCGGGCCTGGTGCATCAGAAAAAGGATCGCCAGGGTAAAGGAGTAGCTGTCGGCGCTAAGTTGCAGATCGTTCTCGTAGTTTTCACTGGTCAAGCGCAGGTGCAGCAGATGCCGGGCCTTGACGGCAATTTTCTCGAGAATGGGGCCGACGCGCATTTCGATCAGGGGCCATTGGGAGCGGGGCTGTTTGATGCGTTCGGGCGAGTGCTGGCCGAGCAGTTGGCTGATGCGCAGCGCCTCATTGTAGACGATGCGGATAAACTCCTGGCGGGTATCGGCGGAGATGTCGGGAAATTCCATCATGGTTTCAGAGGCCGCCCGCACGCCGGCGACGCAGGTCCGCAGGCCGCCGCTGAGCGAGCGCAGCAGGAGGTCGGCACGCCCGTCGGTCTCCAATTGAGAGGAAATGTCATAGAGGATCAGAATGAAACCGCTAAATTGGCGCTGCTGGTTGAGCACCGGCACCATCTCGGCTTTGATATGGCGGCCATCCGGTGCCAGAACGACGAAGTAGGCCGCCGTGCTGTCCGACTGGCGCGACAGCTTTTCGGAGATCTCGTCCCAGGCGTGTGAGATGAGGTTGCGGTCGATGACTTCGAACACGGATCGGCCCAGGCCGAAAAAGGCAAACGGCAGCCGGCGCTGGCCGTCAGCGCCGGTGTCGCCTTCAAACGTGTCCTCGCCCTGGCGGGTAAGAAATTTGCGGGCCTGACGGTTGTAAAAAAGAACCTGGCCCTCGCGATTGCAGATCAGGACCCCTTCCGGCAGTTCGGACATGATCACGGCCAGGATGTTTTTTTCCTTTTCCACCTCGGTCTTGGCAGACTGCACGCGCTCATCGACGGCGGCTTCACAGGTCTCATGCCGTTCGGCCCATTCGTTGAGCTTGTCAATCAGCCGGTTGACCATCTTGCCGCCTTCGCGTTTGATGCGATGCCGCGGGTTGACCGTGTAGATCAACTCGATTTCCTCCGGAAGTCGACGGTGCGGCAGGATATAGCTGTGGAAGATGCCGTCGAGGGCGAAACCCACGGCGGCCAGCAGAACGATGATCGCCATGAAGAAATAGATGAAATGGGTCTTGAGGATTTCCAGGATGACGCCCTGCTGTGGCAGGGTAAGCGCTTGCCAGACAAAAATACCGATGCCACCGAATGCCAGGATGGTCATGAAGATCGAGACCCCGGCAAACCACCAGAATTTATTGGTCGGGTCCATCGTTCAATTCCAGCAGTTTGCGGACGTGATCCATGATTTCGGCATTGGCAAATGGCTTTTTGATGTAGCCGTCCGCGCCCAGCGCCATCCCCTTGGCGATATCGACGTCGCGGACCATGGCGGATACAAACACGATACGCGTCGAGGCCAGATCCGGATTTTCGCGAATCGTCTGGCAGATCTCGAAACCGTCCGGGTTGGCGATCATCGCCTCCAGCAGAACGAGATCCGGTTTATAGGCGGACGCCTGGCGCAGCGCCTCGCTGCCGTCGGTGGCCACCCGAACCTCGTAGCCGCTTTGCTCCATGAGGAATTTGAGTGGCAATGTGGTGCCGCTTTCGTAATCGGCGATTAAAATTTTACCACGGGGGGGGATGTCGGTATTGGGGTCGGTGGCGGCCATGGCGTGTCCCGTTGCGGTGTTCACGTTAGGTGCCCGAACAAATTTGATTTTTGGCTCTGGAGGGACGGCAACGGCCTCAAGCGGAAGGCAGGCGAGGGATTCGGCGAGGCGGCCGCGTGGGCCGCACCGCCGAATCCGCTAGATTGCCTGGTGTGACATTTCCGGATGGGTCGTTTAAAGCATACTCCCCTGCGGGCGCCGCGGAATCAGGGCCCGGTAAAAGCCAGGGGAGGGCGGGGCGGTGCATCCATCGGGTGCTTCACCCCGCCATCAAGCTGGTCTAATCCCCGGTTTAGCCGAACAGGCCGACGCCGAACGCCGTCACCCACAGGATTGAGAAGCCAACCAGGATGATCATCCACAGATCTTCTTTTTTCATGACTAGGACTCCTTGTCTATTGCTATACAAAATAAGGCGTTTAAGCTTCCTTGACAACCGTCATGGTTTCCACCTCGGCCCGTTGGATCTGGGTTTCATTGGTGGTGGCCATTTCCGCCTTGAAGCACAGGGCCCACATCATGACGATGCCCAGGATCCACCACACGATCTGCCAGGACCACAGGGTGGGGAAGCCACCCACCGAGAAGGACGTGTTGCCCAGGATACAGGCCGGGCCGATGGCGAAGAAGTACCATACCGGCACGGCGACCTTCATGACCTTGCGCCAGGCCTTGCCCGTCTCGCTGGGTTCGTCGATGTCGTCCAGGAACGCCCGGACTTCCTGCTGACGCTTGATGGTTTCCTCGTTGTCATTGATCCCGAGGCCGCGGCAGAGGAAGGCCGCCACGAAGGCCGTGAACAGGCCCCAGAAGGCACAGTGCATGGACAGCGGGTTCGGATAGATCTTATAGGTCACCGCCACGGCGATCATGCCGCAGAAGATCCCAATTACCGCCCCAATGGCCGGGAAGCGGAAGCCCCATAGCACGGCGGCCAGCAGCAGGTACATCAGGAAGCCGAAGGCCGTGGCCAGGGCGCCCAGGATCACCAGGGCCGCCTTGGAGGTCAGCCCCACCGCCAGGGCCGCAATGGTCAGCACGGAAGCAAAGATGCGGTTGACCCAGATCTGCTCGGCATGGGAGGCTTCCTGTTTCTTGATGTAGCGCCAGTAGACGTCGCGCAGCAGGATGGAGCCGCCGGTGCCGATGTAGGGCGCGGCCGTGGAGTGAATCGCCGCGATGGCGCCCATGAAGACAACGCCCAGCATGACCGGCGGCAGGAATTGCTTCATGAGGGTCGGTACGACCGTGGCTTGATTAACATCAACGAAGGCCGGGTCGCCGGCCACCTGAAGGACCTTGGCCCCCATGCCCTGGAAGGCGGTGAAGAAGAACAGGGCGAAGCCGACCACGAAGGTGGACATGAAGGCCTGCTGCCA
>CAYMAR010000082.1:0-5283 GCA_964388465.1 uncultured Desulfobacteraceae bacterium
CATAGGCTCCCCCTGGCTGCCGGTGGTCACCAGGATGATTTCATCGTCCGGGTAATAGCCGATGTCGTCGATATCCAACGCCATGTCGGGCGGGATGTCGATATGGCCCAGTTCCTTGGCCAGCCGGACCGCCACCTCGATGCTGCGCCCGTTGAAAACGATTTTCTTGCGGCGGGCGCGGGCGATGTTGACGATCTGCTGAATGCGCGTGATGTTGGAGGCAAACAGGGCGATGATGATCCGTCCCTTGCGCCCCTCGGTCACCCGCGCCAGCGAGGCCCCGATCTGTTCGGCCGAAATCGTGTAGCCTTCCTTTTCGACATTGGTGGAATCCGAGAGCAGGGCCAGGGTGCCCTTGTCCCCGTACATGGCAAAACGGTTGACGTCCGTGGCCATGCCGTCCGTGTTGTTGTGGCTGATCTTGAAATCCCCGGTGTGTATAATTACGCCCAGGGGGGTCTCGATCGCCAGTCCGACCCCGTCCACCACCGAATGCCGCACCCGGATGAACTCCAGCTCGAATTCCCCCAGCTTGATGCGCCCCCCCGCCTTGATCTCGTGCAGACGGGCCGCCGGGGCCAGGCCGTGCTCCTCCAGTCTGTTGCGGACCACCCCCAGCGTGAAGGGCGTCCCGAACACCGGCACGTTGACGATCCGCAGCAGGAAGGGCAGCGCCCCGATATGGTCCTCATGGGCGTGGGTCAGAACGACCGCCGCCACTTTGGAGCGGTTGGCCTGGATGTAGCTCATGTCCGGGATGACAAAATCCACCCCCAGCATATAGTCCTCGGGGAACATCAGGCCACAGTCCACGATGAACAGGGTGTCGCCGTATTCGAACACCATCATGTTGAGGCCGATTTCACCCAGACCGCCGAGTGGTATGATTTTCAGCATGGCGGGCGTGCTAGACATGGATTTTGAGCTTTTCCAGAATGGCGTCGATGACCTTGAGAAGCCAGTCGCGCTGACGATCGTCGGCATAGGCGATACAATCACAGCGGACCCGCGCGGCCGTCCGCACCAGCAGCTCGCAGGAGAGGCGCCCCGGTTCGAGTTCCACCGAAAAATAGTGCGGATGGCAGTCCGCGTGCGAACGCTGGGTCGCGGACAGGACGTCCGTTTCCAGCGGGATCCAGTAAAGCCCATCCAAACCGGATGGAGAAAAATGGGATTGAAAGTACTGCTGAAGCGCTTCGAAATCCTGATAGCGCAATTCATCGATGACGTATTGTTTCATGACCGCGGAACCTACCATAGAATGGATAACCACACAAGATCATGGCAAAACACAGCCCTTTTCCGTACCGGTGGAAAAGCGCGGCCCTGAATGCCGGAAAGCCGTTTCCAGGCCGTCACCAGGCCGCTCGGCGACATGGCGGCCCCAAGGGCCGTCGACCGGAACCCCATCGGCCCGCCGGGTATATTCTTTTGGCGCCCGCCTGGAGCGCCGTAGACGCCGGTGACTTCACCTTATTATTAAAATTATTAAAAAATCCGCACATGGCCTGAATCCGCTGGGCCCGGAAGCGGTGATCCCCCGTGCACCGCCGGTTGACAACCTTCCGCACGTAATTATTCTAATCGATAAGCAAACATTCCACTGCCCTTAATAATCCGATAATAACTGGCTAGCAGACTCAAATCATAAGTTGTCGAACGCCTTGGTCCGGTGACGTATAATCGCAATTCAATCCCACTGAACCAGAACGTATAAGGCGGTCAATACGCCCAGCTTCATTCCCATATAGACAGCTTCGGCTGTTAAACGGCGCTCAAACGCCAATACATTAACAACCTATCTATTGAAGAGGTACGCTTATGAACCGATCCATTTTTTCCGCCGGCCTGGTACTGTCGGTCATTCTCGTGATGATCGGCTGCTCCACCCCGCAACCCATGACCAGCTTTACGCCCCAGGATTTCGACGCCGAACTGCGATCCGGCAAATATGAGCCCAAAGTCGACAATTTCATCGTGGTCTTCGATGCCTCCTCATCGATGAATGAGACCTACGAGGGATCGGTGAATGCGGGTCACTCCAAGTTTGCCGTGGCCAAGGATCTGGTCCATCGCATGAACGTCACGATGCCGGCCCTGCCCATCCAGGGCGGAATGACGGCCTTCGGCATGGATCCCAACGTTGCTAAAAATCCCACCACCGTCGTCTACGGACCGACCGACTACACGCAGGCCGGCATGGAAGAAGGATTGAACGCCATCAGCACGCCGGGCGGAACGACCCCGCTGGGGCTGGGACTCACGGGCGCCGGGGAGATGTTGAAAGACGCCCGCGGTGACGCTGCCGTGATCCTGGTCAGCGACGGCAAGGAAAACACCACCACCACACCGGCGATCGAAGCCGCCGAAGCGCTGAAGCAGCAGTTCGGACCCAACCTCTGTCTGCACACCGTATTCGTGGGCAACACCGCACAGGGGCGCCAGCTGATGTCCGATCTGGCGACGGCCACCGATTGTGGAATTGCCGCCAGCGCCGACGATATTTCGAGCAGCCAGGGCATGGCCGATTTCGTCGAGAAAGTCTTCCTGGCCGAAGCCCCACCCAAACCCAAACCCGCCCCCAAACCGGCGCCGTTGCCGCAGCCCAAGATTTCCTGGATCCTGAGCGGGGTGAATTTCGACCTCGACAGCGCGGTGGTCCGTCCGGACGCCAAGGAGATCCTGAAGAGCGATATCAAGATCCTGCGCGAAAACCCGCAGATTCGGGTCGAAGTCCAAGGACACACCTGTGACCTGGGCGCGGCTGAGTACAACCGCGATCTCTCGGATCGGCGTGCCAAAGCCATCAAGGCCTACCTGGTCAGTCAGGGGATCGCAGAGAATCGTTTGGAGGCCCGGGGCTACGGCGAGGATCGCCCCCGCTTCCCGAACGATAACGAGGAAAACCGGAAGAAAAACCGGCGCGTGGAGCTGGTGCCGCTGGACTAGCCCCGCCCGCTGACGCACACGAACACAGAATGCCGGACGCATTGCGTGCCGGCATTCTTTATCGGACCCATCCGGAAATGGTGCGGGCGCCACCGCGCCCGTCCAAACAAAAACCCCGGCTCCCACCGGAACCGGGGTTTAAAAACGCATTGAATCGGCCATCAAGTCTCTTCGATGGTGATCGCGTCGGGTTCACAGACTTCGACGCAGCTTTCGCAGCCCAAACACTCTTCTGCGTTCACGGCCACGGATTTGCCATCCTGGAGCTCGAACACTTCCACCGGACAGACATCGACGCACTCTTCGCAGCCTTCACATTTTTCTTCGTCCACAATCGGGTTAAAAGCCATCTAAAAGCCTCCTTTCAAAAGGTATAATCGGGCGCCGCAACGCCGTTGCGATCCATATCGTGAGAGTCCTTATACCAATTGCTATAGCGAGTCAAGCCTTGCCAGTATTTTTCCGGAGCGCTCATCGATAAATTTTTTCATATTAAATTCAGATGGTTAAACCATACGACCCATCCGGTGCATCGAATGGCCCGACGTCATCCCCGCGCGACCAGCCCCACGAGAACACTATCGGCGGACGCATCGCGATCCGGATCAGGCGCAGCATCGACGCCGGCACCCGCCATCCCCCGTAGCCATGCGAACATGCCCCGGTCCGTCAAACGGACCAGGCTCAGACGAATCGACGGCACCGCGGAGGGCGTTTCCGCGACCGGCGGCGGACTTTGCGGGGCGGCCAGCCAGGCGCTAAGTTCCCCGGCGGCCGGCGAAACCGGGTGTCCGTCCAGAAGCATTTCCGCCGCCGTCTGATCGCAGACGTGGTCGAGCACCTCCCGGCAGTCGGTCAAAAACAGGGCGGGCCGATCGGCGGCCCATTGATCGGCCAGCGCCAGGGCCAGCTGCGCCCAGGCGGCAAGGCGCGCGGCGAGCATGTGCATCACCGGAACGGCCGCGGTCGTCGCCGCCGGGCCGGCGGCCCCCGCAAAGGCATCGCCATCCCCTTTGAGCGCCTCCAGCATACGGCGCTCCTGGTTCTCGCAGGCCCTCAGGTCGGAAGCGAGTTCACGGTGGCGCGTATCGAATTCCTCCGCCAGCAGGAGCAGCAGGCGCGCGCGCTGCAAACGCTCCGCGTGCGCCGTCCCGGCCGTCACCGCGGCCCCTTTCCTGATTTCGGCAGCGATCCGGCTGGAGGCATCGGCACCGAAGAAGGGGACCGCCTCCCCCCGGCCCACAAACCCGGAGAGGTCGGTGCCGGCACGTTCGGCGGCCCAGCGCCGAAAAGACGCCATGGCCGTCATCAGGTCCTCGCCATCCTCCCGCGCGGGAAAAATCAGCTCGACCTGCCGGGCTTCAGCCAGTCCGGAAGTTCGGTCGGCGACGGCTTCGGGCAGCGGGTGCAGCAGGGTTGTCGGACCCAAGGCGGCATTCAAAGCCGCCGCCAGGTCCGGCGCCATGGCGGTGTATGGAAAAAAAAGGCGTTTCATATCTTCGCGTCCTGTGGAGTGACGCCCAGCGCCAGCAGTTCTTCCCTGAGCTGGTCGGCCCGGGCCCAGTCGCGGGCGGCCCGGGCTTCCTGGCGCGCCGCGATCAGCGCCGCCGCCTTGTCCGGAAGGGCCGGGGGGCTGAATTCGAACACGCCCAGGACTTGGTCCACCGCACGGAAACCGGCGACAATCCGGGCGGCATCGTCGGCATCGATCCCCCGCTTCTGGATCAGGGCGTTAATCCGGCGCACGTTGGAGAACAACGCCGCCAGCGCCGCGGAAACGTTCAGGTCGTGGTCCATGGCCTGGGTGAAACCGCTGCGGATATCGTAGAGCAGCTGCTTGATCTCCGGATACGGGTGCCCGTCCTCGATCGCCATCAGCCGCTGAACGCAGCGATCCAGCCGTTCGAGGCTCCGGGCGGCGTTGGCCAGTTGGGTTTCGGAAAACACGACCGGTTTGCGGTAGTGGGTCGCAAGCAACCAGAAACGCACGACACGGCCGCTGTGCCCGGACGTCTTCAGGCGCTCCAGGCTCGGGGCCTCTTCACCGGTCCCGCCGGCCTCCGGCCGCACCTGATCGCAGTGCAGCCAGAAATTCGCCAGCGGTTTGCCGGTGAGCGCGGCCGCAATGGCGATCTCGTTCTCGTGGTGGGGAAAAACCAGTTCGCTGCCGCCGGTGTGGATGTCGATGGTCTCCCCGAGGTGCTTGGCCACCATGGCCGCGCATTGGATATGCCAGGACGGCCGCACGTTGCCCCATTCGGTCTTGGTGAACAAGCCCCGTTTGAGCTCGGACAGGCGCGCGCGCTTGAGAAGGGTGAAGTCGCGCGGGTTTTC
>CAYMAR010000082.1:5383-11847 GCA_964388465.1 uncultured Desulfobacteraceae bacterium
AGCGCGGTGTAATGCGCGGTGAAGGCCTGCAGGTCCTGGCCGGCCGCCTCGGAGCCCTGGATGGTCTTGTCGTCCAGGTCGGTGATGTTGACCAGGTGGTGCACCTCGTAGCCGCGAAATTCGAGGTAGCGGCGCAGCAGGTCGGCGAAGACGTAGCGGCGGCTCTTGCTCAGGCTGATGCGCCGGTCCGCGGTGGGCCCGCAGGAGTACATGCTGACCTTGCCCGGCTGCAGGGTTTCGAGGGGGCGTGCGGCACGCTGCATGGTGTCGAAGAGGTGGACCTCGGCCTTTTCCCGCACCGTGAAAAGAGGGGTGCTCAGGTAGCGCTCGCCGCCGTCGGGCAGGATCACCACGAGCGTGCCGGCCGCCATCCGGGCGGCGGCCCGCAGGGCGGCCGCCATGGCCGCGCCGCTGCTCATGCCCACGAAGAGCCCCTCGGTGTGCGCCAGTCGCCGTGTCATTTCGAAGGCCTCCTCGTCATCGATGTTCATCTTCATGTCGAGGCGGTGTTTGTCGAAAATTTCGGGACAGTAGGACTCCTTCATGTTCTTGAGGCCCTGGAGCTTATGCCCCATGAACGGTTCGATGCCGATGATCCGGATATCGGGGTTGAGGCGTTTGAGCCCGATGGAAAGCCCCATGGCCGTGCCGGTGGTGCCCAGGGTGGCGACCACGTGGGTGACCGCGCCGTCGGTCTGGGCCCAGATCTCTTGGGCCGTGCCGTCCCGGTGGGCCCGGTAGTTGGCCGGGTTGTTGAACTGATCGGTCATAAAATACTGGTCGGGGTTTTCGCGGGCCAGGCGATAGACCTCCTCGATGGCCCCGTCCGTGCCGAGATGGCCGGGGGTCAGCAGGATTTCGGCCCCCCGGGCACGCAGGATTTTCTGCCGTTCGATGCTGGCCGACTCGGACATGGCCAGCAGCAGACGGTAGCCCTTGACGGCGCATACCAGGGCCAGCCCGATGCCGGTGTTGCCCGAGGTGGCCTCGATGACGGTCTTGCCCGGGGTGAGTGCCCCGGTTTTTTCGCCGTCCTCGATCATGAACAGGGCGGCCCGATCCTTGATGGATCCGCCGGGATTCATGTATTCCAGCTTGGCCAGGATGCGCACGCCGGCATGGGGATTCAGCCGTTTGATCTCCACCAGGGGGGTGTTGCCGATTTGATCGATCAGCGTGGTCTGCATACGGGCCTTCTAACTTTCATTTTTCGGCGGCGCCTCCCGGGAAGCCGCGTCAGGCGAGCGGCGCCGCCAGCGCTGCCTTCAGGGCGGCCCGGGCCTCCCGGGCGACCGTCTGCGGGTCAGCCGCGGCATCGATGATGTGAAAACGCTTGGGTTCGGCGCGGGCCAGCGCCAGATAGCCTTCGCGCACCGCCTCGTGAAAAACGAGGTGCTCCTGTTCGAAACGCGATTCTCGTCGGCTGCGCTCGCCGCGGTCAAAATCGCGCCAGGCCCGCTCGAGGCCGATCTTTGCCGGCAGGTCGAATAGCAGGGTGAAGTCGGGCTTGAGGTCACCAAGCACCAGTTCGTGAAGCGTTGCCACCAACTCAGGGCCGAGCTGGCGGGCCACCCCCTGGTAAACGATCGTGGCGTCCATGTAGCGGTCGCAGAGCACCACCTCGCCGCGGGCCAGGGCCGGACGGATGATTTCGCGCACGTGCTGGACGCGGTCCGCTACATAAAGCAGAAGCTCGGCATGCGGGTCGATGCCGCCGTGGATGGGGTCCAACAGAATCGCCCGGACCTCACGGCCGAATGCCGTTCCGCCGGGCTCGCGGGTCACCGTGCACGAGGCCCCGCCCCTTTCGAGCGCATCCACCAGTTCGGGCAGAATCGTGGTTTTACCCGCGCCTTCGATGCCTTCCAGGGTAATGAACATGGGCGTCAATCCGTCCGCTCGGTCTCGGGGCCGGCGCCACCCGCAGGGGCGGGCGCCGGGCCGCGGTAGAAGTGACGGCCCAGCACCCGGTGATAGGCGGTCCAGGTTTCGCTGGTGGCGTCCTTGGTCATGAACTCACGGATGGCATTGACCTTCGAATCGATCTCGTCGATGTAATGCAGCAGGACCGCCTCGATGGTCTTGGGCGGCTCGACGGCGCCGAATTCGGGCGCGCCGTGATGGCTGACGATCAGGTGTTTGAGCAGGTTGGCCTGGTCCCGGGGCACGTCCGCGATAGTCTGCAGGCGTTTATCGACCATCTCCAGCCCGATGACGATGTGGCTCAGCAGCCGCCCCTCGTCGGAATAGTCGATCGCCGTCATGAAGTCGAACTCGTGCACCTTGCCGACATCGTGCAGGATGGCCCCCGCGATCAGCAGATCGCGGTCGACCCCGCTGTAGTGGCCGGCAAGCTTGTCGGCCAGCACGGCCATGGACAGGCAGTGGACCAGGAGCCCCCCGATGTAGGCATGGTGCATCATCTTGGCCGCCGGCGCCCGCTTGAACCGGGCCACGAAGTCCGCGTCCGCCCAGAAGTCCTCGAAAAGGGCCCTGATCCAAGGGGTCTGAACCGACCGGGTCAAATTCACGAGACGCTCGAAAAGCTTGTCGACGTCCAGGTCGGTGGCGGGGATGTAGTCGGCGGCATTGACGCACGCCGGGTCGACCGCCGCCATGTCGCGGACCACGAGCTGGGGCGCGCCGCGATATTCGGAGACATTGCCGCTGACCCGGACGATATCGCCGCCCGCCGCCGCCGCGGCCATCTGTTCCACGCGGTCCCAAGCCACGCCTTTGATCTGCCCGCTGCGATCGGCCAGCACGACATTCATATAAGGGTTGCCGTCCTTCTTATGGGACAGCGCGCGCTCAGCCAGCACGAACAGATCATCCACCCGTGTGCCCGGGGTCAAATCCTTGACGAATTGCTTCTTGGTGGTGTCGGCGGTCAAGCGCGGCTCCCCGCGGCAGCGGACAGCTGCCCCTCCCAGGGCCAGGTCTCAAGTTGCGCATACGCGTCGTAGTCGGTCATGTCGCACTTGATCGGGGTGACGGACACATAACGGGCCTCGAGCGCCGGTCCGTCGATCCGGGGATCCGGATCGAACACCTGCTGATCGCCGCCCTGCCAGTAATAGGTGCGGTTGCGCGGGTCCGTGCGCTTTTCGAAAGCATCCGGAAAGACCCCGTTGCCCTGGCGGCAGATGCGGATACCGGCCACATCCTCGTAAGGGATGTCGGGAATGTTGACGTTGAGAAAGGTGCCGCGGGGCAACCCCCGGTGGTGAACGATTTCGGCCAGGTCTTTGACGCGACGGGCGGCATCCTCGAAATGCACGCCCTCACGGCTGTGGATCGAGGCGGCCAGCGCCGGCAATCCGAAAAGGGCCGCCTCTTTGGCAGCCGCCACGGTGCCGGAGTAGTTGACGTTGATGCCGACGTTGGCGCCCGGGTTGATGCCGGATATCACCAGATCGGGCCGCGTGGCCATGATCGCGCACAACCCGAGTTTGACACAGTCGGCCGGCGTGCCGTTGCTGGCAACGCCGCGATAATGGGCATTGAGCGTCACCGTCTCGGCGCGCAACGGCGCGTGCAGGGTGATGGCGTGTCCCACCGCACTGCGTTCACGATCGGGAGCGACGATGGTCACCTCGTGATCGGCACTCAAAACCCGGTAGAGGACTTGAATCCCCGGCGCGTAGATGCCGTCGTCATTGGTTAGGAGAATCCGCATGCCGTTCTGTCCGTTGGGATCGGTGGAAGCTACGATCTATAACGGAAATCAAGCGGCGGTTCAAGCCGTAAAGCCTCAGATCAGCGAAACGGCCTCAGGGGGGCATGCCAGTTTAACCTCATCGCCGATTTGCAGGGGGTGCCGGCGGTAGTCCGCCGCCGGCATCAATACCGCCAGCGGCAGGCCTGCGGCGACCACCACCCGGATCCAGTCGCCCTCCTCATAGAGCTGAACCACACGGCCTTCGATGCCCTGCCGGCCGGCGTCCGGCACCGGGGCCGGCGCAAGCTGCAGGCGTCGGGGGTCCACCGCGATGCGGATCGTTTCCTTGTCGGTGGCGGGGGCCGGCAGGCGCAGCTTGCCGTTGACGACGCACTGGGGGCCGCGGGGGGTCGCGACGCAACGGCCGGTGAAGATGTTCTCGTAGTGGCGCGAGTCGAGACAGCCGTTGAAGAGATTGATCTTTTGCTGGGCCAGGCGCGCCGCCTGCAGGTGGTCGTGGGTGCAGAAAACCACGGAAAGCCCGCGGGTGTCGCGCAGGGTGGTGATGATCTCCTCGATGGCCAGCCGGTTTTCGATATCGACGTTGGCCGTGGGCTCGTCCAGCAGGAGGACTTCCGGTTCGCAGGCCAGGGCCCGGGCAATGGCCACCCGTTGGGTTTCGCCGCCGGAAAGCTGCCGCCCCTGGGCGCGGGCCAGCGACCGCAGGCCGACGCGCTCCAAACTCTGGTCGACCCGGCGGCGTCGCTCGCCGGCATCCACCCCCCGGATCTTCAAACCGAAATCCACGTTGCGGGCCACGGTCGTGCTGAACATGATGGGGTGCTGCTCCACCAGGATGATCCGGCGGCGCAGGGTCCGCAGGGCCCGGTCGGTATAACGCACCGCCGCGCGGCGGTACCGGATCCGCCCACGCGTGGGCGTCAACAAGAACCCCAGGATGTGCAGCAGGGTCGTCTTGCCGGCCCCGTTGGGCCCCAGCAGGGCCACCGTCCGCTCCGCCGGAATGGACAGGCGGGGGAGATCCAGCACGCGCCGGTCCCCGTAGACCATCATCAGGTCCTCGGCGGTGAACAGGGTCATGACGAATTCTTCCCCTGAAAATAATTGAGCAGGATATTCATCGCCAGGCTGACCGTGAGCAGGACGATTCCCAGGGCCACGGCCAGAACGAATTCACCCTTGTCGTACTCGAGGGCCATGGCGGTGGTCATGGTGCGCGTAAACCCGCGGGCGTTGCCGCCGAGCATCATGCTGATGCCGATTTCTGAAATGACGCGGCCGAAAGCCGCCACGACCGCGGCCACGATGCCGAACCGCGCCTCGCGGAACACGACCATGGCGGTGCGCAACGGTCCGGCCCCCAGGGTCAGCGCGGTGCGCCGGTAGCGGATGTCGATACGGCTCAGGGCGGCCACCGTAAAGGCGGTGATCACCGGCAGGATCAGCAGGACCTGTCCGATCACGATGGCGGTGGGTGTGTAGAGCAGATCGAGCATGCCCAGGGGGCCGCGGCGGGAAATCAGGGTGTAGATGAACAGCCCGATCACCACCGTCGGCAGGGCCAGCAGGGTGTTCAGGACCGTGATGCAGGCGCGTTTGAGGCGGAATTCATTGAAGCCGATCAAAAAACCGCAGGGCACCCCCAGGCATCCCGCGATCAGGGTCGAGGCGATGCTGACACGCAGCGACAACCCCACGATCTGCATCAGTTCAGGATCGCTCGCCCAGAGCAGCGCCAGCGCCGAGCGCAGGCTGTCCACGAAAAAGCCCATTCACGTGCCTCCATCCATACCGGCACCCCACGGCGCTTGCCGGAAAAAGTGATCCGGCCGGGCTGCCGCGCTGGCATCCGGTCGGATCGTGTTCATGCTGCTCACGGCCACGGGCCCATAATTGCTGTTGAGGGGTGGCCCTATTTCACGTCCGGCAAGGCGTCCGGGTAAAACAGCTGCTGGCCCTCAAGGCGGTAGCGGGCGATCAAGCCCTGGCCTTTTTCCGAAGAAAGCCATCGCGCAAACCGCTCGGCGAGGGCGTGTTTGACATGCGGGAATTTGTTCGGGCTGACCGGGATGACCCCGTAAGGATTGGCCAGGCGCGGATCGCCTTCGCAAAGGACCTCCAGGTCCAAAGGCGGTTTTTTGCCGAACTTGTATTTGATGTAAGTACCCCGGTCACTAAGGATATAGGCCTGTTTCTCTTCGGCGAAAGTCAGGGCCTTGCCCATCCCCTGCCCGATCGAAAAATACCACTGCCCCAACCCATCCGGGTGGGAGAAAGTGATCTCGCGGTTCTGGCCTTTTTTCACGATGGTCTGGCTGGCCGCCTTCAGGGGCAGTCCGGTGGCCTGCCAAAGCTGCTGCTCCTTGGTGTGGGTGCCGCTGTCGTCCCCCCGGGAGATGAAAGGCGCACCGGTAGTGGCGATTTGCGCGAGGGACCGGGCCACATCGCCGGTGCCCCGGATGCCGGCGGGATCCGCCGCCGGCCCCAGGATGACGAAATCGTTGTGCATGATGGGGTAGCGACGGGTGCCGTAGCCTTCCCGGACAAACTTTTCCTCGCGCGCCTTGGCATGTACGAAAATCAGATCGACATTGCCGTCCATGCCGTCCCGGATGGCGGCCCCCGTGCCTTTGGCGATCACCTTGACGCGGATGCCGGTATCGGTCTTGAAGGCCGGCAGCAGAACGTCCAGAAGGCCGGAAGCCTGGGTACTGGTGGTGGTCGACATGGTCAGCAGTTTGGCATCGGCCGCAGCGGTCCCCGCCAGCATGGCAAACGAAAT
>CAYMAR010000083.1:0-11736 GCA_964388465.1 uncultured Desulfobacteraceae bacterium
CGGCGTTTTCACGATTGGGAGCGGCTGGCGGCGGCGACGCGTGAAGAATTGGAGGCGGTGGAAGGTATCGGCCCCATTGTGGCCCAGAGTTTCTATTCGTTCATCCATCAATCGGACAATCAAAGGATGCTGCAGCAATTATGGGTTAACGGAATCGAACTGATGCCGGTGACGGATGCGCCGGTGGGTGGACTGGCGGGCAAGGTCTTCGTCCTCACCGGAACCCTTCAAGGCATGACCCGCACCCAGGCCCGGCAGGCGATCGAGGAGGCCGGGGGAAAGGTGACCGGGTCGGTGAGCAGAAAAACCGACTACCTGGTGGCCGGCTCGGCTCCGGGGGCCAAACTTGCCAAGGCGCAATCCCTCGGGGTGGCGGTTCTGGATGAAAACCGGTTCCGGCGCCTGATTGACGCTCCGCTTGCAAGGACTTGAGCCCCACAATCGTTCAATCCGTTTGTGCCGCTAAGGATCAGGAGGTCGCCATGGAAATGACCACGGAAGAAAATGTCAGAGCGCATGTCTTCATCGCGGGCCGGGTGCAGGGCGTCGCCTTTCGATGGGAAACCCAGCGGGTGGCAGAGAAGCATCAGGTGCGGGGGTGGGTCCGCAACCTGCCCGACAGCCGTGTGGAGGCCGTGTTCGAAGGGCCCCGCCCGCAGGTGAATGCCGTGTTGGACTGGTGCCGTGAGGGACCGGCCATCGCCCGCGTGGATGAGGTCGATATCCAGTGGGAAGACTTTAAGGGCGAGTTCGAAGACTTTGCGATCACTGGTTAGGGTCCATCCAGAAGCGGCTTCTTTCGACCCCGCCGGCGTTCTCACGCTTTTGAAATCCTCCACCTAGACTTACGACGTCTGCGGTATCAAAACCGCTAGGGCCTTGGCCTGAACCCAAATCGGCCATTTCGGTATGCGCACTGAGTATAGGGTCATTGGCCGATTCGCAAGCAACAGGATGGCTAAAACAAGGCTTCGACGAAATCTTTGGCATCGAAAGCCTGCAGGTCGTCGATCTTCTCGCCGACGCCGATGTAGCGCAGCGGCACGTTGAGCGTGCTACAAATGCTGACGACGATGCCGCCCTTGGCCGTGCCGTCCAGTTTGGTCAGCGCCAGGGCGTCCAGTTCGATGGCCTCGTCGAAAAGCTGGGCCTGCGACAGGGCATTCTGCCCGGTGGTGGCGTCCAGCACCAACAGGGTTTCGTGCGGGGCCGCGGCGATTTTTTTTCCCACCGAACGTTTTATTTTTTTGAGTTCCTCCATCAGGTTGACCTTGGTGTGCAGCCGCCCGGCGGTGTCGATCAGGACGACGTCGGCCTCGCGGGCCATGGCGGCCTCCACCGCGTCGTACGCCACGGCAGCCGGGTCGGCCTGGTCCTTGTGCTTGACGATATCGGCACCGGCGCGCGCAGCCCAGATGGTCAGCTGTTCGATCGCGGCTGCCCGGAAGGTGTCGGCGGCCGCGATCAGCACTTTGCGGCCCTTGCGGGTGTGGTGGGCGGCGATTTTACCAATCGTGGTGGTCTTGCCCACCCCGTTGACACCCACCACCATGACGACCCGAGGGCCCCCGGCCGCCACACCCGTGTCTTCCTGGGGCGCTTCGTCAATCAGCTTTAGAATTTCTTCGCGCAGGATGGCTTTGAGGTTTTCCACGCTGTCGATTTTGGAAGCCTTGCGGGAAATCTGGTCCATCAGCGCTGTGGTCGTGCGCACTCCGAGATCGGCTGTAATCAGCATTTCCTCGAGTTCTTCGAGCATTTCCTCGTCGAACTTGCGTTTGCCGCTGAAAAGATCCTCGATATCGGTGTTGAGAAAGTCGCGGGTCTTGGAGAGGCCGCTGCGCAGACGCTTGATAAAGCCGCGGCGGGGTTTTTCCGCTTCGGCCGGCTCAGCCGTAGCCGTCGGTTCGTCGGCGACGTCGGCCGCGGATGCCTCCTTATCAACGGCCGCTGCTTCGATCGCGGGGGAAGTCGCGCTTTCCAACGGCGGCGATTCGGCTTCGCGCTCGGCCGCTGCGTCTTCCGGCCGTGAATCCGGGAGTTGCGACGCGATCGCCTCCGCAGGCCGATCCGATGCATCCGGCGCTTGATCGGCGGGCGCCTCGGACGGTTCGGTTTCGTTTTTATCTTTCTTGCGTTTGAGCCATTTAAAAGCCATTGATTGATTCTCCTGCCGCGTGAACAACCGGTAATCCCGGTGCCGCGGCGCACGACCGCCGGTGCGGGAATAGCTTTTCCGAGTTCGACCCGAAGGTGGTGCTCACGCGGCCTTGCGTTCCAGATTGACCGAAACGACTTTGGAGATGCCCTTTTTCTCCATGGTGACCCCAAAGAGCGTGTCGGCAAATTCCATGCTCTTCTTGTTGTGGGTGATCATGATGATTTGTGATTTTTCACCGATGATTTTCAGCAACTCGTTGAAGCGCTGCACATTGGCGTCGTCGAGGGGTGCGTCGATTTCGTCCAGCAGGCAGAAGGCGGCCGGCTTGATCAGAAAGATCGCAAAGATGAAAGCGATGGCCGCGAGGGCCTTTTCCCCGCCGGAAAGCAAGCTGATGCGCGTGACCTTCTTGCCGGGGGGCTGGATCATGAGTTCCACGCCGGACTCCAGCGGGCGCTCCGGCTCCGCGAGCACGAGTTGGGCGGTACCGCCCTCGAACAGGCGGGGAAAGACTTCCGCGAGCTTCTCGTTGATCTGATCGAAGGTGGTTAAGAAGCGCTCCTGGGTCACGGTGTTGATGCGGCGGATCACCTTGTGGAGGTCTTCGACGGCCTGGGTCAGGTCGTCGCGCTGTTCGCACAGGAAATCGTAGCGCGTTTTCAATTGCTCGTATTCCTTGATGGCCCCCATGTTGACGTCGTGAATGCTGGCGATTTTCTTGCGGCAGCGGTCCAGTTCGGCTTCGGTTTCTTCGGGTGTCGGGTTGAAACCCTCCTGGCGTTGGGCCTCGATTTCAGCCCGAAAAGTGGCGATACCGTCGTGATAGCGTTCGTTCAGGCGGCTGACGATGTTTTCGCGTTTGATCTGCCGCTGGGAAAGCTCGACTTCGAGCAGGCGCAGTTTTTCATTGTTCTTCTCCCGCTGGGATTGCAGGGCGGCAATGGCGGCATCGCTTTCGCTCAGGCTGGCGTCGATGGCCTGGTAGGCGGCTTCGTTCGTCTCCAGGACCTTGCTCAGCCGCTGCAGATCTTCGTAGTAGCCGGCGAGCTGCTCCTCGCTTTGTCGAATCTGACGGGTGCTGTTTTCTCGCCGCACCCGTTTGGCGTGGATGTCCTGTATCAGGGTTTCAAAACGCTTCTGGCCGTCGGCCTGGAATTCTTTCAGGCGGCGCAGGCTGGCAGCCACGTTTTCCAGTTTGGCCTGGCGGGCGGTCAGGCGGACCTGGATGTCCATCTCGCCCTGGCGGCAGGTTTCCAGCTGTTGGCCGATGGTGTCGATCTCAGTGCCCAAGGCCGTGACTTGGGCCTGGGCCGTGGCGACTTCTTCGGCCACCTCGCTGAGAATTTCGTCGTAGCGGCTGATTTCGCTGTCGATATCGCTTTCCTCGCCCAGCAGCCGCTCCTGTTCCAGCTGGACGATCTCCAGATGCCGGCGGGCGGCCTTGAGGTCTTCAGCGGCCTTATAGGCCGATTTTTGCGCTTCGATTTCGTCTTCGACCAACCGGTTTTTCTCTTCGAGATCCTGGCGTAAGTCGGTTTCGAGAGATGTGACCGCACCCTGCAGCGCCTTCTGCACCTGGTGCTGGGCCTTCAACTGGTCGTCCAGGCGTGCCACGGCCGTTTCCAAATCGCGAATTTCCTGCTTTTGGGCCAGGATGCCGGCGCCGCTGCCGCTGCGACCGCCGGTAATCGTACCCTGGCATGAAACGGTTTCGCCCTTCAGGGTGACGATGGACTGGAAAACGCCGTTGCGGTTAAAACGTGCGATGGCGGTATCGAGGTCCGCGGCCACGCGCACGTGACCGAGCAGGGCCCGTGCGACTTCTTCGTAGCCATCCCGGACGACGACGTGGTTGATCAGGCGCGCGTTGTCGGGGGGGGGCTCGGCCCCCTCCGGCGCCAGCGGACGGGTATGCGGCAGCGGAACGAAACCGCTGCGACCGGCCTGGCGCTGCTCCAGGAACTGGATGGCCTCGGTCGCGCATTCCTGCCGGTCCACCAGGATATATTGCAGCGATTCCCCCAGGGCCGCTTCCACCGCGGCCTCATAGCCGGGTTGGGGGGAGATGATGTCCGCCACCAGGCCGCGAATGCCGCGGGCGGCGCGCTTTTCAGGTGAAAGCCCTTTCAGGAGGGCCTTGACACCGTCGCGGTACCACTCGAAATTTTCCTCCATTTTCTTGAGGCTCGTCAGGCGCGAGTGGCTTTTGTTGCGCTCCAGTTCGAGTCCCTGGACGTGCTTGATTTTCGCGGCCAGTTCACGGCTTTTGGCGTCCAGGTGGTTGCGCCGATCGGCGATGCGGCTTTTTTGGGCCCGGATTTCCTCTTGCAGGGCCTCCAGGGCGCGTGCCGCCTGGCGCTCCCGCTTGTCGGCGTCGGCAACCTCCCGTGAGGCCAGAATGACTTCCTCTTCGGTCTGGCGGATGCGCCGCTGAAGGTTTTCACGGTTGTTCTGGGCGGTCTGGTGGATATTGCGGTACCGGGCCTCCTGACCGACGAGGTCCGTCAGTTGCGCTTTGTGCGTGTTCAGCGAGGCCTGCCGGGCTTCGAGCGTGGCGGTGATTTCGCGCGAAGCCGTGCGCTCACCTTCCAACTCGGCGCGGATGCCTGCGATGGTTTCCTGAAGGCTGCGATGTTCTTCTTCGGAGTCTTCGATTTCCGTGACCATGCGTTCGTTCTGGCGGGTGATTTCCACGCGCGTGCCGTCCAGGGATTCGACTTCATCGGCCAGACGCGTGGTTTCTTCCCGCAGGTGCGCCATGTCGTTTTCGGTTTTGTCGATCAGGCGCTGGAGTTCGAATTGTCGCGACTTCTGTTCGGAAATCTCCTGATTTTTCTGCCACCGCTCAATTTTGACCGCTTCCACGGCGGCATCGAGTTTTTTGATTTCCGACACATGGCTGAGGTCGGCATCCTTCAGTTCCTGCAGTCGCTCCCCGGCCTCTTCGATTTCGCGGGAGTAGGCGTCGAAGTAGTGCAGCCCCAGGAAAATATCCAGTGTGCGGATACGTTCCTGATAGGTTTTGAAAAGTTCGGCCTTGCGGGCCTGGCGTTTCAGGCTCGCCATCTGGCGTTTGATCTCGCCGATGATGTCCATGATGCGGTAGAGGTTCTGGTTGGTGGACTGGATTTTACTCAGGGTTTCCTGGCGGCGGGACTTGAAGCGGGTGACGCCGGCGGCCTCCTCGATGAAGTGCCGGCGCTCGTCGGGGCCGGCGTCGGTGATGGCGCCGATGTTGCCCTGCTGGATGACGGCAAAGGATTTCGTCCCCAGACCGCTGCCCAGAAAGAGGTTGTGGATGTCCTTCAGGCGGCAGGGCTGTTTGTTCAGGAAATAAGCGCTTTCCCCCGAGCGGTAGAGCCGCCGGGTGATCATGATTTCGGCGTAGTCCCGGAGTTCCTCCGGCGCACTGCCGTTGTCGTTTTTCAGGGTCAGGGCGACCTCCGCCATGTTCAGGGGCGCTTTCCCGTTGGCGCCGGCGAAGATGACGTCTTCCATGGACTTGCCGCGCAGTTTCTTGACGCTCTGCTCGCCCATTACCCAGCGGATGGCGTCGATCACATTGCTTTTACCACACCCGTTGGGCCCCACCACAGCGGAAATGCCCGCCGGAAAGAGGATCGAGGATTTATCCTGGAAGGATTTAAACCCTTGAATGTCCAATTTTTTTAGTTTCATGAGGCCTGCACTCCTGGGTCGATCCCCGCATGGACGCGATGCCTGACGGCGGCAAATGGGATCTGACCGGAAATATAACGCGTTTGGACCGCACGGAAAGAGGGACGGCGCAGTGTCAGCAACGTTTGCGGTTACCGCAAAATACCGATCGAGGTGATCGTTCCGTGTCAGCCGCGCTCGGTTCGAGCCAAGCTTTTAACTAACAAAAACCGCTCGGTGTGTAAAGTGAAAACACTATAGAGGGTGGGTGTAGGCGTCGATTTCCACAACATGTGGTACAAGTGGTTGGAATTCTATGATGTCCCCATTTTAGAGAATCTGGCTTAAAAACAGCTTGGTGCGATCGTGGGTGGGAGCCGTAAAAAAGTGCTCCGGCGTGCCGACTTCCACGATGGCGCCATCGTCCATGAAGATGACCCGGTCGGCCACTTCCCGGGCAAATCCCATTTCATGGGTGACGACCACCATGGTCATGCCTTCGCGGGCCAGGGTTTTCATGACATCCAGGACCTCGCCGATCATCTCCGGGTCCAGGGCCGAGGTCGGCTCGTCGAAAAGCATCACCTTGGGATCCATGGCCAGGGCACGGGCGATGGCCACGCGCTGCTGCTGGCCGCCGGAAAGGTTGTCCGGGAAAGCGTTGGCCTTGTCGCTGATGCCCACTTTTTCCAGCAGGGTCATGGCCCTGGTGTGGGCCTCCTCCTTGGGGCGCTTGCGCACCACGCGCTGGGCCAGGGTGATGTTCTCCAGCACGGTCTTGTGGGGAAACAGGTTGAAGGACTGGAACACCATGCCCACTTCGGCGCGGACCTTGTTGATGTTGGTCTTGCGGTCGAGAATGTCGATGCCGTCAATGAGTATATGCCCCCCTGCGTCGGCAGTCTCCAGATGGTTGAGGCAGCGCAAAAAGGTGCTCTTGCCGGAGCCCGAGGGGCCGATGACCACGACCACTTCGCCGGCCGCGATCTTGGTGGTCACGTCCACCAACGCCTTTACTTGGTGGGGCACAAAAAAGGTTTTGGAAATATTGCGCACATCAATCATGTCGTGGCCGTCTTTCGCTCGAGATATTGGACAAACATGGAAAGGGAAAAGGTGATGACCAGGTAAAGGGCCGCCGAGGTGAAAAACATTTCAAAAGGGTTGAGCTGGGTGGTGACAACCTCGCGCGTGGCCTTGAGCAGTTCGCGCACGGCAATGATGCCCAACAGCGAGGAGTCCTTGATCAGGCTGATGAACTGCCCGGCCAGGGGGGGGAGAATGCGGCGCATGGCCTGGGGCAGAATGACGTAGCGCATGCATTGTCCGTAGGTCATGCCCAGCGATCGCGCAGCCTCGGTCTGCCCCCGGTGGATTGACTGAATGCCGGCGCGCACGATTTCGGTCACATAAGCGCCGGTAAAACAGGCCAGCGATGCGACGCCGTACCACAGGCTGGGGATCTCTTTCATGCCATATGACATGAGAAGTTGGTTGATCATGGTTCCCAGAACGAAGTACCAGATGAAAATCTGCACCAGCAGCGGCGAGCCACGGATCAATTCCACGTAGGAGATGGCCGACCATTTCAAGGCCGGGTTGTCGGATATCCGCGCAATGCCTCCGATAATGCCGATGATGATACCAAAAATGATCGCAAACAGACTGCATTTGAGGGTGATCCAGAGCCCCTGGAGCATGATGCCCGCCCGCCATTCACGGTAAGTGGCCAGCGTGTCGCCATAGTAGATTAGATCGCCTTGGTTGACCCTGATATCTTCGGCCGGCACGGTATAGGATTTACTCTCCGTTTCATTTTTAATCGTGATCACCGCCTGGTCGTTCTTGCGGTCGACCTGGGCCACCTTGCCGTCGATTTCGGATGATATTTCGATCACTTCACGATTGACAAACGTGCTGGGCACCTTGTACCAGCTCCACGTGTAGTCGATCCGGATGGTGGCGATATAGATGAGCATGAATACCGAAAAGAGGATCACAAAAAAAACGCCCACCCAGAGATTGTATTTCCAGGGGGGCATTGAACGGCGCGTGTTCGATTTCTTATTCATCGGCATCTCGGCATGGTGTCAATAAGGACGATGGAGAAGAGCCCGCGAAGCCCGCGCTTCATTCTCAACCTGTCGGGTGAGCTGGCGCTGCCCATCCGCTTCGGCAGGCAGCGCCCGGCTCTTAACCCTTTTCTACCGTACGGCGCCAACAGTCCAGCACATCGGCTGACGGATGGCGGCTACTGCTTGATATCATCGATCCATTCCGTGCTCTTGATCCAGCGATTGTAGATATCGTCGTAACGGCCGTCGTTTTTGACCTGGCGCAGGAAATTGTCGAGCCAGTTGAGGAAATCCGGATCGCCCTTGCGCACGGCCCAGGCCAGCGGCTCGTAGGTGAAGGGTTCGTCCAGGAAGACCATGTTTTTGCCGCCCTGCTGGGCCATGAAGACGACACAGAAGGGCAGGTCGTAGACCGTGGCGTCGGCCTTGCCGGTCAGGACTTCCAGGGCCGCCTCGGACTCGACTTCGAATGACTTGTAATTGGCCTTGGGGATCAGGCGCTTGATGGCCTGCTCGCCGGTGGTGCCCAGCTTGGAGGTCACCGTATATTTAGGGTCGTTCAGATCCTTGTAGGATTTGACGACGCCCTCATGTTTCTTGTTGAGCAGGATCGTCTGGCCCACGATGATGTAAGGGTCGGCAAAATTGATTTTCAGGTTACGTTCCTGGGTGACGGTCATACCGCTCATGATGATGTCGAACTTCTTGGTGACCAGGGCGGGGATGATGCCGTCCCAGGCGGTATTGACGATTTCGAGCTTGACCCCCATGGCCTTGGCCATTTCCTTGGCCATGTCGACGTCGAAGCCGATGAAATTGCCTTGTTTGTCCGCCATTTCAAACGGCAGGTAGCCGGCTTCCAACCCGACGCGCAGCACGCCCCGTTTCTGAATATCTTCGATTGTCGATTTTTTGGCCAACTCGATATCATCGGCGGCGGCAAACGGAACCGCCATCATCAGTACGACCAACGCTGCTGCCAGGCCCATCCAAAATCGATTTTTCATACCGTTCCTCCTTGGCGTAAAGGTGTTTGCTATAGAGAATTCCAGGGGAATCCTCTTGTCCTCATGGATGCCGGGGTCGAATCTGCTGCAAAGATCATTTCGGCAGCCCCGGGTCCTTAACCTGCCGACCGCTCGGCAGGTTTGCCTTCGGCTATCCAATCAGGGCTGAAATGCAATGGCTGGACGATTTCGACCCGATTCCTTGATCATCAGGCGGTAATGGTTGTTCGGAACGAGAAGGTGAGCCAAGCCGGCTGCGGCTGCACTTTTCAAGTCTGACCCCCTCCCATAGAATATGTGTCCCGATTGGTCAAGCAAAATGCCTAAAGCCGTTGAACGGGCTTGGGCTCTATGTTATGGATAAATCATCATATTCCAACACACTCACCATCCCGGGCGTACCAGCGGCGTCGCCTGACCGCTGCGGTAGGGCCCATAAACGCTTTTACCATCGACGGGGGATGCCCATGAAACCGGATCATGAAATCGACCTGCAGGCCTTGCTGACCACCCCGGTCGTTCAAAACGCCATCAGCGACATCAATCCGGGGCTTTTGGAGCGTCGCGCCTTTCGGCCACCGCGCTGTGAGGTGTTCAAGAGCGCCTGCACGTCGCTGCGGGAAACCGACCGTTATCGGTTCGAAATCGACCAGGAGGCCAAACGCCAACTGCCGCGCATCATCGACAACCGTGTCCAGGTGATCGTGGGCGAGGATCAACCCGCAGACGAGCAGGTTACCCAGTTCAACCGGCCGCGCACCATCGGCGTCGTCTTCTCGGGCGGCCCCGCCCCGGGTGGACACAATGTCATCGCCGGCCTTTTCGACGCGGCCAAGCAGGCCAACCCGGATAACCGCCTCGTCGGGTTTCTGATGGGGCCGGACGGCATCATCGAAAACGAACATGTCGAAATCACCGAAGCGCTCGTCGACACCTACCGCAATTTGGGCGGTTTCACCATGATCCGCACCGGGCGCACCAAGATCGACACCCAGGAGAAGATGGCGCTCTCGCGCCAGACCTGCCGGGATCTGGGGCTGAACGCCCTCGTCGTGGTGGGTGGGGACGACTCCAACACCAACGCGGCTTTCCTGGCCCAGGAGATGATGGACGACGGCATCCAGGTCATCGGCGTGCCCAAAACCATCGACGGCGACGTGCAGGTGCGGGACGCCGACGGCAACGTGCTGTGCGCCATCTCCTTCGGGTTTCATTCGGCGGCACGGGCGTTTTCCCAGGATATCTCCAACCTCTGCACGGACTGCAGCTCGGACCGCAAGTACTGGCACATCTGCAAGGTCATGGGGCGTTCGGCCAGCCACCTGGCCCTCGAGGTGGCGCTGCAGACCCATGCCAACATGACCCTGATCGGCGAGGACCTGGCCGACTACGTGGACCAGCGCCGGATTGCGGCGGCCCGCCAGGCGCAGACGGCCGATTTTACCGCCTACGGCATTACCCTGCGAAACCTTTCGCGGGTAATCTGCGATGCCATCGTCCGCCGGGCGGCGGTCGGCAAGAACTGCGGGGTTCTGGTCATCCCAGAGGGGGTTCTCGAGTTCATCAACGAAATCCAGGTGTTCATCATCAAGCTCAGCACCATCCTCGCGGACTACAACAACAAGCACGACCGCGATTTTCACACCCGCTTCCCGCGCCTGGAGGACAAGCTCGAATACCTGCGGCGGCTCGCCAAGGACATCGCCAACGGATCGGCGCCCGGTGTCTGGAACGCCCGCGACGACGAGCTTTTCAATGACATCCCGGCTTTCTTCCAGGAGGGGCTGCTCACCGAACGCGACAGCCACGGCAATTTCCAGTTTTCCCTGGTGGAAACCGACAAGGTGCTCATGGGGCTCGTCAAGGATTATCTGAACATCCTGCGCGAAAAGGGCCTTTACAAACTCGGGATCGAACGGGCCTACTACCAGAAAGTCATGCGCAAAGGCGGATTGGACCCGGCCACCTATGCCGAGGTGTTGTTCCAGGATGCGGCGGCCGAGCACCTGCTGGTGCGCCAATCGATCATATCCCGCAAAACCTTGCGGCAGGCCCTGGTAAAGGGTGGCCTCCTAGCGGAAGAGGCCCGCATCCCGGATCCGGTCGTCAAGATCTTCAACAAATCCATCCCCAATTTCAAAACGCAGACCCATTTCTACGGCTACGACGGTCGCGGCAGCCACCCCACGCGTTTCGACTGCAATTACACCTACAACCTGGGGCTGACCGTCTTCAGTCTGATCGCCAACGGCGCCACCGGGCAGATGGCCGCCATCCGCAACCTCGAAAAAGATTTTTCCGAATGGGAGCCCATGGGCATTCCCATCGCGCCGCTCATGCACCTGGAGGAGCGCAAGGGCAAGCTGGCGCTGGTGCTCGAAAAGAGCCTGGTCGATCTCAATTCGGTAGCTTTCCAGGTGGTCAAAGCCTGCCGCGAGGACTGGCTCAAGGCCGCGCCGGGGGAAGACCGCTACCGTCGCCCGGCGCCCATCCGTTTCGATGGCAAGAGCGAGGACGAGCGGCCTTTGACGCTGGAGCTCAACGCGCTGCAAAAGAAGGGGGCAGACTAACCGTCGGCCGGAATTCACTGCCCACCGATATTACTTTCCATCTAAAAAGCCAAAAACGCGAGGGCCTCGGCGGTCAATGCCGCTGGCCCCTTGCGTTTTCAGCCCCCGAATTTTTTAGCCCCCGAGGGTCGTTCGATCGATCAACCAGTCAACGTCGCGGGCTTTTTAAACCCATCGATGTCCCGTTCCAATTCATGCGTGTCTAGCGGCCAGGCCGGCGCTCACGGATGACCAGCAGCCGCGGTTCGGTCATGTCTTCGATGGCG
>CAYMAR010000084.1:0-8591 GCA_964388465.1 uncultured Desulfobacteraceae bacterium
AAATCAGTATGGCGGCGACCAGCAGGCATATGGAGGGGTTGCGTTTCAAATCAGCAAGATCCTTATTCGGAATGGTTATCAGTTTGCTACAGTATTCTTGTGCGTCTGTCAAGACCGGCGCCGAGGGGCTTCGGCCTGATCCGCTTCGATCAATCGTGTTGGCGCTCAACGGGCAACTTTCAGCGCATTTCAGCGTTCCTGCCCTCTAGAACTCCAGGACCGCGCCATACAACGCCCGTGATGTTTTTAATGCGCGGCGGCTTTGGGCTGAAAACGACGACGCCGGACGTTTCAGGGCAAAAGGGTTGATCGCGTTGCGGCTTCTCAGAGCTTTTCGTCCATAGCCTGGTTCCGACCGGTCAGTTCCATGTAGCCCCTCCCCTTGACAGGCTTGCCGCCGGACGACCCCTCGGCCGTGATGCTGCCCTCCCAGTAAGTGACGCCCGTGGTCCTTCCGGTCTCCATCTCCTGGTCGTCCACCGGCGTGCGGATGGTCAGGTCCAGATCAATAGCGCTCAAGCGCAGATGCCAGCCAAGGGGGTAGTCGGTGCCGGTCGACGGGCTGCTCCAGCGCCGCAGGACCTCCGCCCGAATGTTATCGAGGGCGATGGCCGTCGTCTTGCCGTCAACGGCCACCAGCGTGCCGCTGGAGGCTGGATGGTAGCCGCCCGCCTCCAGGTTGAGAAGGAAAAGCATGAGTTCGGTGCCGTTGTCCAGTTGAAGGCTGAACCAGCTCCAGCCGCGGATGCCGGGCTCCAGCGGGGCCGTGCTGTATTCGTGGTCCATCCAGCTCGTCCCCGACACCGCCCGCCGGCGGTCCTGCAACCGCACGCTGCCGCTGGTCTTCAGTCGGGTGAACGAATAATAGCAGCTGGCTCTTTCCGGATCCGTGCCCTTGCGGCTGTACCCGCCGTCCCCGTGGGCCACGGGCGCTTTGACCGGCTCCAGACGCAGGTCGAAGCCGAAATCCTCACCCGCCATCCGGAGCGTGTGGGCCGGCGGCCGGATCACCGTTTCCCATTGCCCCAGAAACACCCGCACCGCATCGCCGTGCCGCTCCGCTCCGGCCAATCCCAGCGCGCCCCGGCGGATGTCCTCGGCCGCATAGTGCCGGTTCCCGTCGATGTCGGTCAGGGCGGCGTGGGCCAGATAGATCTGGTTCGTGCGCCAGGCCGACGGCCGCTGGGGCCCATTGGCTTGCTCGGGGGCGGGCCGCAGCTGGCGCCGGAAAAAGGTGAGTTGAAACCCGAAGCGTGCCCCGTCCGACGCCTCGAGATTCCCCGTGTAATACCACCACTCCGTGCGGAAGCCCGGGTGGGCGCCGTGGTCGCGGGGAAATTCGAAATCGCACGGCCCGGTTACGCGGCGGTAGCCGTCCGCGTCGGCGGCCACGGCCGCGACCGCAACGAAAACCAGCCCGAACCCCCAAAGCCAGACGCTTGGCCTGATACCTGTCATCCCATCTGCTCCTCACGGCGAAGTTTTCGCCGCATATCGGCTATTGAAAGCGCCACCCGCCCCCTCTATAGTGTCCGTGCAGACAATCGACTTGGCGACTTCGAACCATGCCCGCTGAGATTCATGCATTTTCGGCCTGAAAACATCGTGCCCTTCGTGGCCTGGCTGCGCCATTACCGCACCGGCCACCTGCGTGCCGACCTCTTCGCCGGCCTGACCGTGGCCGTGGTGGCCCTGCCCCAGTCCATGGCCTATGCCCTGATTGCCGGTCTACCGGTCCAGTACGGGCTTTACGCCTCCATCGTACCGGCCGTCGTTGGCAGCCTGTGGGGCTCATCGGCCCATCTCATCACGGGGCCGACCACGGCGGTTTCCCTGGTCGTCTTCAGCACCCTGAGCGACCTGGCCGCACCCGGCAGCGCCGCCTATCTGGAGCTGGCCTTTTTTCTGGCCCTCATGATCGGGCTGGTCCAGATCGTCATGGGCCTCGCCCGGCTGGGCAATCTCCTGAACTTCGTCTCCCACGCCGTTCTGCTCGGATTCACCGCCGGGGCCGCGGTGCTGATCGCCTTCAAGCAACTGCCCGGTTTGCTGGGGATTCCGCTGGCCAAGGGCGATGCCTTCCTGGTGGGCCTGGCCAGGATTTTCACCCATCTCCACCAGGCCCACCTGGCGACCTTCCTGCTTGGCATGGCCACCATTGCCATTATACTGGTGGTCAAACGCCTCCGCCCCCGCTGGCCCGGTACGCTGCTGGCCATGATCGTGGTGGGGGTTGTCGTTTTTCTTTTCGACCTGGACCAGCGCGGCGTGGCCGTCGTGGGCGCAATCCCGGCCAGTCTGCCGCCGTTTCAGCTCCCCGCAGCCGGACCGATCGCCCTGGCCGGCCAACTGGCGCCCGGTGCGCTGGCCATCGCCATCCTGGGGCTGGTGGAAGCCGTGTCGATCGCCAAGGCCATCGCCGACCAGAGCCGGCAGCGGCTCAACGTCAACCGCGAGTTCGTGGCCCAGGGGATGGCCAACGTGGGCGCCGCCCTGTTCAGCGGCTATCCCGGCAGCGGATCGTTCACGCGTTCGGCCGTCAATTTCCGCGCCGGCGGCCGTACCCCCGTGAGTGCCGTGGTTTCGGCCCTGGCCATCGCCGTCGTCGTCCTGACGGCCGGTCCGCTGGCCGCCAAGCTCCCGCTGGCCGCCCTCGCGGGTGTGCTGATCGTGGTGGCCTACGAGCTGATCCGCGTGCGCGACATCGCCCGGACCATCCGCACCACCCGCTCCGATGCCGCCGTCCTGGTCATCACCTTTACGGCCACGGTGCTTTTAAACATCGAATTCGCCATCTACATCGGCATTCTCCTGTCCATCGGCCTGCACCTGGCCCGCACCTCCCACCCACGTATCGACTCGGTCACACCGGACAAGGTCAGCGGCAAACTGACGCCGGCCGTCCCCGGCGAAATCTGCCGCCAGATGGACATTGTCCAGATCGACGGCTCGATTTTCTTCGGCTCGGCCGCGTTTGTGATGGACGACCTCCAGCGTCGCCTGCGGCAGCACCCGGATGTTGCCAATCTCCTGCTCCGGATGCATCATGTCAATACCATCGACGCCAGCGGCGTCCACGTACTCGAAATCCTGCTGGAAGAAATCCGGCGCCGGGGCGGCGGGCTTTATTTCGCCGGCGTCCACCACCAGGTGTTTCTGGCCCTCAAGAACTCGGGTCTGCTGCGGGATGCCGGCGAGACCCACGTGCACGCCCGAACCGGCCGGGCCATCCGACACATCATGCGCGAGAACTTCTGCCACGCGATCTGCGCCGCCTGCCCGCTGGTGGTCTTCACCGAGTGCCCTGCGCTCAAGGCGGGCGACTGGCATATTTTCGGGCCCGGCGTGCGGCCTCCCGTCTGCCAGCGGCCCGATCCGGAAAACCCGCCCCAGGATACGACATGAAGCTATTGGTCTACACCGACGGCGGACCCACCGCCGACCAGGCCCTGGCCTTTGCCGCCGCCTGGACCCAGGCCTTGCAGGCCGAACTGGCCGTGATCACCGTGCGCAGCGAGACCCACGCCATGGAGGCGCCGCCGCAGCTGGGCCGGGGGATCGCCCCCGCGGACTGGCACCGCCTGCCGCAAGGCCTGCAGGTCCTCACGGACGCAGCCCGCAAGCTCGCCGCGCACGGGGTGATGCCCCCGCCGACCGACATCGTCATCCGTGAGACCCCCCACAGCCACTTCTTCAACTGTCCGTTCACCAATGACCGCCCGATCACCTTTCATGAGCATTTCGGCCCTTTTATCGAGTCCCTCAACCGCGAGATCGACCGGCACCATTTCGATCTGCTGATCATCGCCCCGCCCCGCCGCAGCCGGCTGCGGCGTCTGGTGCTGGGCGACACCACCCGTAAATTGGCTTTGGAGCTGCACACCTCGGTGCTGATCGTCCGCGAGGGCACCCCGGACAGCCGCCTGGTAATCTGCGCCGACGGTTCGGCCTCGGCCCAACGCGTCTTTCCGCTGCTGCAAAAGATGCTGGCATGCATTGACCGGCCGGTCGAGCTCCTCTGGGTGCAATCCCCGGATGTCGGCGCCGACGAACGTTCCCGGGTCGAGACCCGTATCGCCCAGGTGCAGCAGTGGCTGACGACCCGCGGCCGCGAAAGTCATACGACCCGCCTGGAGGGCACTCATCCGGCCGAGACCATTGCCGCGGCCGCCGGCCCGGACGCGCTCGTGATGATGGGGGCCAGCCTGCGTCACGATGTCTACCGCCAGACCCGGGGCAGTCTGCCCATACGTCTGCTGTCCTGCGCCCGCGCCAGCATCCTGCTGGTCAAGGCCCCACCGGAAGCCGACCCCGGGGCCGACGCGGGGCTTACGGGAACGAAAACCGGCTGGAGCGGCCGGTAAGTTGCGCGCCGGGCCCCGAGGCACCGCGGGCCGTCCGGCGGTCGCGCCCCCGGCGGCGGGCCCGGGACGCAGATATTGCGTCCGGCGCCCGGGGCAGGGCGCGTTCCCGCAACCCATACGCCGGCCCGACGGCCCCACGTCCACGCGAACGCGAGACCCGCGATTGATGCCAAGTCTTCCCGGGTTGTTGCTCAGCGCCCAAATTCCCGGAGCAGAGCCGCCGGTGATGTCCGCACGGCCAGACGCATGGCCGGCAGCGCCGCCGCCAGGGCGGCGGCCACGATCAGGGGCAGCGAAATGGCCAGCGCCGCCCAGTCCACCCCGTAGAGAAATGTCCATCCGAAAGACTGCCGGTTGATCACGAATACCAGCAGGTAGGAAAGGCCGAAACCGCAAAGCACGCCCAGCAGTTCGCCCACCGCCACGATAAAAAAGGCCTCCCAGAGAATCATGGCCTGGATCTGGCCCCGGCTGCCGCCCAGCGCACTGATCGTGTTGAGTTCACCGGTGCGCTCCAGCACCCGCACCGTCAGGATCGTGGTGATGCCCAAAGCCGCCACCAGGAGCGCGATCAGGAGCAGCACGGTCGTGATGGCAAAGGTCTCGTCAAATATCTTGAGAACGGCGGCCCGCAGGGCGCTGCCGGCCATCATATCCAGGCGGTCGCCGAAGCGCAGCACCAGCTCGTCCTGAAGCCGGGCGGTGGCGGCCGCGATATCGCGGGAGCGGTCGGTGAAGAAGATGCGCACCCCGCCCCAGGCGAGCCCCCCCAGGCGACGATCCAGGTCGGCCAGCGCGCAGAATACCACACCGCCGTGGGTGCGATAATCACGCACCAGGCCTAAAACCGGCCACGCCAGGTCGCGACCGCGAAGGCGTGTTTGAAAGGTGTCGCCCACGCCAAGCCCGGTGCGGTGGGCAAAGACTTCCGAGAGCAATACGCCCTCGCCCCTTGCCAGCGAAGGCACCAGGTGCGCGCCGCCTTGCAGCCAGAAAAAACGACCGTAACCCTGAAAAGCCTCAAAATCCATGGCTTCGAGCTGAAAGGCGTAGCCCTCGTAGGACAGGGAAAACTGGCGGTTGGGGACCAGGTCAATATCTTCCCGCCGTCCAAGGTCGTCCACCAGCGGCGGCGGCAGCGGCTCCCAGACCCGGTTGGTCTCCGCCATCCGGGTGGTGACGAACAGATCCCCGCTGATGGTCTGTTCGACCCAGATCTCCACCGTGTGGCGAAAGCTGCGCACCATGATGACCAGGGCCGTAAACAGGGCCACCGCCGTGATCAGCGCGCCCACGGCGATGGCGATCCGCGCCAGACTGTCGCGCAGATAGCCGGCGGCCAGGCGGGCCGGTCCGCGCGAACGCCCGAGGGTCAGTGGGTGGAGGAAACGGCCGGCCTGCTGAAGCATCCAGGGCGCCAGCAGGGCAAATCCCGCAAACAGCGCCAGGCAGGCCAGATAGCCCGCCAAGGGAACCCCCCGGATTGCGGGCAACTGCCCCAGCGGCCATACCAGAAGGAGTCCGGCCAGCCCGGTCAGCGCCAGCCGCCGCACCGTCGTCCGCGATGCTTCCGACCGCCGGACCGCCATCATCACCTCGCGGGGCGGCACCCGACCGGCCGCCTGCGCCGGCTGCAGGGCGGCCAGCATGGCGACCATAACGGTCATGGCCAGCGATAGCAGGATTTCCCCGAAATCGAGCGTCAGCCGGTCCACATACACCCTCACGAAAAGGGTCGAAATGGTGGCGCTGACGCCGTCGAGAAGATGGCGCACCAGCAGGCTTCCCAGCGGCATGGCCAGCAGCCAGCCCGCCAGACCGTAAAGCGCGCCTTCCCCGACAAACAGCCAGTAGACGCAGCGGGGGGATGCCCCCACCGCCCTCAGGATGGCCAGCTCGCGTCGCCGGGCGGCGGCATTCATGGCCACCAGGCTGTAGACCAGGAACATGCCCACGAAAAGCGACGTAAAACTCAGGAAGGACAAATTGACCTGGTAGGCCCGGATCATGCCCTGCCCGCTGGTTTTGACGGCCCCGGGCGGGCCGACCTTAAGATCGGTGCCGATGAGGGCCGCCGCTTCGGGGGGGAGCTCGCCAAAACGGTCGGTCAAGCGCAGGTCGATGCGGTCGACCCGGCCGAAAGTTCCCGTAAACTCCTGGAAAGTGGCGATGTCGCACAGGGCGATTCGCCCGTTGGCCATGGCACCCAGACCCTCCGCCGATATCCGCCCCGCGACGATGAAGGGTGTGTTCCCGTTGCGGTGGGTCAGCATCACCCGGTCGCCCGAACCCCACCCGGATTCCCGGGCCAGGGTCTCCCCGGCCAGAAGGGTGAAGGGCTCGGCCATGATCTGCAGCCAGGCGGCCTCCTCCCCGGCCGGACCGGCCTTCTCCCAGGAACGCATGGCCCGGTCCATGAGAGGATCGATTCCCACCAGCAAAAAGGAACGGGTCCCGCCCGCCTCCCGCGTATAGGTGGTCATGACGGGGGCGACGGCCACCCCCGGTATCGCCTGCAGCCTGGCGACCAAATCTTCGGGAACCCGCCCCCCCGGCTGGGTCACGACCCGGTCGGCGCGGCCGGCAAAGGCATCCATGCTGCGGCTGAAAGAATCCAGCGAGGCATCCACGGCAATGCGCACACTCGTGAATACGGCCGCCCCCAGGGCGATACCCAGCACCACGGCCAGCGCCCGCCAGGGCTGACGCCGCACCTGCCGCAGGTTGAACCAGACGAACAGCCTGAGAAAAACCATCATCGCGGCCTCTTTTCCGGAAGGAGCGCACCGTCCCTCAGGTACAGGCGAAGCGTGGCCTTGTCGTCGGCCTGGTCGCTGTGGGTGGCGATGATGACGGTGCAGCCCTGCTCGCGGTTCAAATCGCGCAGCAGCCGAATGACCCCGTCGCCGTTGCGGCTGTCGAGGTTGCCGGTCGGTTCGTCCGCCAGGACGAGGGGGGGGCGGTTGATGAGGGCCCGGGCGATGGCGGTGCGCTGCATCTCACCGCCAGACAGTTGGGCCGGACGATGGCGGCGGCGGCCCGCCATCCCCAGCCAGTCCAGCAATTCCGCGGCCCGCTCGCGGGTGGCCGCCAGGGGGGCGCCGGCCAGCATCGCCGGCAGGCAGACGTTTTCCTCGACGGTCAGGGTCGGGAGCAGGTTGAAGGACTGAAACACCATCCCCACGACCTCGCGCCGGTAGGCGGTCATCCGGGCGGCGCTCAGCCGATCGAGGTCGTGGCCGGCGACCCGCAGTTCCCCGGCCGTGGGGCGATCCAGCCCGGCAATCAGCGCCAGCAGGGTGCTCTTGCCCGAACCGCTGGCCCCTTTCAGAACGACCAGCGCACCGGCGGGAATTGCCAGATCGACCCGGTCAAGGCCGATCACCTCACTCGGGCCCAGGGGATAGGTCCGTGAGAGCCGGCGCGCCCGGACGATGATGTCACCCGCGGGGTTTTTTTTCATGATGCGGACGGCGGCAGGATGCCCTTGGCAACCGCCCGCTCAAGGAGCTTTTGAACATAACCCCACAGCGTTGGCGCGCCTTCGGCCATCACCCGGTTGCGCGCGACGACCTTGTCGTGGGTAATGCCGTTTTCCTGCCACGACTTGCCACCGCTGTGGTAGTTGTTGAGGACGGGCTGCAGGCGGTCGAGGGCATTGGCCAGCCGGGCTTCGGGCGTTTGCCGGGCTTCGAATTCTTCCCAGAGCGCCGAGAACCGCTTGCCGATGTCCGCGGGCAGCAGACCGAAAAGCCGACGGGCGGCGGCCTGCTCGCGCGCGTGCTGGCCGCTGACGGCGGCTTCGTCGTAGCAGAAGGTGTCGCCCGCGTCGATCTCCACGATGTCATGCACCAACAGCATCTGAAGAACCCGTCCCAGATCCACGCCGTCTCCGGGGGCGTATTCGCCCAGCACCATGGCCATCAAGGCGATGTGCCAGGAGTGTTCGGCCGAATTCTCCTGGCGGCTGGCGTCAATCAGCCAGGTCTGGCGGCGAACGTTCTTGAGACGATCGAGTTCACGGATAAAATCGAGCTGGCGCTCGAGCCGGTCGTTCATGCGGAATAGCTCCAGAGCTTGGGGATTGGAGAGCGCCCGTGCCGAATGCAATCATTGGAATCGCAGACGGTCAGCCTAAATTTTCGTCCGCCAAATTGCAAGCGCGCGACGGACATTTTTTCGCGATGAATTGAGTCCCTCCCGGGAGTCGAACACGATTGGGCGGTC
>CAYMAR010000084.1:8691-11667 GCA_964388465.1 uncultured Desulfobacteraceae bacterium
GGGCGAAGCGCCGGCGTCTTATCGGTGTTCGATGGCTCGCGGGTGCACGCCAATGAACCTGGGGCATCTCCCTGCTTTTTCGACGGGCCAAAATGCTTGATTCCCTGGATCCACCGTCGCGGGACCCGCATCACACCCGCCGTCCCCAGACCCCAAAAACCGGATCGGAGAACAGCATCTGGCCGGCATACTTGTCGTCGTCCGGCCGCGGCCACCCCTGGCTGGAAAAGGTCTCCAGCTTGGCGAAACGCCCGCTCCGACTGAAGTACTCCCGCACCAACCCCATGCGCTCGAAGGGGTGTATTTCCGTCCACACCCGGATCGCCTTGGGAGGAAACCAACGGTTGGAAAAGGTCACGATGAAGATGCCGCCGGGTGCGAGCACGCGGGCCATCTCTTCGAAGACGTCGAACGGACGGGTAAGATATTCCACCGACACCGTACACACCGCGGCGTCGAAAGCACCGTCGTCGAAGGGCAGGTGCGTATCGCGGTTGAGATCCTGAACCACGTGGCGTGACAGGCGCTGGTTGGCGGCCAGTTCTTCCGCGTTCAAGCCCAGCCCGTCCACCGAGCGGGTTTTGAGGCTGTCCGGGAGGTGGGACGTCCAACTGCTCATGAGATCCAGAACCCGGCTGTCTTCCGGAATCAGGCGCGCATAGAGCCTTTGGATGGTCTCGATGGCGCGGGCGTCGATGTGCTGAACAAACCGCGGTTGACGGTAAAAAAGCCGATCGTCGGCGGGATCGCCGCGGTCAAAAGCCTTGGATACGAAAAAATCCGTGGGCTCACCGTTGCAGCGGGCCTGCATGCCGGGGCCGGTGGTGATTTGCTCCGCCCAGTCGTTCAGCGAGCCGCCGTGCTCTTCAAACTTTTCGCGCACATCGCAAATGCGCGCTTCGAACGTCAAATCGATGTCGGCCAAGGGGTGGTTGAAATCGGCTTGGATGCCGCTCTTTGCCACGGCGGTGCAGCGGAACGGCTCGATATTGCCGCGGAACACACCGCTTACCCCCTGAAGGATACCCCGGGGGTAGAAGCGCCCGTAGCGCGGACGGCAGGCCGTGCCATCACCCAAGCGGCCCTCGACGCGGGCATGTGCCACCGGGTGGATGGCCTGCGTCGAGGTGGGTGGTATAATCTCACCGGGGGCAAAAGCATGCGCGAGTCGCTCGCCGGTCGACGCCCCCATGATTTTTTCAGCTAGCGCCGGCGGAAGGATGTCGCGCCAGAAATTGACGCGCTGAGCGTAATAACGATCTTCATGCTTGATTCCGTTTTTTTCCCATTTTAAACTGAATTCGATGCTCGCCAGATTATCGGGCGTAATCGTGTCCATCGTCAAACTCCAAATCAAAAGGCCGGCAAAACCTTGGGTCGATACTAAGCACGAAGTCCGTGGAGTCCAGCCCTGCATTGTTCCCACCGGCCATCATACCCGCCATGATGTTTAGACAAAGGAGGCCATGCCATGATGAAGTCAACCCTAACGGCCCTGTGCCTGTTCGTGGCCCTCGTGTTCGTATCCCATGCCTGGGGATTGGATTTCCAGGAAGGCCGCTATGAAATCACCTCCTCGATCGACATGCCGGGCATGCCCGGCGCAATCCCGCCAACCACGATCACGAGGTGCATGTCCCCCCAGGATCCCGTGCCGGATCAATCCGCCGCCGAGTCGAACTGCGAGGTGATCGACATGAAGACCGAGGGCAACTCCGTGACCTGGAAAGTGGAGTGCCAGCAGGAGGGGCAGACCATGAAGGGCAGCGGTAAAATGACGTATTTCGGCGACCGCTTCGAGGGCCTGATCGACACGGTTATGCTTCAACCGCAGGGCACCATGACGATGAAAACGACCATTAAGGGCAAGCGCATCGGGGATTGCCCGTAAAAAGGCCTGGGCACAGCCCCTTCGCCTGACGCGCGCCAGGCACGGGTCCCGGCCGCTTGTCTTGATTTCTTCCTGAAAGCATACTCGGGCTTCACCTGCGCATTCGACCTGTTTGTCTTCGTCGCCACCGCTCTGCTCAAGGCGTCGACGGGCCGGCGGGCGACCTCCAGCGGAACCGACGGCCTGAACGGCCCTTCTTATTCTTTCTTCCGAGACTTCTGCTCGTGCGGTCGAGATCGTGACCGGCAAAAAAAATACAAACCGTAGGCGCAGGACTGCCGGCTCGGTTCAGGCGACGCCGGGCCCCGACCGAAGGCCGATCCAAACCAACGATCCCCCGGAGTCCATGCTGCGGGAGGTGCGGCCTCTTTTCCGTTATTTTAGCCGAGCGCTTAACATCCGGACGGGAATGATTAAAATGACCCCAGTTTAAATTGGTGAAGCGGAGCCAGCTAAATGTTGCACCCATTTTGCGCTTAACCTATCTTTAAAACACGGGAGCCACGACCATGGAATTATCCGAATATTTCCACAACCGCCGCGGAACCGGTATCTTGGCCACGGCCGATGCGAACGGCCATGTGAACGCCGCCATCTATTCACGACCCCATTTTATCGAAGATGGGACCGTGGCGCTGATTATGCGCGATCGCCTGTCCCACGCCAATCTGCAATCCAACCCGTATGCTAGCTTCCTGTTTATGGAAAACGGTGAAAAGTACAAAGGCAAGCGCCTTTATCTGCGGAAGGTTCGCGAGGAAAAAGAAACCGCAAGGCTCTATGAACTCCGGCGCCGGAAATACCCAAGCGACGACGATCCGGAAAACGATCCTAAATTTCTCGTTTTCTTCACCATTGAAAAGGTGCTCCCGCTTCTGGGAAGCGAAGCCAAGCGCTAGCCGGGGTGGGAGGGGGCGCTCTTTATCTTTCAACTTGATTCGAGTTGATCATTTCTCTCGTGTGCAATTGCCCTGCTGCGCCGTACCGATTGGCTTATCGCCGCCGGCGATATGCAGGTGGACGATATCTTCTTCGGATACTCGAAATGGAATTTTACGGCCCTGGAGCGATTCCAACCTTTATTT
>CAYMAR010000085.1:0-11612 GCA_964388465.1 uncultured Desulfobacteraceae bacterium
AAGTGCTTGAAATACTCGGAACGGTTGATCGCCGTGTGCTGACGAACCTCTCCGCGGCCCTGCTCGAGGGCAATGCTCCCCTCGTGCTTGATGCGATCGACGCCGTTTACCAGCGCGGACAGGATCTAAAAAAGCTTTACCAGGATCTGGTTGCCCACGTGCGCAACCTCCTGGTGGTCAAACTGAGCGAACAGGCCGACCACCTGGTGGACCTACCGGCATCCGAGATTGAACGCCTGCGCCACAGCGTGGCGGCCATATCGCCTGTCGCGCTGAACCATGTGCTGAACGCGCTTTTTCGTGACGAGGCCGCCGTTCGTCTTTCCATGCATCCTCGTCTGGCTTTGGAAACCGCGCTGATTCGGATATGTGAATTGAAGCCCGCTGTGCCGATCGACCGCCTGATCGCCAAGGTCGATCAGCTGCGCCGACAAATCCGGGATAGCGGCGGCGCGGGCGCGGAGCAAACATCCCGCCCGGGCGCGGCGGCCGAATCATCAGGGACCGCCATCGACGCCGCTCCACCGCCGCCGGCACCCGATGTCCACGCGGCGCCGCCGCGACGGCCCTTGCCGGCGGATGGGCCCGCCGCCCGCGATGATTTCTGGCAGGAACTGCTGGGCGGGCTGCAGGCGAGTCACCCGGCGCTGGCCGCCAACCTGAAAACCGCCCGGCTGCGGGCGCTGGATGAAAACCAAATCGAAATCGAACTTCAGGGCAACGATTTCAACCTCAAGCGCGTGCGGCGCCAAGACAGCCTGACGGCCATACAGCGCGCCTGCCATGCGCTTAGCGGCCATCGCCCCCGGGTTGTCATTCAGGGCCGGGCCACCGATCCCGCGGAACGGGAAAAAAAAAAAGAACGTGAAACACAGGCCCGCCAGGAGGCCTTGAGCCACCCGCTGGTGGCCGAGGCGCTCGAACTCTTCAACGGCAAAATCCTCGACGTCAAGATCGCGGAGACGAAACCGGATCGTAAGGATGTCTGATCCGACGGCTGGCTGGCCGAAGCATGCAACCATAGTCAGGGAGGAGGCGTGATGAAGGGTATGGGCAACATGATGAAACAGGCCCAGAAACTCCAAGCCAAGATGCTGAAGATGCAGGAAGAACTTGCCGAACGCACGGTGGAGGCATCGGCCGGCGGCGGCATGGTCCAGGTGGTGGCCAACGGGCGGCAGCAAATCGTCGCCATCACCATCGACCGTGAGGTCGTGGATCCCGAGGATGTCGATATGCTGCAGGATCTGGTGCTGGCGGCCGTCAACGATGCGCTGACCAAATCCCAGGAGATGGTGTCCTCCGAAATGGGCAAACTCACCGGGGGCATGAACATTCCCGGACTCATCTAAGCTTCGATACCACGGCACCGAGACAGCGATGAACTATTATCCGACCTCTATCCGCAACCTGATCCGCCAGATCTCCCGACTGCCGGGGATCGGCGAAAAAACCGCCGAGCGCCTGGCCCTGCACATCCTGCGGGCGCCGCGCCACGATATTGACCAGCTGAACCAGAGCATCATCGACGTCAAACAGCGCACCCGCACCTGCAATCGCTGTTTCGCCTGGAGCGATGACAGCGTATGTCACATCTGCAGCGATCCGGCCCGTCAGGCCGTGCAATTGTGTGTCGTCGAACAGCCGGCCGACATGATCGCCGTCGAGAAGTCCGGGGCCTACCGGGGGGTCTACCACATCCTGGGTGGGGTCCTTTCGCCAATGAACGGCGTGGGCCCCGAAGACATCCGCCTGCCGCAGCTTTATCGCCGGATCCGCGACGAGAACATCCAGGAGGTGGTGATCGCCACCGGCACCAATGTGGAAGGCGAAGCCACGGCCGCCTACCTGGCGGAAAAGCTGAAAGCGTTTGCGCTCAGGGTGACCCGGATCGCTTCGGGCGTCCCCATGGGGGGCGATTTAAAATACGTGGACCAGGTGACCTTGCGGCGTGCCATGGAGACCCGGCATGACTTCCAGTAAGCAAGTCGAGAGACCGCTGTTCGAATGCCGTCAATGCGGGGACTGCTGCCGGGGCTACGGCGGCACCTTTGTCACGCCGGCCGACATCCGACGCATCGCAGCGCATATCGGGACCGACCCGGAATCTTTCAAACGGCGGTATTGCCAGATGTCGAACGGCCGGCCGGTTCTGGCCCAGGCCGAGAACGGATACTGCGTTTTTCACCAGAAGCGCTGCCGCATTCACCCGGTCAAACCACGAATGTGTCGCCGCTGGCCCTTTATCGACGCCGTCCTCGAAGATATTGGGAATTGGAAGATCATGGGCGCCTCCTGCCCGGGAATCCGCACCGACCTGCCGGAGTCCTTCGTGCGCAAAGGCGTTGCCCGGGTCATCGCCGATGAGGACGCAAAGGGATGAGCATTGCCCCCCTCCGGTATTCGCGATGATTGGCGTATTTGACTCCGGCATCGGTGGACTGACGGTCGTGCGGGCCCTGATGGCGCATCTGCCCGGGTTCGACATCACCTATTTCGGCGATACGGCCCGCACCCCTTACGGCAGCAAAAGCCGTTCGACGGTCATTCATTACGCCATCGAGAATACCGAGTTTCTGCTGTCCCGGAAGGCCCGGGCCATCGTTGTGGCCTGCAACACCGCCTCCAGTGTCGCCACCGACGTGCTGCGCGAGCGCTTCCCGGTGCCCATTTTCGAAGTCATCACCCCGGCGGCCGAATTGGCCGTGGCCCAAACACGCAAGGGGATCATCGGCATTATCGGCACGCGCGCCACAATCAACAGCGGCATCTACCCGCGCGTGATCCAATCCCTGCGACCGGAAAGCCGAATCTATGCCCAGGCTTGCCCGCTGCTGGTTTCCCTGGTGGAAGAAGGCTGGCTCAAAAGGCCTGAAACGGCCATGATCGTGAAGAAATACCTCCGTCCGCTCAAGGTCAAACAGATCGATACCTTGATTCTGGGCTGCACCCATTATCCCCTGCTGCGGGCGTTGATCCAGGCCAAAGCCGGACGCCGGGTCCGGGTCATCGACTCCTCCGGCGGCGTGGCGGCGGCCGTGGCCGCCCATGTCCGGCGCCACACCGACGAGACGGCGCGCTGGTCGCAGTCCGATGCCCATCGTTTTTTCGTATCCGATCTCACGCCCCATTTTGAAACCATCGCCCGGGATATCCTCAGGCGGCCGATTCGTCTCGAGCGCATCCGGCCGTAGGCCCCCCATTTCCTCCGGTACCCGGAGACGCCGACCGGTCGCCCATGTCGGATGGCGGCCGGTGCCCCACAGCGAACCTTAGTCGGCCCCCGGTCGAAGCCGACGGCGCTGCCGCTGCCGCGAGGCGTTGCGCCGCAAGACGGCGTCACGGATTGACCGGCGCGACAGCTCCGGACCGGGACGCGCGTTGTCGACGATGGACGGGCCTCAGCTGGGCTGCAGCCCGGCCGTGTAGTGGGGACCCACCACGAGAAGATTATTGGAGATGGTCGACTGGATCTTTTCCATTTTACTACCGAAGACCAAGTCGCGGATCAGGCCGTGGCCGAAGGCGCCCATAATGACCAGGGCGTTGTGAGGCACCTGGTAGAGATTGCTTTCAAACTCCCCGCCGTCAAAAAAGATCCACTCGGTCAAGGCCTGGTCCCATTCGTCACCCAGTCCATTGTCGCGGATGATCGTCTCGTATTCGGACCGGGAGTGTTTTTCGGCCTGGGTGAACATGCGCAGGGGCATCCCCGTCTGACGATGAAGCCGCAGACCCAGCTTCAGTGCATTCAGGGCATTGGCCGACCCGCCGTAGAAAATAGCGATGCTTTCCCAGGGCTTGAAAACCGGGCTGGTGATCAACACCGGGAACCGGGCCGACGTCACGATCCGCCGCACCCGCGGGCCGATGTAGCCCAAGCCGATCTTGGAGGAGAGATCGCTGATGCTGCGCGGACAGCACATAAAATCAAAATTGGTCGGTAGATCGGGCAGGGTGGAGGCGGTGTAGTTCTTGGGTTGCAGAAAGCGGGACGTCAGGCCGGCGTCGGCCAGCAGCGCGTCGGCGTGCGCCCGGGCGCTGTCCGGGTCTTTGAGATAGGAGTCGTCCAGGTCGATCTGGACGACGTCGTTGTCGAAGTACATCAGAAATTTCGTGTGGCGGGGAATATAGACGACAGGGGTCGCCCCGATCTGCCGGCAGAAGTACAGCGACTGCAGCATGGTCTCGCGGCCCAGCGGCGTGTTGCGGAAGATATGAAAAAGCTGGCTGTACATGGGTTGCTCCTGTCAACGGTTGAGGTGATGCGTCTGGACCATGAGTTCATTGCGGTATTGGTCCAGAAGCGACGATTTGGATACCATCCCGACAAAGCGGTGATTGGCGACGACGGGCATGTTGTAAAGGTTGGCGGCATCCATGCGGCTTAACACTTCGGCCACGTCCTCGTCCGGGGCCGCGGTTTCGACCTGGGTGTCCATCAGTTGGCCCACCAGCACGGCATCATACATCAATGGATCGAAGAGGTAGGGGCGCACGCCGGCCATATCGATCAGGCCGACAAATTTTCCGGAAGCTTCGTCTTCCACCGGAAAAAGGTTGCGGCGGGAGCGTTTGACCACCTCGACGAAGTCGCGCAGGAGCATGTCGGCCGGCACCGTGACGCAGTCGGTCTCCAGCAGTTCATGCACCTCCAGGTCGGCGAGCACCCGCGCGTCCGTGCCGGGGCGCATCAACTGGCCGCGCTCCACCAGGTCTTTCAGATAAAACGAGGCCGGTTCCATGTAGTGGCACAGCGTGGTTGAAACGGCGGAGACGACGATGAGCGGCAGAATCACGTCATAGCCGCCGGTGACATCGACGATGAGGAAAATGCCCGTCAGCGGCGCCTGCAGGATACCGCTGACCAGCCCGGCCATACCCAGCAGGGCGAAGCAGCCTTCGGGCACCCAGCCCGCCTGGGGCCATATAAAATCCAGCAAGCGGTGATAAGCCAGTCCCGTAAAACTGCCAATCACCAGACAGGGCGCAAAAATGCCGCCGGATCCGCCGGAGCCCAGCGTCAGGGCGGTGGCCAGAATCTTGGCCAGGCACGCCAGGAAGACGAGGGCGATCCCGGTGGTAAAATGACCGGCGATCATGGTTTCGATGGCGTGGTAGCCTTCCCCTAAAACCAGGGGCATGTAAAGCCCGATAAGGCCCACGGCACAGCCGCCCAGGGCGGCTTTCAACCACACGGGCACCCGCAGGCGGTTGGCGCGGTGGTGCACGGCGCGGATGGCGCGGGTCAGCAGAATCGAGGCGGCCGCGGTGAACAGGGCCAGGCCGATACAGGCCAGGATGTCGATGGGCGCGATGTCGAATTGGCGATGGGCAAAAGGGATCTGTTTACCCAGGAGGAAATGGCTCGTCTGGGTGCCGGCCACCGCCGCGATGGCGATCGGTATCAGGTTGGCCGCCGCCCATTCGCCCAGGATCACTTCGACCGCAAAAACCATCCCGGCGATCGGGGCGTTGAATATGGCGGATATTGCGCCGGCGGCCCCGCAGCCCACGAGCACCACCCGCTGACGGTCGTTGAGGTTGAACAGGCGCGCGATATTGGAGCCGATGGCCGAGCCGCTCATCACCACGGGGGCTTCGGGGCCGGCGGACCCGCCGCTGCCGATGGTCAGAAAGCTGGAGATCAGACGTGAGAAACTCGAGCGCAGACGCAGGAGGCCGCCATAACGGGAAACGCTGTAAATCACTTCCGGGACGCCGTGTCCCGCGCCTTCTTTGACGACTTTGTTCAGAAAGAGGGAAGACAGCGCCGCTCCCAGCGCCGGAAGCAGAAAAGCCCAACCAGACTGCCGGTAGGGGGCCAGCCAGGCCAGCATGGCCACCAGGGACCGGCTGAGCACCACCGCCGCCAGACCGCTGCATACGCCGACCACGGCACCGGAGAAAATCATCAGCAACCGGTCGTCGCTCCGGAACAAGCGCCAGGTTGAAGGCGTACGCCATGAAATTGGAAATCGCATCGATTACTTTTCTTCCCGTCGCCGAATGGCCGATGGGACCGATTCCTGCCGGGCGGGGTCGATCAAACGCCCTGGCGGGCGCCGTCCTTGCGCGGAGAATCGTTCAGGCCGCGCCCGCATGGCGGCCAGCGCCGGTTTAGCCGGGAGAGCCGGCGCTGCGCTCCCACTCCTTTTCCATGGCATCGAACTTCGCGCGCAGCGCGTCGGCTTCGGGGCTGCTGTGCAGAAAGGCGACGAACGCCTTGTCGCGCAGACAATAACTTAGCCGGGAGAGAAGCTGTAAATGGGTGCGCACGGATGGGGCAAGCAGCACGAAAAGGAGATGGACCGGTTTGCCGTCCAGGGCGTTGAAATCAACCGGTGTTTCGAGGTAGCAGGCCGATATGGACGCCGTTGCGAGCGCCAGGCGTTCCGGTTCGCGCGGGTGCGGGACGGCAATGCCGTTGCCCAGACCGGTGGATGTCAGATTTTCTCTCTCGATCAGTCGGGCCGCGAGTTCCGGCCTGATTTCCGGGGCGACCACCGCAAGTCGCTCGACGGCCGCATGGATCACCGCGTCGACACGCTGCCCGGGGATGGCGTAGTGGATGCCGCCTTGATCCAGGGCGCCCACCAGGCTTTCGGCCGGCGGCCGCTCGCCGGCGGCCCGGCGGTCGTGGTCGACGCGGAAATTCAGATGGTGCTCGCGGGCCCAGCGTTCAAGGGCCCGACGGTCAAACGTGCAGACGTCCCCGCGCCGGTTCAAGGGGATGCGTCCCTGGCGGATCCAGCGTTCAATTTTGCGGCGGGGCAGCCCCAGGGCCCCGGCGATTTGCTCGATGGGCAGTCTCATCCCGGTAATCTTCCAGTATCCCATTGTAAACCAAACGCAAAGCGTACCTACTCTTTATCCAAGAATCAAGCCTCTTTGTGCCTGTAACTGCCGAACGGCAATCTCAGCCGGCCGCCCCGCTTGCGCCCGGGGGCGGCTCTATCATTGGGCTAATCTGGATGTCCCGTTTGGGGTAGGGGATTTCGATTCCGGCCTGGTCGAAGGCCTCCTTGACCTGATCGATCACGAAGGAAATGGTGTCCATCCGGCGCCGGGCCTCCTTGATCCAGACCCGCAACTGCAAATCCACCGATGAATCCCCGAAATTGCGAACCACGACCTTGGGCGCCGGGGTATCGGCGGCCCAGTCCATACGGCGGGCCACGTCGATGATGACCGCTTTGGCTTTTTGGATGTCGGCCTCGTAGGCAATGCCGATGTTCACGCGGACGCGGATCTTGGCGGTCAGGATGGTGTAGTTGACGATATCGCGTTTCATGATCTCGTTGTTGGGAATGATGATCACGATATTGTCCGTGGTTTTGATTTTCGTGGCCCGCAGGCCGATGTCGATGACATCGCCCCAGGACGCGCTGTCCTTCGGCGCGCTCCAGACCTCAATGCGATCGCCGACTTCGAAGGGACGGTCGATGATCAGCAGAACGCCGGCGATCAGGTTGGAAAGGGTATCCTTGGCGGCGAAACCGATGGCGATGCCGGCGACGCCCGCACCGGCGATGAACGGCATGACATTGATGCCGACCACATCCAAGGCCAGGATGACCGCCGTGACGTAGAGAATGGCCCCGGAAAAACGGTTGAGCAGATCGAAGATAATATCATCGACCTTGGTATTGGTGCGCGCCGCCAGACGTTGTTCGAGATAAGTCAGCGCGACGATCAGGATATCTTTGGTCGGACCGGCCGCCAGGATGATCAGCAGGGCCTGAAAGACGTTTTCAAGGACGGTCAGGCCGAAGAGCCGTGTCGCGTAGGTCAGCGCGATAGCGACCAGGGCATAGAAGACGATGCGGCGAAACGAGTGAATCGTCTGGGGGTTGCTTTGAAAGAAAGGGAACTTCTGAAGACGGCGTTCGAGGATAAGCAACACCGCCTTGAGGACATACCAGGCCAGACAGGTGACCGCCAGTACCGCCAGGGATTTGTATGCCGCCAAGCCGAAGGCCGTATCACTGCCGGGCAGACCACGCAGCCATCCAAGCAGTCGGTCGATCGATTCGGTGGTGATCTCCATGGCAGCTTCCCGTTATCGGTGGATGAACAAGAAAAGCGCAAGGCCGATGCGGGCGCATCGTCCGACGTCACCGGTTAAAAGTCAAGGGCAGCCCGGAAGTCGGACTGCCCTCGAATGGGTCGTATCAGGCGCTGGGGCCTTTGGGGCGGAAGACTAGCTGGCTTCGGACATGAAGCCGGCCTTGATGAACTCCCGGTTGAGCCGGGCGATGTTGACGATGGAGATCTCCTTGGGGCAGGTGGCCTCGCAGGAGCGGTGGTTGGTGCAGTTGCCGAAGCCCAGCGCATCCATGGCACTGACCATCTTCTGCGCCCGTTCGGCCGCCTCGGGACGCCCCTGAGGCAAAAGCGCCAGTTGCGAGACCTTGGCACTCACAAACAGCATCGCCGAAGCGTTCGGACAGGCTGCGACACACGCCCCGCAGCCGATGCACGCCGCCGCGTCCATCGCCTTCTCGGCCACCTCCATCGGAATCGGAACCGCATTGGCGTCCGGGGCCGAGCCCGTGTTCACCGACACATACCCGCCCGACTGGATGATCGTGTCAAAAGGGCTGCGGTCCACCATCAGGTCTTTGAGCACCTTGAACGCGCGCGCACGCCACGGCTCCACCGCGATCACGTCCCCGTCCTCGAATTTGCGCATGTGCAACTGGCAGAGCGTCATCGCCTTGTTGGGACCGTGCGGGATCCCGTCCACCACGCACCCGCACGTGCCGCAAATCCCCTCCCGGCAGTCGTTGTCGAACGCGATCGGGTCGCGGCCCTCCAATATCAACCCTTCGTTGACCGTGTCGAGCATCTCCAGAAACGACATGTGGCTGTCCACGCCGGAAACCGGAATGGTCTCAAACCGGCCCTTGTCGGCGGCATTGTTCTGGCGCCACACCTTGAGCGTTATGTTGATCGTATCGGTGCCCATCGTTACTTGTAGCTCCTTTGCGATAGTTCCACGTTCTCAAACACCAGCGGCTCCTTATGAAACGCAGGCTCCTGGCCGTAGCCGGTGTACGCCCACACCGCCACGTGACAGAAATTCTCGTCGTCGCGTTGGGCCTCGTGCTCCTCGGTCTGGTGCTCCTCGCGCAGATGGCACCCGCAGGATTCATTCCGCGTCAACGCATCCAGCGCCATCACTTCGGCAAACTCCAGATAGTCCGCCAGACGCCCTGCTTTTTGAAGCCCCAGATTGAAGTTGTCCGCCGCACCGCCCACCTTCACATTCTGCCAGAACTCATCCTTGAGCGCCTGGATCGATTCGATGGCTTGCTTCAGACCGGCCTCGTTGCGGGCCATGCCCACCTCGTCCACCATCACCTTGCCTAACGCCCGGTGGATGTCGCGCACCGTGCGGCGGCCGTCGATCGCCAGCAGCTTGCGGTCGCGATCGGCCGCTTCGGCGGCACAGTCGGCGAATGCCTGGTGGTCGACCCCCACCTCCGAGACCCCGTTGTCGGCCAGAAAGGGGCCGATCGTGTAAGGAATCACGAAATAGCCGTCGGCCAGGCCCTGCATCAGCGCACTGGCCCCCAGACGGTTGGCCCCGTGGTCCGAAAAGTTCGCTTCACCCAGCGCGAACAGTCCCGGGATCGTCGTCTGCAGTTCGTAGTCCACCCATAGGCCCCCCATCGTGTAGTGCGAGGCCGGGTAGATCATCATCGGCGTCTCGTAGGGGTCGTCGTCCATGATGTTTCGGTACATGTCAAAGAGGTTGCCGTATTTTCTCGCGATCACATCCCGCCCGTCGCGTTTGATCGCGTCGGCAAAGTCAAGATAAACCGCATAGCCGGTGGGGCCCACGCCATTGCCCGCGTCGCACTGCTCCTTGGCATTGCGGCTGGCCACGTCGCGCGGCACCAGGTTGCCGAAACTCGGGTATTTCTCTTCCAGATAGTAGCTGCGCTCGCTCTCCGGGATGTCCTGCGGCGCGCGGGTGTCGTTGGGATCCTTGGGCACCCAGATGCGGCCATCGTTGCGGAGACTCTCGCTCATCAGGGTCAGCTTGGCCTGGTAGTCGCCGCCCTGCGGGATGCAGGTCGGATGGATCTGCGTAAAACACGGGTTGGCGAACAGCGCGCCCCGCTTGTAGGCTTTGAAGGCCGCGCCCACGTTGCAGCTGTCTGCGTTCGTGGACAGATAGAACACGGTGCCGTAGCCGCCCGTGGCCAGAATCACGGCGTCGGCCGCGTGGCGCTCCATCTCGCCGCTCACCAAATTGCGTACGATGATCCCCCGGGCCCGTTCCCCCACGCACACGATGTCCACCAGCTCGCGCCGTGCGTACATTTTCACTTTGCCCGCACCGATCTGGCGTGATAGCGCGCTGTAGGCGCCCAAAAGCAGCTGCTGGCCCGTCTGGCCCCGCGCGTAGAACGTGCGCGAGACCTGTGCGCCGCCAAAGCTGCGGTTGGCCAGCATCCCGCCGTACTCGCGCGCAAACGGAACCCCCTGGGCCGCGCACTGGTCGATGATGTTATTGCTCACCTGCGCCAGACGGTACACGTTGGCCTCACGCGCCCGGAAATCCCCCCCCTTGATCGTGTCGTAGAACAAACGCCAGATGCTGTCGCCGTCGTTGGGGTAGTTCTTGGCCGCGTTGATGCCCCCCTGGGCCGCAATGCTGTGCGCCCGCCGCGGGCTGTCCTGGATACAGAAGCTCGAAACTTCGTAGCCCAGCTCCGCGAGCGTGGCGGCCGCTGCGCCCCCGGCCAGACCCGTGCCCACCACGATCAGCTTGTACTTGCGCTTGTTCGCCGGGTTCACCAGCTTGGCCTTGAATCGGTATTGGTCCCATTTGTCCTTGAGCGGACCTGAAGGTATCTTCCCATCAAGCTGCATTGAACTCTCTCCTTAGGCTATGAAAGCGATGTATACCGGCAAAAACCCGAAACCCAGCGCAAACACCACGCTCAGCACCAGGCCGGCGGCCGTGATCGCCGGCATGTACTTGGGGTGGTTCAATCCGATCGTTTGAAACAGGCTCCAGAACCCATGGCTGACGTGCAGCGCCACCACCAGCATGGCCAGCACGTACAGACCGATATAAATCGGGTTCTGAAAGGCATTGCTCACGATCTGGTAGATCGTCGTGCCGCTCTGGTCCACGAAAAACCGGCTGAAGTTGCTGAGGTGAAAAAAGATGAAAAGCAAAATCAAAACACCCGTGTACGGCATCGTGGCCGAACCGATGGTCTTGCCCCCGGGTGATTTGCTCACCGCGTAGCGCACCGGGCGCGAGCGCAGGTTCTGCCAGAAGAGGACCAGGCCCACGAGCACGTGGACCACGAAAAGCCCCAGCAGGCCAAACTCGGCCACGGCCAGCAGCGGGCCCAGGGCATGCAGGTGCTCGGCATAGCCGTTGAAAGCGTCCGCACCACCGTAAATCGTGAGGTTGCCGGCCAGGTGCCCCGCCAGAAAACCAATAAAACTCAACCCGGTTACCGCCATCAGCACCTTCTTGCCGATGGAGCTGCTTAACGTCGTCGTCAGCCAGTTCATTGCGATGGATATCTCCTAGCCGTCGGTTGGGGGGAAAGGGGGCAGGCGACCGCCGCCTTGACGGT
>CAYMAR010000086.1:0-11449 GCA_964388465.1 uncultured Desulfobacteraceae bacterium
CATCTGCCCCTGCGGGATGCCGGCCGGCCTTGAATCGTGACGTGTTGACAAGGGGTGCGGCCCAAAAATATAGTGCCGGGCAGCCTTTCGCGCCCCTCCCCTTGCAGCCCGAAAACCGGCCGACCGCGGCCGCCAGCAAATGGGAAACAGTCATGGACTACATGTTGTCGACCAAGGAGGTCGCCCGCTTTATCGGCGTCAACGAGAAGATGGTCTATACCCTCGTGGCCGAAAAAGGGCTGCCGGCCACGAAGATCACCGGCAAATGGCTGTTCCCGCGCCACCTGGTCGAGCAGTGGATCGAGGCCAACACGATCAACTACCCCGAACCCCGCAAGGATCTGCCGCCTTATGAGGGGATTCTGATCGTGGCCGGTAGCAACGATCCCCTGCTGGAGAAGACCATCAACCTTTTCAACCAGGTTCATCCCGAGCATGTCGCCGTTTTCGGGAATCTGGGCAGCCTGGGGGGACTGCGGGCCCTGCGTCGGCGCATGTGCCACATGGCCAGCAGTCATCTGCTGCAGGAGGAGGCGGACGAATACAACTTCGACTTCGCCGCCCGGGAACTCGAGCATGCACCGGCCGTGGTCAATTTCTGCCGTCGGGAACAGGGGCTTCTGGTGGCGGCGGGCAATCCTCACGGGATTCATGCGGTGGCCGACCTCGCCACCCCGGGGCTGCGTATCGTCAACCGGCCCAACACGACGGGGACGCGTCTACTGCTCGACCGCGAGCTCGAAAAGGCGGGCGTCGACGGGCCCTCGCTCGACGGCTATCATCGCGAGGTCGCCCGCCATCTGGATGTGGGGCTGGAGATCGTGGCCGGACGGGCCGACGCCGGGCCGGGCATCCGGGCCGTGGCCGGCATGCTGGGGCTCGATTTCATCCCGCTGCGCTGGGAGCGCTACGACCTGCTGGTGACCAAAGAACGCTTTTTCGACCCGGGGGTTCAGCTCTTTTTGGGATTGCTGACGGAGAAGACTTTTCGCGGGCTGGCCGATACGCTCGAAGGCTACGATATCCGCTTGAGCGGTAAGATGGTATTTCCCGCCGAAACCAGCTGATCGCCGGTTCTCGCGTCCCTCCCGCGATCGGAGCGCACCGCGTCGCGGCTATCAGGAACCTCTCCCCATATAGCGGCGCGGCACGCGCGCCAGATTGGTAAAGACGACTTCATAGTTGATGGTCTCCAACAGGTCGGCTACGGTGTCGGCGCTGATTTCCGCGTCGCCCTGGCGGCCGATGATCACCACCTCGTCCCCTGCCGCCACGCCCGCGACGCGTCCCACGTCCAGCATGATCAGGTCCATGCACACCCGTCCCACGATGGGCACCACCGTCTCGCGCACCAGCATGTGGCCGCGGTTGGAAAGCCGCCGCTGAATGCCGTCCGCATAGCCGCAGGCCACGGTGGCGATCCGGGTGGCGCGCGGCGCCGCCCAGGTCATGCCGTAGCTGACCGGAAAACCGGCCGGAACCTCCTTGACCTGTAAAACGCGGGATTTGAGCGCGAGGGCCGGCCGCAGGTCGATGCGCCGGCAATCGACCGCGCGCGAGGGGTAGAGGCCGTAGAGGGCGATCCCGGGTCGCACGGCGTCGAAATGGGCTTGCGGCAGATCGATGACTCCGGCGCTGTTGGCGGCGTGGCGCAGGCCGGTGTCGATGCCCGCCCGGGAGAGCCGATCGAGGAAGCTGCGGAAGATCTCGAGCTGCATTTCGGCAAAGGCCTTGTCGGCCTCGTCGGCGGCGGCGAAATGGGTGAAGATGCCGTCGAGGCGCACACCGGCCAATGCTTGGAGTGCGCGCACTTCCGCAACCGGCGGCAGGGCGGGGTCGCTTCCGGGGGCCCCGCAGTCCGGAACCAGACCCAGGCGCCCCATGCCCGTATCGACTTTGAGGTGAACGGGGATCACACGGTTCGTCCGGGCCGCGCAGGCGGCCAGGCCGCGGGCATCCTCCAGGGAGGTGACGCCCTGAATGAGGTCGTTGTCGATGATGCGCTCGGCAAAGGCGGGGAAGGTCGGCCCCATGACCAGAATGGGCGCTTCCAGACCGGCGTGGCGCAGTTGGACACCCTCGTCGATGCGGGCCACGGCCAGCATGTCGGCGCCGCTGGCCAGGGCGGTCCGGGCCACGGCGGCGGCGCCGTGCCCGTAGCCGTCGGCCTTGACCACCGCCATCAAGCGGGCCTGTGGTCGGGTGATGCGCCGCAGTTCCCGGACGTTGTGGGCAATGGCGTCGAGATCGATTTCGGCCCAGATATTCGGAAGATCCATGGTTTTGCTCTCCGCAGGGGGCAAAGGTCGGCAGGGCCGCCGGAATTGAATGGTCTTTTAACCGAGTTGCCGGTTTTTGGCAATGGAGGGCCGATGGGCGGAGGGGCGAATGGCCGTCAGGCGCCGAAGGTTCTTTCGGCCGTTTCCATGATGGCGGCGGCGTCCCCCTGCATGATGCTTTTGATCTTGCCGATGGTGACGGGCAGTGTCGTGGAGATAAAATAGGCGGCCGTTTTGATCTGCCCGTCCAGAAAGGCCGCTTCGCCATTGGCGGTGATGATTTGGGCCGCATCGGGTGCCTGCTTCGTCAGCCTCTGCAGGCGGGGGTGGGCGCAGGCGGCCCGTTCGAGCAGCATCCAGGCGAGGATGATATCGCCCGTGACATCGAGAAAGGGATGGGCCTGGGTAAAGGCCAGCTTGATATCGGCGCCCCGGGTGCGTTTGCTCAAAAAAACGGCGACTTCGCCGTAGCGGTTCAGGGCGGCCTCAAGCTTTTCGCCCAGCGCCCGCAAGTCCTCGATCTTAGCCGCCTTCTGGATGCCGGCGCGGACGGTCTGCAGGAACAACATGAAGATTTCGCCCTTGCGCAGACCGATTTTACGGCCCAGCAGGTCCACGGCCTGGATGCCGTTGGTGCTCTCGTAGATGGTGGTGATCTTGCAGTCGCGCATCAGCTGTTCGATGGGGTATTCCTTGGTATACCCGTAACCGCCGAAGACATTCATGGCCAGATCACAGACTTCCATGCCGCGCTCGGAACAATAAGCTTTAACCACGGGCGTCAAAAACGCAATCAAGCCGCTGTAGCGGTCGCGGTCATCGGTGTCGGTCGCGGTTGCTTCCAGGTCGAAGAGGTGGGCCACGTAGAAGGTCAAGCTGCGCATGCCGTCCACGAGGGCTTTCATGCGCATGAGCATCCGCCGGACGTCCGGGTGGCGAATGATGGGGACCGGTTCGTCGGTGGGATTGCCGGGCGTGAGATCCCGCCCCTGGATGCGGGACCGGGCGTAGTCGGCCGCATAGAGATAGGCCGCCGAGCCGTGCAGGAAGCCCTGCTGGCCGACGCTCAGCCGGGCCGCGGTCACCATCTGGAAAATAATGGGCATGCCCTGGTTTTCGGCTCCCAGCAGCAGGCCGCGACAGGGGCCGTCGGCCCCCAGGGACATGCTGCAGGTCGGGCTGCCGTGCAATCCCATTTTTTCTTCGATACCGGTGCAGACGATATGGTTGGGTTCGCCCAGGGTGCCGTCGTTGTTGACCCAGATCTTAGGCACCAGAAAGATCGAGATGCCCTTGCTGCCTTCGGGTGCGCCCTTGATTCGTGCCAGGACCGGATGGATGATGTTGGGGGTGAGATCGTGATCGCCGCAGGTGATGAAAATTTTATTCCCCTTGAGGCTATAAGTGCCGTCCGCGTTTCTAACCGCGGTGGTGGTAAGGGCGCCGACATCCGATCCGGCTCCGGGTTCCGTCAGCAGCATGGTGCCGGCCCATTCGCCCGAGTAGAGTTTGGCCACAAAGAGCGATTTCTGCCGCGCGTTGCCGAAGCGTTCAATCATCTTACCGGTGCCTTGCCCCAGAATGCCGAAGGCCGCAAAGCTGAAATTGGCGCCGGTGAGATAATCCCGCGCGGCCTGGGCAATGACCTGCGGCAGCCCCCGGCCGCCGTATTCCACGGCCTCCGCCATGGCCAGCCAGCCGCCCTCGCGGTAGTGTTGGTAGGCCCGGTGAAAGCACGCCGGCACCTGCACCTGACCGTTGTCGAACCGGACGCCTTCACGATCGCCGGCGGCGTAGGTGGGCAGAATTTCATTCAGACTGAACTGGCGCGCGGCGTCGATGACCGCGTCGGCCAGCGGCCGGTCGATCGTGCCATAGCGTAGGGTCTGGAAAAGTTTGTCGATGCCCAGCTGATCGTAGAGAACGAAGTCGATGTCGCGGCGATCGGCTATCAGTTGCGCCATGCGCGGGGTCCTTTTGCGGTTTCCTGTTTGCTCACGCGACGGCCGGCGCCTTTGGAACGGGCGGAGGTCGTTCATTATCTTGATGGGGGGAGCCGGTGATGTCCGGAACCGGCATTCCACAGGCGTACAAGGCAGGCACTAATATTTAAATCTACGTGATTGTTTAGAAAATCGGCGGCGGCTTGTCAAGTTTTCAGCGAAAACACGCACCGCCAAACGGAACCGCCCCCCCCAGGGGTCCCCGGAAGCGCGCGCGACGCCGGGTGAATCCCCGGCCACAGCCAAAGGTGCTCGCCGGTGGCGGTTTTTCGGATAGGTGGCTTTATTTTCCGGTTGAATTTATTGAATTATATTCAAAAATAAAAATAAGCTCAAATATTTGTTGACTTGAACCTTTGGCGCCGATAATAGAATTTTATTCTTAATATGAATTAGATTCATAAATCGAATTGAATGCACGGTCACGTATCCCAAGGACGCGCCATGGACTTTGCCTTTACCCGCGAGCAGCTGATGTTCAAAAAGGAAGTGATCCGTTTTGCGCGCAAGGAGATCGTGCCCCGCGTCCAGGCGCACGATCTCGAAAGCGCATTCGATTTCGAATCGTTTCGCAAACTGGGCGAATTTGGCATCCTGGGGATGCACTTCCCCGAAACCCTGGGGGGCGGCGGGGCCGACGTGGTCACCACGGTGCTGGCTGGCGAGGCTCTGGGTGAAGCCGGTGTCGACGGCGGACTCACGCTGGCCTACGGTGCCCATTCGTTTCTCTGCGCCGACACGATCTTCCGCCACGGCCGTGAAGACCAGCAGCGGCACTACATACCCAAGCTGGCCCGCGGCGAGTGGATCGGCTGTATGGGGCTGTCCGAACCTGAAGCCGGTTCGGACGTGGCTTCCATGACGACGAGCGCCGTGCGCCGCGGCGACCAGTATATCCTCAACGGCACCAAGATGTGGATCACCAACGGCCCGATCGCCGACGTCGCGGTGGTTTACGCCAAGACCGATCCCGACCAGCAGCACGCGGGCATTTCGGCCTTCATCGTCGAAAAAGACACCCCCGGGTTCACCGCCGGGCGCCCGCTGGTCAAGATGGGGGTGCGCACCTCCAAGACCTCGGAGCTGGTCTTCAAGGACTGCGTCATCCCGGCCGCCAACCGCCTGGGCAACGAGGGCGATGGTTTCCTGATGGCCATGCAGACGGTGGAATGGGACCGCAGCGCGCTGCTGGCCCCGTTCGTGGGTTCGACCACCTACCTGCTCAAGAAGTGCGCGGCCTACGCCCGGGGCCGGCGGCAGTTCGGTCGCCCGATCGGTCATTTCCAGGCCATCAAACACAAGCTGGCCGACATCCGCATCTTCGGCGAAGCCGCGCGCGCCCTGGTCTACCGGATCGCCTGGTGCAAGGACCAGGGCCGGCCCCTGAATCACCTGGAGGCGGCCGTGGCCAAGCTGTTCATCGGCGACTGGAGTCTGCCGGTCACCAACGACGCCGTAACCCTGCACGGGGGGTACGGCTACACGCATGAATTCGACGTCGAGCGCATCTTCCGCGACACGCGCCTGGCACCGATCGGCGGCGGCACCTCCGAGATTCAGAAGCTGATCATTTCGCGACTGATCTAACGATGGCGCCGGTCACGACGAAAGCATTTGAACATGGAAAGTAAAGATGAATTTTGATTTTACGCCCGAGGAGCAGGCCTGGCTCGACCAACTGGCCGCCGAACGGTCCGGTGAAGACCCGCTGGCCGTGGACGAAACCACCGTCGCCCGGGCGAAGGCCCGCAGCGTATTGGAGCGCCTGGCCGCGGCGGGCTACCTGAAGCTGGGCGTGCGTCCGCCAGATGCCGGTGAGGCCGTGGTCGCGCTGGCTGCCATGGAAACCCTCGCGGCCGGGGCCCGCAGCGCCATGCTGACGGCGGCCATGAGCACCCGCATGCTGGGGCGGGCCATCGCGGCCTGGGGGAGTGAAGCGCAGCGGGTCCGGTGGCTGCGGCCACTGACGGAGGGCCGTTCCCTGGGCGCGCTGGCGCTATCCGAAGCCAGCCTGAACGTCGACAACGATCCGCTGGAAACGGGGGTCCGGCACGACGGCGATGGCTTGCGTCTGAGCGGGGAGAAATCCTTCGTGATCAACGCGCCCCTGGCCGATGTCATCGGCGTCGTCGGTCTGCAGCCGGACCGCCGTCCGGCCCTCTTTTTGATACCCGGCGAAGCCGAGGGTTTGCGGGTCGATGCGCGGATCCAGATCATGGGGCATGAAGGGCTCTGGGTTGCGGACCTTCGGGTCGAAGACACGCCCGTGGACACCGCCACCGTGATTCAGCCGCCCGCGGCCGTCGATCTGCTGGACCAGCTGCGCCTGTGGGAGAACGAAATTCTCACGGCCCAGGCTTTGGGCCTGATGCGCAGCGCCTACGAGGCCGCGCGGGATTACGCCAAGTCCCACCGCACCGGCGGGAAGCCGATCATCGCCTACCAGGAAGTCGGGTTCAAACTCTCTGAGATGCTGACCCTCTGGCAGACCGCCCAGCTGCTGGCCTACCGCGCCGTGTGGACGGCTGCGGTCGACCCCAAAGCTGGCCGGTCCCTGAATTGGTGCGCCAAGGTCTTCAGTACCGAGGCGGCCGAGCAGGTGGCCGGCCACGCCCTGCGCATTCTGGGGAAAACGGGTTGCCGCGACGGCAGCGCCGCCGCCGGGGCCTACCGCGCCGTCAAGCTGACCCAGATCGGGGGCACCTCGACCGAGATCGCCCGGGTCAAGATCGGGGATGCGGCGCTGGGGTATTAGGCTCGTGGCATGTCTCTTGAAACCGCTTCTAATCATGGGAAGCGGTCATGAGCCGTTCGATCAATTCGGGTAGCACGCCGACCCGCTTTCATCCGAATCGGCCGCCGATGCACGGCACAGGGCCAAGGGAACTTAAAACCGAATCCAGCATGCCGTTACCAAGCCCCGGGGGAGACGGTGCATCCGAATGGCAAAGTAAATCCAAAACGGGATTACACCCATGAGCACCCAGCAACCCAGAAAAAGACGGTCGCCGAAGGGCCGGTCCGCGGCCCCGCTGACACGCAGTGCCCGGCGGCGCCTGCGGGAACGGGAGCATCGCCTGGAGACGATCCTCAAGGCCGCCGGGACCCTGTTTGCGGAAGAAGGCTACCACCACACCGGCATGGAGCGCATCGCCGACGAGGCCGAGGTCTCGGTGGGGACGGTCTATTTCTACTTCAAGAACAAGGAAGATTTGCTGGTCCAGCTCCTGGACCGCACGGGCTATGAGCTGCGCAATCTGTTGGGCGCGGCTTTTCGGAACGCGGACGGCACCCTGGAGGGGTTCCGGAATGCGGGCAAGGTTTTTTTCGAGGACTTCTGCCCCCGGAACCCCGAGAAAATCGCCCTGATCTTCAGGGAGTCGGCCGGCCAGAGTGCGGTCGTCGAACAGCACCGCAAGCAGATTTTCGCCAAACTGATCGACGATCTCAAGGCCGCTCTCGTCAGTGTGGCCGCCAACCTGGGAACTTCCCGCAGCGAATTGGCCATCGACGTGATGGCGGCCAGCATCCTGGGGATGTTCGAGCGCCTGGCCTATCACTACCTGATCTGGCAGGATCGCCGCGACGACCTCGCCGCCGTCGGCGAGGAGGCGGTCGACTTTATCGCCGGCGGTATCCGCAACCTGCTGCGCACGGACCCCGCCGACAAGGAGAAATAACCCATGGGCGTGATCGAATCCCGGATCGATGTCGGGTCGGACGAATACCGAAAGAACTTTGAGACGATGTCGTCGCTGGTCGCGGACCTCAAGGCCGCGCTGAAGCAGGCCCGGGAAGCACGCTCCGACAAGGCTCGGCAGCGGGTGGCCGAGGTGGGCAAACTGCCGGTGCGCGAACGGCTGGACCTGCTGCTCGACCGCCATACGCCCTTTCTGGAGATCGGGGCCCTGGCGGCCAAGGACATGTACGACGGCAAGGTGCACGGGGCCGGCAGCGTGATCGGCATCGGGGTGGTGGAGGGCCGCGAGGTCATCGTGAACGCCAACGATCCCATGATCAAGGGGGGCACCATCTACCCCCTGGGGGTCAAGAAGTCCCTGCGGGCTCAGAAGATCGCCATGGAAAACCGCCTGCCCACCATCTACCTGATCGACTCCGGGGGCGCCTTTCTGCCCATGCAGAGCGAAATCTTCCCGGACGAAGACGACGGCGGACGCATCTTCTACAACCAGGCGGTGATGTCCAAGATGGGCATCCCGCAGATTGCGGCCGTGATGGGTCTGTGCACGGCCGGCGGGGCCTATATTCCGGCCATGTCCGACGAAGTCGTCCACGTGCGGGGCACGGGCGCGATTTTTCTGGGGGGCCCGCCGCTGGTCCTGGCGGCCACCGGGGAAGAGGTGACGGCCGATGAGCTGGGCGGGGCCGAGGTGCACTGCCGGGAGTCGGGTGTATCGGACTATTACGCCGACAACGACGCCCATGCCATCGCCATCGTGCGCGAACTGGTGCGCAATCTGCCGGCCGCCGACAAGACCCGCCTGAGCATGCGTGACCCGGTGCCGCCGGCCTACGATCCACAGGAAATCTACGGCGTCGTCAGCCGTGACCTCAAAACCCCCTACGACGTCCGGGAAGTCATCGCCCGCATCGTCGACGCCAGCGAATTCACCGAGTTCAAAGCCCTCTACGGGACGACCCTCGTGTGCGGCTTCGCCAACATCCACGGCTACCCCGTGGGCCTTCTCGGCAACAACGGCATTCTGTTTTCCGAGAGCGCGCTCAAGGCCACCCAGTTCATCCAGATCTGCGACCGGCGCCGCATCCCGCTGGTCTTCCTGCAGAACATCAACGGCTACATCATCGGACGCGACTACGAGCGGCTCGGCATCACCAAGGACGGCCACAAGATGGTCAACGCCGTTGCCACGGCCACCGTGCCCAAGTTCACGGTCATGACCGGGGCCTCCTTCGGGGCGGGCAACTACGGCATGTGCGGCCGGGCCTACGGCCCGCGCTTCCTGTGGACCTGGCCCAACGCCGAGATCGGTGTCATGGGCGGCGAGCAGGCCGCCGAGGTTCTGGTGACGGTCAAGAACGACCAGCTGGCCCGCGCCGGAAGCCCGCCGATGGGTGCCGAAGCGGTCGAAGCCATCAAGGGGCCTATCGTGGAGGCGGCCCGCAAGGAGAGCAATGCCTACTACAGCACGGCCAATCTATGGGACGACGGGATCATCGACCCGGCCGAAACCCGCAACGTTTTGGGGCTTTCGATCGCGGCCGCCCTGAATGCCCCCATCCGTGACGACACGCCCGGCTTCGGCATATTCCGCATGTAGCCGCGCCAACCCCGGTCGGCTGGAGGGGCCGGCCCCATTCGCCCTGCGGAGGGAAGAGCGAACCATGTTCAAGCGAATTCTGATTGCCAACCGAGGCGAGATCGCCTGCCGGATTATGGCCACCTGCCAGGAGATGGGCATCGACACCGTGGCGGTCTATTCCGAAGCGGATGCCGCGGCCGCCCACGTCCTGGCGGCCGACCGCGCGGTCGGCCTGGGCGCGGCCGACCCGGCCGCCAGCTACCTCAACCAGGCGCGCATCCTGGGCGCCGCCCGCGAGACCGGGGCCGAGGCCATTCACCCCGGCTACGGGTTTCTGGCGGAGAATGCCGCCTTCGCGGCCCGGTGCGAAGACGCGGGCGTCACCTTCATCGGGCCGCCGCCGGCCGCCATCCGCGATCTGGGCGACAAGACCGTGGCCCGTCGGCTGATGGCGGCCAGCGATGTGCCCGTGATCCCGGGGCTGCAGCGGGCCGAAACCGACCCCCGAAAACTCGTAGCCGAAGCGGAGCGCGTCGGCTACCCGGTGCTGGTCAAAGCGGCGGCCGGCGGGGGCGGCAAGGGCATGCGGGTGGTGGCGTCGCCCGACGAACTGGCCGCCGCCGCGGAGGCCGCCGGAAGCGAGGCGGCCGCGGCCTTCGGCGACGGGAGCATCTATATCGAAAAATACCTGCCCCGGGCCCGGCACGTCGAATTCCAGATCCTGGCCGATATGCACGGCCACTGCATCCATCTGCTCGAGCGCGAATGCTCCATCCAGCGGCGTCACCAGAAGATCGTCGAGGAAACCCCTTCGCCGGCGCTGACGCCGGGTCTGCGGGAGGCGATGGGGAAGGCGGCCGTACGCGCGGCCCGTGCGGCCGGCTACATCAACGCCGGGACGGTGGAATTCCTGCTCGATGCGGATGGCCGTTTTTACTTCCTGGAGGTCAACACCCGTCTGCAGGTCGAGCACCCCATCACCGAGATGATCACCGGGATCGACCTCGTGCGCGAGCAGATCCGGATCGCCGCGGGTCGGCCGCTGGCCTTCGAACAGACGGATGTCGCCGCACGGGGTCATGCCATCGAATGCCGGATTTATGCCGAGGACCCCGCGAACGATTTTATCCCGGTCCCCGGTCCGATCGACTACCTGAAGGTTCCCCAGGGCCCGGGGATCCGGATCGATTCCGGGATTTACGCGGGGGGGCAGGTGCCGGTGGAGTACGACCCGATCCTGGCCAAGCTGGTCGTCCGGGCCCAAGACCGGGCGGCGGCCATCGCTCGCATGCGCCGGGCCCTGAAGGAATTCGTGATTCTGGGGGTCCGGACGCCCATCGCCTATTTGCGCGACCTCCTGGACCACGAGGCTTTCCGCGCCGGTGCGACCTTCACGGATTTCATTCCCCGGCACATGGCGGACTGGTCCCCGGCGGGCCGGGCCCCCGAGATGGCCGCCCTGGCCTACATCGTGGACGATCTGACCGGCGGCGCCCCCGCGGGAACGCGACGGGCCACGGTGTCGGCTGCGCCGCCCACGCCGTGGCAGACCCTGGGGGCCTGGCGGCCATCATTTTGATCGAAACCCGCCACTACGGTTGGAGGCGCCGGAACGTTACGGTCAATTTGAGTGATCGTAATGTCTTTCCAGATGGGTTCATTTTCTTCCGCGTGGAAGAAATCAGGAGCAACAACCATGAAGTACAACCTGGATGTCAACGGCCAGACCATGGCCTTCACGGTGGCCGCGGAAGATGACCATCGACTGGTCGTGAATGCGGACGGCGGTGAGCGCCGGGTGGCGTTTCGCCGCATCGACGACCGCCGCCTGGCCCTCGAGGTGGACGGGGCCCGGGTCGACGCTTTTGTCGCCGAACAGGGCCAC
>CAYMAR010000087.1:0-11395 GCA_964388465.1 uncultured Desulfobacteraceae bacterium
ATGTTGCCCACCGTGAACGTAACCACTTTCGATCCCAGCAAGGCCACCAGACTGTGGATCGGCCGCGCGAACGTGATCGTCAGGTCCGACCAGCGCATCGATTTGGGGAACGGTACCGCCAGCGCCACTTCGGGCAGAATGGTCTTGAGCGCGGTGGTGGTGGCGACGCCGCGCTTGGTCACGCGCGCGCAGACATAGGCGCCCTTTTCGGTTTGGGTCCTTTTCAGGCGACTGACCGACAGGCCGAGCTTCTCGGCGAATTTGCGGGCGGCCATTGTCGGCTGCCCTTCGGCATCGTAGGCGACGTTCACCGGCGGGCCGAGCGCCTCGCTTGATTCCGAGCGCTGTTTGACCGCCACGTCGCTGATTTCGACGGCCAGCCGCCGCGGGGTCCCCAGGGTGCGCACGGCGCCGTGGTCGATGCGGGCCTGCGCCAGTTTCTGCGTGAGCATGGTTTGCATTGCCGCCAAAGCGGGTTCAATATAGCCGGCCGGGATCTCTTCGGCGCCGATTTCCAGTAATAGTTTTTCCATTCGTATTACCTCGTTTCCCTTCAGATTATCCATTCGGTTCCGGAATCACGAATTATCCGCCGGCGGTGGTTAGAGCCGGGGAATGCCGCGCGCCCGCAGCGGATAGCCCATGGCTTCACGCTGTTGGACGTAGCCCTCGGCGCACTGGCGGGCCAGATTGCGGATGCGGCCGATATAACCGGTGCGCTCGGTGACGCTGATGGCGCCGCGGGCATCCAGCAGATTGAAGGTATGAGAGCATTTCAGGCAGTATTCATAGGCCGGCAGCACGAGTCCGGCGCCGATCATCCGCTGGGATTCGGCTTCGTACTGGTTGAAAAATCCGAAAAGCATATCGACGTCGGCCTTCTCGAAATTGTAGGTCGACTGCTCGACTTCCTGCTGGTGATGCATGTCGCCGTATTTCACGCTGGCGTTCCACATGAGGTCGTAAACGTTGTCGACCCTCTGGAGATACATGGCGATGCGCTCGAGGCCGTAGGTCAGCTCCACCGAGATGGGGGCCAGCTCGATGCTGCCGCAGAGCTGGAAGTAGGTAAACTGGGTGATCTCCATACCGTCGAGCCAGACCTCCCAGCCCAGACCGGCCGCCCCCAGGGTGGGGGATTCCCAATCGTCTTCGACGAACCGGATGTCGTGTTCGAGCGGATCGATGCCCAGAACTTTCATGCTCTGTAAATAGAGCTGTTGCACCTCCTGCGGCGATGGTTTGAGGATGACCTGGTACTGGTAGTAGTGCTGCAGGCGATTGGGGTTTTCGCCGTAGCGCCCGTCGGTGGGGCGGCGCGACGGCTGCACGTAGGCCACGTTCCAGGGTTCCGGCCCCAGCGCCCGCAGAAGCGTGGTCGGGTGAAAGGTTCCCGCGCCGACCTCCATGTCGTAGGGCTGGGCCACCACACAGCCTTTCTGGGCCCAGAAGCGTTCCAGTTTCATGATGACGTCTTGAAAGTACATAAGGACTCCTCGTTCTCGTACGCGTGATGGTTGTCGATCAAGCTCTCGGCAATGTTAGCTGCCGCCGTCCATCGGTCGGCCCGGCGGAGCGCATGTGTTGGTCACATTTCAGCGGGCGGGGCTTTCAATCTGCAAACCCGCCATGGCTGGCGGCGCATCCAGCAGAACAGCCTCCGGGTGAGACGCCAGCAGCATCGGCCACTGCCCGCGCAGGTGGTTGATGGCTTCCCGGGGACCGATGGCCCAGACGCAGCCGCCGCCGCCGGCGCCGGTGAAGCGCCCCCCGCACCCCGCCGCACGCGCGGCTTCGACGAGTGCCGTGCCCAGTGGGTCAAGCACATCCGGTGTCATCTCCAGGCGCAAATCGGTCTCGGTGTTCATGGCCGTGGCGGCCTGCGACCAGTCGCCCCGTTCCAGGGCCCGCGTGAATTCCCGAACACAGCCGGCAATGCGACGCCATCGCTTCCGGTCGCGGCCGGACCGAAAGCGCTCGATCCAGCGCCCGTTGACGTCATGGGATGCGTGCGGGCGGCCGGCGTAGGCCACGAGAATATTCTCCGCCATCAATGCCACCCCATCTTTAACGGCCAAAGCTTGCCGGCGTACGCCCAAGCCGTCGTCCAGAATCTCCCAATACCAGGCATTGGCCCCGCCGAAAGCTGCGGCCAGCTGGTCCTGCATGCCGCAGGGCCGCCCGGCGGCGCTCTCCTCCAGCATATGGGCCCGACGCACGATCTGATCCAGCGCCAGCGGTTCTTCCCCCGCCAGTCGGCGGCACCGCTCCAAGGCGCCGATCAGCGCCACGGCCGCCACGGAAGAGCCGCCCAACGCGCTGCGCGGCGGCGAAGCGCTTTCGATCTGAATGCTCAGACCCTGCAGACCATAATGGGCGGCCACCGCGAAGAACAGCCCCATCGGATGGTCGAAGGGGGCTTCGGCGGCTGCATACTCCGCCGCTTCGAACCCCCGGGAAGATATGCGCACGCCGGGTCCGGGATGCGGCGCCAGTGTCACTGTCGTGCGAAGATCGAGGGCCAAATTGAAGGTCGACGGTCCCTGCGCCCGCAACGGTATGTAAAACGTGGCCAGATCGAGCGTCCCGCCCATGTCGACCCGGCAGGGGGCTGAAGCGCTCACCCGATAGGCCTTCACAATCGGGGCAATTTTATCTTCCATTCGACCATCCATGGGCAAACCCCCGGGGCCGGTCCGTCAGGCTGCCGTTGCGCAGGGACGGATCTGCCGTAAAAATTTTAGGCTGCGCGGCTCCCGCCCCAAGTGATAGGGTACAAACGCTTCCAGAAAATGCTGGGCCTCGTTCAACGCCGCGGTCGAAAAGCGAATGCGGCCGATGCGCGCCAGGTCGCCTTCGGCAATCCACTGCAGTTGCTTGATGGTCCCCCGCGACAGGCACAATGCCAGGTCGTGCGGCTGATCGCAATCGTGACAGCAAACACCGCCTCGCGGCAGGTCGAAACCGGCGGCGGTAACCTTGAAATTTTCCAAGGACGTCCGACAGACACAGCAGTAATTCAGGTTCGGGCACAGCCCGGCCAGCGCCATAAAACGCATCTGAAAGGCCAGATTGAGCTGCGCATCGACCTGACGCCCGGCATTCAGTTCGCCGAGGGCGTAGCACAGCAGGTGGTACAGGGGCGCCAGGGGCTGGTTATCTTCCGTCCAGACCATGACGAGTTCCGCCCAGTAGCTGGCATAGGCGGTTTTCAATATATGCTCGCGCAGCGCCGCATAGGGCTCGATGATTTGGGCCTCTTCCAGGACGGCCAGCCCGCCCTGCCGGCGCGTGCGGCACTGGATGCTCAGATTCGAAAACAGTTCCAGGACGCCGGAAAAACGTTTGCGACTTTTTTTGGCGTGCTTGGCGATCACGCCGATCTTGCCGTGCGCATGCGAAAAAAGCGTCAGAATCAAATCGGCATCACCGTAATCGACGCAACGGAGGAGAATTGCAGACGTCTTCTGAACCGGCATGCCTCAAATACCCAGAAAAGTCGTTGCTATCAAGAAGTAAAAATAAACGCTGATGATGTCGATCGACGTGGTCACAAACGGACCGGTGGCGACGGCCGGGTCGATGTTGGCGCGGGCCATCAGGAGCGGCACACAGGATCCGACCAAGGCCGCCACCGACATCGAACAGATGACGGCCAGGCCAACGGCCAGCGCCAGCCAAATCATGCTGTAGCTCAATTGGGCCACCGATCCGATCAGGATGGCGTAGATCAAACCCAGGATCAGCCCGATGGTACATTCCTTGGCAACCACGGTCCAGAAATCACGTGCAATGATACGGCCCGTGGCCAGCCCCCGCACGACAATGGTGGAGGACTGGGTGCCGATGTTACCACCCATTCCCATGATGACCGGGATAAACGCCGCCAGATAAGCGTAGCGGTTGAGCGTGCCTTCAAACTTGCCGATCACGAAAAATGCAAAAATCCCGCCCAGGCAGCTGGCCAGCAGCCAAGGCAGACGCGTTTTAGTGCTGCGCATGACCGTCTGGGTTTCAATGAACTCTTCGCCCACGCCGGCCATTTTGAGCATGTCTTCGGTGGCTTCCTGGCGGAAGATGTCGATGACGTCGTCCACCGTTACAATGCCCACGAGCCGGTTGGTCTCGTCGACCACGGGCACGGCGAGAATGTCGTAGCGCGCAACAAGCTTGGCCACCTCTTCCTGGTCGATATCGGTCCCGACCGTAAAGACGTTCGTCGTCATGAACGCCTTCAAAGGGGTCTCGGCGGGCACAACCACCAGTTGGCGCAAGGAGCTGACCCCGACCAGTTTCCCATATTCATCCACGACGTAGAGATAGAAAGGCATTTCGACATCATGGTATTCGGTCTGGATCTGTTCGATGGCCTCCTTGGCGGTGACATCCTGCTCAAAAGCAATGAAGTCCGTCACCATGATGCCGCCGGCGGTGTCGTCGTCGTACTTGAGCAGACCCTCGATTTCTTCGGAGCCCTCGCGCTTCATTTTCTCGAGGATCGCATCCGCTTTTTCTTCCGGAAGCCGCCCGATCAGATCGGCCACGTCATCGGTGGCCATGAGTTCAAGCACGGCAACGATGTCGTCCAGATCGATCTTGTCGATCAGCGGCAGGAAGGTATCCTCGTCCAGTTCGCTGAACAGATCGCCTTTTTTTTCCGTATCATCGATCAGGTTGTAGAGATGAAGCTGATTGTCTGGCGATAAGGCCCGGATCACCGCCGCCAGATCGGCCGCGTGCGTCTTGGAGATGATTTTGCGCAGGTTGGTCGTCGCCCCTCGCCGCAGCAGGCGTTTGACGCTTTCAACCAGTATTCTGTTGCTGCCGTTCAGCATCGCACATTCCCCGAAGCAATCGACAACCGCCCCCGCATTCAAAACGACGGGTGCCGGTGCCGCCCCACCGCCGCCCACACGATTTGCCGGTCTGCCCGGACCCCTGTCATGGCAATTGAATATTCACGACCTGACCACTTTTTCCGAACACTTCCACAGGTTGGCCGTTGAGTTTGAGTTCGACCCCGCCGGCATTGCCGATGAGGAGATTGAAAAGAGATGTCGCCTTAATTTGCCTGACCTCGTTGGCCTGGAGGGTCATTTCCTGCGCACCCTGGTCATCGACGACAATTTTGAGCCAGGTTTCCTCGGTGGCCTTGATTTCCAGCAGATACTGCTGTTGGGAAGCCTGCGGCTCCGATTCAGCGGGTGGCTCCGGCGGCGGCACGGGTGCGGTGGGCAAAACGCCGGGAGCGTTGACGGCCGGCTGGCCTGCGGGAACGCCCTGCTGTTGGGGGGCCTTGGCCTTCTCGGCCGCGGGCGGCTGATGGGGAGCAGCGATAAACCGGGTATATAGAAAAAGGGTCAGGGCCGCCACCAGCAGGACCGCACCGACAGCAGCGGCCAACCCGAGCCAAAAACGATTCGGACGCGTGGCCGGCGGCTTCTGGAGAGGGGTGGTTTGGCCGCGCAGGGCCAGGCTGGCACGATACCGTTCGAGCGCCTCGCTGACATCGGCACCGACCGCTAGCGCATAGCTGCGGATGAACCCCCGGACAAACACCTCATTCGGCAGGTTTTCATGCTCCTCGGCTTCGATTCGCCTCAGAACTTCGACACGGATCCGGGTTTCCGCGGACAGCGATTCAATCGAAATTTTCTTTTCAATGCGTGCTGACTGAAGAAAAAGACCGAAGGAGGTCAGCTGCTGTTCTCGTGTCATGGTCGTTCCGCTATCTGCAAGTTGCCAAGACGGCCATTCACCGCCGCTCTTGAGCGATCACTACGGACGGCATGCATGTGTGGCGGCGCTGCGGGCCGGGGCAGGTGGCACCGGCCGGGGGATCCATGGCTTTCGCGCGCCAAGCCTCAGCGTATGATTTTGATGTGTGAACGTTCCCGCAGTTCAGAGAGCCATTCGGAAAACTTGCGATTGACAATCTGGTCATAAAGCTTGTCTTCGATTTCGGGGGCGGCTTCTTCCAGACTCTTGCCTGCAACCACCTTGATGTCATCGATATAAAAAAGCTGCAGACCGCGATCGGTCTCCATTATCGATGAATGGTCCCCGGGCTTCAAGCCCTTCAGGGCGGCGCGGATCTGATTGGACAAATCGTCCACTTTGAATTCACCCAGAAGACCGCCGTCGTCCGCCGTGGGGCCATCCGAAAACTCGCGCGCCACGTCGGCAAAAGCCACACCTTCGTCAAGTTTCAGCAAAACCGTTTCCATTCGCTGCTGGACCGGCAGAGCCCCCTCCGAAGGAGCGACGATGATCTGCCGCAACCGAACATAAGTGTCACCGCCATATGCGGCTTTGTTCTTTTCATAGGCCGCCTTGATATCTTCATCGGTAATCACGATCTTGGATTTAACCTGCCGGTTTACCAGGCGCGACCTCAATATCTTGTTTTTGACCTGCTCGCGATAGTCGTCCATGGTCAGGCCTTCTTTTTGCAGTGTGGCCCGCAACTGCTGATCGGTCATCAACGATCGTTTTTTAATCTCTTCGACGGCGTTGTCGATCGCCTCGGCGCTAACGGTGATGTTGTACCGGCGGATCTCCTGATCGGTCAGCTTTTCCTCAATGAGTTGATTCAGGGTTTGTTCACGAACCTCATAGAGCAGCTTGCGCTCTTCCTCGAGCACGCGCCCCATGGAACGCACGCGCCGGATAAAGGGGGCCGCGGCCTGATTCAGCTCGTAGAGCGTAATGATGTCATCATTGACTTCCGCCACAATGCGATTGACCAGAACCTTTTCCTGGGCGGCAACGGGTATCGCCGTTTGCGGCGCCCCAAGCAGTAGAAGCGCCGCGACTACGATGCCGCCAAGGCGACAGATTGCTCTCTGGTTTAACTTGTCGGCCCGCATGTCCCTGGCGCCCTGAGCCGGACCCTTGGTGCTGGAGGCGTCCATGCGGCGCTGGCCGGTCAAGGACATCCCGCCACCGGGCTCATGGCCGTTCGCCCGCGGTATGGCTGTCACCGCGTCTGACCGTATCGGCAAGAATTTCATTCAAAACCTTCTGATTGATTTCGACTGGATAGTTGGCTTTCAACGCCGCGATCCATTCCGCGTAGGCATTCTCCATCTTCGTGCGCCGCAGTTGGTCGACGATGGCTTTATCCGACGGCAACGCCGCATCGGATTTGGGTTCCGCACCGGTCTGCGGGTCATTGGGGTGCAATCGGGTCATGAACTGCGCCACGTCTTCCTCGCTGATGCGCGAATGGGCCTCCAACTCCTTCTGAATCAAGCGCTCAATGGTGAGACGAATCCGCAGGGAGGTTCGCCACTCCTCCAATGTGATCGCATTTTCCAACAGCAGTTGTTCAAAGACATCGTCGGGATAATCGCGTTGCAGCGCCCGTAGTTCCGCATCCATCTCACGGTCGGTAATCTCAATGCCGAGGGCCCGCGCATGCGCCAGCAAAACCAGTTGGTCCGCCAATTGCTGGGCGAACCGCAGTTGTATTTCGCGCTCGGCGACTGGGTCGTCATCCGCATAGGCCCCCGTGGCCATGCGGTAGATATTCAAATCCCGCCGGTATTCATCAACCGTGATGACCTGGTCACTGGTCTTCATCAGCACCAGCGGCGGCGGCGCGGGTTGCTGCTGGCAGCCCTGCACAGGGAGGCCGAGCCAAAGCAGCAGGATGGCGACGGCCGGAATCGTCGCCGTTGTCAGACTGTTTTCAAGACCACGCACATCGATCCTCAACGTTCATGGCGGGCGCCACACCAACCACAAAATTCCCAAAGATTTTAAAAGGATAATCGTTAACTGTTAACATAGCGGCCTATTTCCCGCAAGATTTTTTTAATACTCCGGAAAGGCGTTTTCAGCTCCCCGGGGGACAGCATCACCTGCAGTCCTTTGTCCGGAGACAGTTTGAACCGCCGGGGTTGGGTCAGCGCCAGATCAACGAACTTGCCGGCCGTGTCCAACGGCCCCCGGCCGGGAACCAGCAGCAGCGTCCCCGAGCTAAAATCCAAGCGCTGGACGCCGGCCGCCGCGGCATCGATTTTGAGCATGACCTTGAGCAGCAGATTGCTGACGCTGCGCGGTAAAGGACCGAAGCGATCGATCAGTTCGGTTTTTAAATCCGCAAGCGTGTCGGCATCGCCCGTGCGCGACAGACGCCGGTACATGTTCAGGCGCTGGTCGATGTCCGGCATGTAGTCCTGCGGTATAAACGCCGAGACGGCGATGTTGATCTCCGGGTCGATGGTCTCCGCAACCGGCTCACCTTTTATTTCGGCGACAGCTTCCTCCATGAGTTTCAGGAACATGTCATAACCCACCGCCGCTATGTGGCCGGATTGAGATGCACCGAGGATGGTTCCCCCACCGCGAATCTTGAGATCGTTCATGGCGATCTGAAAACCCGAACCCAGATCGCTGTGCTCCATAAGCACCTTCAATCGCTTGCGTGCATCTTTGGAAAGATGGCTCTCTTTGGGGATGAATAAAAAAGCGTAGGCCTGTTCTTCGGAACGGCCCACACGTCCCCGCAGCTGATACATCTGCGACAGGCCGAAGCGATCGGCCCGATTGACGATCATGGTGTTGGCCGCCGGTATATCCAGCCCCGACTCGATGATGGTCGTCGTCACCAGCAGATTGATCTTCTGCTGATGAAAATCCATCATGACCGTCTCCAGTTCGGATTCTTCCAAGCGCCCGTGGGCGACACCGATCAGGGCCCGGGGGCAAAGCGCTTTGAGCTTCGCCGCCACACGCTGGATGCCGGCAATGTTGTTATGCACGAAATAAATCTGTCCGCCGCGATCCAGTTCCCGCTCGACGGCCTCCTTGACTAGCCTGTCGTCATACTCGGAAACATAGGTAATAATCGAACGGCGGTATTCGGGCGGTGTTGAGATGATGCTGATATCGCGCACGCCGGTGAGCGACATGTGCAGCGTGCGCGGTATGGGCGTAGCGGTCAGGGTCAGCACGTCGACATTACCGCGCAGTTTCTTGAGTTTTTCCTTGTGGCGCACACCGAAACGCTGCTCCTCGTCGATGATAAAGAGCCCCATTTCCTTGAAACGAACATCCTTCTGCAGCAACCGATGGGTGCCGATGACGATATCGACGTGCCCCTCGCCCAGCCGGGTGACAATCCGCCGCTGATCCTTGGGGGCACGGAAACGGCTCAAACACGCCACTTTTACGCCGAAACGCTTGAAGCGCTGCCGGAATGTCTCGTAATGCTGTTCGGCCAGTACGGTCGTGGGAACCAAGACGGCCACCTGCTTGCCGTTGAAAACCGCCACAAAGGCCGCCCGCAGGGCCACCTCGGTTTTTCCATAGCCGACATCGCCACAAATCAGCCGGTCCATCGGCCTCCCGGCGGCCATATCGTTTAGCACATCGTCGATGGCCTTGAGTTGATCCGGGGTTTCCGCATAGGGGAAACCACCCTCAAATTCCAGCATATAATCGTCCACGGGACGAAAGGCGACCCCTTGGCGAACCTTGCGCGCCGCGTAAAGCTTGAGCAGTTCGCCGGCAATTTTTTCGGCCGAGCGCTTGACGCGTGCCTTCACGTTCTCCCACGATTTGCCGCCCATTTTGTCGAGCACGGGCGCGACGCCATCAACCCCCATGTACTTCTGAACGACGTTGAGCCGGTCCACCGGCAGATAGAGCCGGTCGTCGCCACGGTAGCCTATCGTCAGGAAATCATTTTCCTCCCCTTCGAGCTTCAGCTTGGTCAGTCCTTCATAGCGGCCGATGCCGTGGTCTTCATGGACCACCAGGTCTCCCTGGCCGATATCCTCCAGCGCCAGAATTCCCCGATGCGTTTTGGCCGCCACCTTGCGGGACGGACGCCGCCGGCCGCCAAACAGCTCCAGATCGGTGATCAGGGCCCATCCGGCATCCAGCCAAATGAATCCCTCGGAAAGCTGCCCCTCGAACGCCATCACCCGTGCCGCACGCGGCGGCTCGCCGGGAAAGCCGGTTTCGATAGACGCCGGCACATCGTAAGACGCCAGGAGGTTGACCACGCGCTCGACTTGATTGCGGTTTCGGCAGACGATACCAACCGATGTCCCCTCCTGGCACTGCGCCTTGATCCAGTTGGCCGCCGGAGTAAATGAAAGCGCACGGGAGCCGCCCCGATGCGTTTCGGCATTGAAAGCCGCAATGTCTGCCGTTTTAAAATCGAGAGCGGTCGTCGGACGGTCGACTGCGGCGGCAACGGACTGAACGGGTAGCTGGCGGACATCCATCAGATATCCGGGGGGCAACGGATCGATGCAGTCGGACCACGATTGGAAGAGCGATTCCGGGGCCACGCACAGGCGGTCCTCCTCACGAGCGGCCTCGTAGTTCTGACGGGCTTTAAGAATGATGCGATCGGCCGCCTTTTCAAGTTCCGCAGGCTCCAAACGCACCACCAGGGTGTTGGCCGGCATGAAGTCAAGCAGGGTGTCCAGATCAGAATAGACGAGGGGCAGCAGACCGTCGATCCCGGCAAAACGTCCTTGCGCCTTAAGGGCCGCGACCAAGCGTCGAACGACGGAAGCCGGCAGCTCCTGCTCGGAGGCTTGCAGTCGCAGGCGCATGATGATCGCGCTCAACTGCGATGGCCGGATCACCACTTCACTGGCCGGGGCCACGACCGCCTCCTGGAGTTCCCCCACCGTCCTTTGGGAATCGACCGCAAAAAGCCGAATGGATTCAACCCAGTCGTCAAAAAACTCGACTCTCAGCGGTTCGTCATAGAGGGGGGAAAAAAGGTCGAGAATCCCTCCGCGAACGCAGAAATCGCCGGGTTCCTCGACAATCTGCACCCGTGTATAGCCCCCGCTGATAAGACGCCGCACCAAGCGGTCGCGGTCGATTTCTTCATTGGGCAAAATCAGGTCGAGAAAACCCTGAATCGCCTTTTTGGGCACAATTTTTCGAAGCAGCGCATCCATCGTCGTGACCACCACCGGCAAATTAACGTCCTCCAACAAACGGCAGAGCACTCGAATCCTTTTGGCGGCGGTTTCACTGTGGTAGTCTAAGAATTTATTCGGCAGGAGATTGTAGGGGGGGAATTCGAAAAGACGATCCGACATTTCCGAACCAAAAACCCGCAGATCGTTGCTGAAGAACTCGGCGGTACGCAAATCCGGGGCGACCACCATCATCGGCTGCGCGGTTGCGAGATAAATCTGAGATAGACAAAATGCGGCCGAAGCCGTTTTCAACCCCGAACATTCGATGTGCCGGGGCCGGCCCGAGGCGGTCATTAGCGCTTTGATATCGGAAATTTGGGCTTGATTTTGCAACATAAACAAAGTAGATGGGGGCCGTTAAGCCGGCGTAGCTCAGTTGGTAGAGCAGCTGATTCGTAATCAGCAGGTCAGCGGTTCAAGTCCGCTCGCCGGCTCCA
>CAYMAR010000088.1:0-1347 GCA_964388465.1 uncultured Desulfobacteraceae bacterium
CGGGCTGGGGCTGCCCATCGTCAAAGGGCTGGTTGATTCGCTGGGCGGCTCGATCGCGGTGGAGAGCGAACCCGGCAAGGGCTCGACCTTTACCGTGCTGCTGCCCGTGCCGCGCTGACGATATAAGCCGGCCGCGTCGCTGCGGTTGACGCCGTCGCCTTCTACTGTGAGCCCTTGATAACAAAGCCAAGGGACACCTCAGGGAGCGCCCGCCGGGTGAAATTTTTGTTACGATTTGCGGGTCAACATCCGGATGCCAATGCTGCCCCAGTGGCTATTGCCAATCTTAGGTCTAAAGCCTCGCTATATTTTGAATGATTCAACCTGTAGAAAAAATTTCATGAAATGCTCGGGATAGATACGGCACCGGCCTGGGGGGCTAGGCTTCCCCCGGCGGCCGCGGTGCGATTCCTATAAAGGGGGTGGACCGATGGCTTCGGCCTATCGCACGATGGACGCAGGCGAGCTTCGTGCACACTACCAGGCGCTGTGTCGCCGCATCGACGCGGCGGATGCGATCATCAAGGCCTTCGTCCCCGGCACGTTCGACCGTCAGCGGATCGCCTCCCAGGTCGAAGGATGTCTGGAGCGGTTTCCGGAACCGTCGACCCGTCCCCCTCTGTTCGCGGTGCCGGTCGGCATCAAGGACATCTTTCATTGCGAGGGCTTTACGACGCGCTGCGGGAGCCGCCTCCCGCCGGAGCTCTTTCAGGGGCCGGAGGCCGAAACGGTTGCCCGGCTCAAGGCGGCCGGCGCCGTGGTGATGGGCAAAACGGCGACCACCGAATTTGCCTATTTCGCGCCGGCGGCCACGCGCAACCCGGTGAACCCGGCCCATACCCCCGGCGGGTCCAGCAGCGGCTCGGCCGCCGGCGTGGCCGCCGGTTTCTTCGACTACGCCCTGGGCACCCAGACCGTGGGGTCGGTCATTCGACCGGCGGCCTACTGCGGCGTGGTGGGATTCAAACCCAGCCGGGGACGCGTCAGCACCGACGGCGTCGTGCCGTTTTCAGCCACGGTCGACCACGTGGGCGTTTTCTGCCCTTCGCCAGGGGCGCTGGCGGCCGTCATGGCCGTGCTGGATTCATCCTGGCAGCCGTCCCCGGCGCCCGCGGGGCTGCGGTTGGGGATTCCCCGTGGCCCGTATCTGGACCAGGCCGACGATCGGGCCCTTGTCGCCTTCGAGGCGCAGGTCCGTCGTCTGGCCGGCGCCGGCATCGCCATTGTGGACGTGCCGGTCCTCGGAGACATTCGCGCGGTCAACGCGCGCCACAACGAACTGATCGCGGCGGAAATCGCACGCGTCCACGCGCCGTGGTTCGAAGCCCATCGGGATCTGTACCGGCA
>CAYMAR010000088.1:1447-5764 GCA_964388465.1 uncultured Desulfobacteraceae bacterium
GCCGCGTCGGATGGGCGGCGCCTGAAGAAACGGCATCGATGGACCGTCAGCGGCCGACTTCCAGGGCCGCCAGGAACTCGTTGGGCTCCACCTGGACGCCGGTCCAGAGGGCGAACGTGCGGCGCGCCTGGTAGGCCAGAGGGCGCAGGCCGTCCATGAAACGCACGCCGTTCGCCGAGGCTTTCTGCTCCCAGATGTTGACGTCGCGGCCGTAGTTGAGATCGAGCAGCAAGTCGCAGCCTTCCAGTTGCAACCCGCTCACGAGAGCGGCAAATTCGGGCGATTCGTCCTCGGCCGAGACCGAGGTGGCATTGATGATCAGGTCCACGTCCACCGGGCCGGCGCTGACGTCCTCGAAGGCAACGGCCTCGCCGCCCAGGCGATCGGCCATGTCCACGGCCCGCACCTCGTTGCGGGCGGCGATATAAACCGCTTCGGCCCGCAGCCAGTTCAGGATGAAGACCACGGCCCGGGCCGCGCCGCCGGAACCGAACACCAGGGCGCGTTTGCCCGGCACCTCCCAGCCGATCTCCTCCAGGGTGTCCATGAACCCGATGGCGTTCGTGTTGTATCCCTTGAGGGCCTCCCCATCCCAGGCAATCGTGTTGACCGCCCCGATGATCTTGGCCCCTTCGGAGAGAATGTCGATGTGGGGGATGACGCTTTCCTTGTGGGGCACGGTGACGTTGACGCCGGCGATGTTCAGGGCCCGAATGCTGGCCACGGCGTCGGCGATCTTCTCGGGACGGCTCATGAAGGGCACATACACGCACCGCAGGCCGACCTGCTTGAAGACCGCCGAGAACATCTCCGGCGACTTGGAATTGAAAACCCGCTCGTCACCGAAGATGCAATAGACCTTCTTCTGGATCTCGAAAGCGGATTTGGGATTTTGAAAGTTGTGCGCGTCGTCAGCCATCAAACCCCCGCGGCCGGCGTTCCCGGCCGGTGCATGCCGGCACTGTGGTGGGCGGCCCGCTGATCACCGTCCCCGACGTCAGTCCCGATCCAATCGGCCGCGCGGGGACGCCGCGACCACCCGGGGAAGGACGGATCGGGCGCGCCCGACGATGGGCCCCGATGCGGAAGCGTATCGATGCCCTCCCTGTGCGTCAAGCGATATTCAGCAGGCTCTTGAGACTGTCCGTGATTTCCTCCGCCGATGCCGGCTTGGCAAGGTAGTCGTCCGCCTCCATGCTCATACCGTCGAAATGGCTGTAGCGGGTCGAGGTGACGTGGTCGGCCACGGCCGTGAGCATCAGGATGGCGATGTCGGCGAAGCGGTCGTCCTTTTTCATCTGCGCACAGACCTCGTAGCCGTCCATCTCGGGCATCATCACGTCGAGAACCACGGCATCGGGCGGATTCTGCCTGATTTTCTCCAGGCCCTCCATGCCGTTGTAGGCCACATCGACATCGAATCCTTCTTTCTGGAGGTTTCCCTGCACCAGCAGGGCAAAATCGGGTTCATCATCCACCACCAGAACGCGTTTTTTATCCATCATCGCTAACCTCCTTATCTGGGAACCGCCGCCGGCGCCGTCGAAGCCGCTGGGCGCACCGGTAAAGATTGCTTTCTCGACATCAACAGTTCCGCCAGTCGATCCTCCCCGCCCAGGGTGGAAATCTGCACGCCGCAGAAGCCCTCTTCCTGGAAGGTCCGGATGATCTCCCTTGCAATCCGCAGGGTTTCACCGGTTTTGTCCCTGGCGCTCTTGAGACGATTGAGCAGGGTCCGCGGGATGCTCACGTGCTTCAAGTTGCGGTCGATATAGCGGGCCATGCCCAGTGATTTGATCAAAAGTACGGTGGGGACGATTTTGTACTTGCGGTGGTCGATCCGCTGCAGGAAGGCCCCGATGCTGTCCAGTTCGAATACCGGTGGCGTGATGAAAAAACGGGCGCCGGCATCGTAACGGCGGTTCATCTTTTCGATCTCGAGTTCGAGGGCCTGCCCCTGGAGGCCGGGATTGACGGTCGAGCCCAGCAGAAACTGCGGGCGCCCATCCAGATCCACCCCCGCCATGTCCTTGCCGTTCTGCAGGGCGCTGATCGCGTAGAGCAGGTCGAGGTGATCCAGGTCGTGAACGGCGCGTGCCTGGCGGTGGTCGCCGAAGGTCGGATCCTCACCGCAGACGGCCAACACGTTGGTGATGCCGCAGGCATTGGCTCCCAGGAGGTCGCCTTGCAGGGCCAGGCGGTTGCGGTCCCGCGTGCAGATCTGCATGACCGTCTCCAGGCCGCGGTTCTGGAGCAACGCGGCCCCGCAGAGCGCGCTCATGCGCATAATGGCGTTGTACATGTCGGTGACGACAAACGCATCGACGACCTTGCGGGCCTTCTGGGCGTGGTCGAGCATGAGGGAAACATCGGTTCCTTTGGGCGGGATCAGCTCCGCCAGGACTGCAAATTCACCGCTGTCGAATTTGCATTTCAGATGCATCCCAAACCTCCCTGGAAACGGCCACCGGCGTGCGGCCGGTCAGCCGGTGGTGATGATTGCGGGCGAATACGGTACGGTAAAGGTCTAAAGCAAGTCTCGGGCCAGATCTTCACGAACCGTTCTCATCGAAAAATCTTATAAATTCCAATAGGTTTTGCCCGTATACGGCCGAGTGCCCTTTCCACGGCAGCGGCCAAAGACGCAAACCACCTACCATTTTGGAACACTTTGCTTTACATTTCATTTAATATCAAATATTTAATTCGCCAGTCCCATTTTGGCATAGTCCATTTTGGCATTATATTCTCAATTTACACGGCGACGGCCGAGACGCCATGATCACCGGCCGAAGCCGAAAACACCTCTACGGGCCGGACCCCGAATACCGGCAACACCTGGACAGACCGGAAGAACCCATGACCAACCGCATCCTCATCGTTGACGACGACCGCGACTATCTCGAAATCCTGATGCTCAAACTCAAAAAGGCCGGCTACCGGGATATCCTCTGCGTGGACCATCCCCTCGAGGCCGCCGCGCAGTTCGACGCCGGAGCGATTTTCGATATCGCCCTGATCGACGTCACTATGCCCGAAATGGATGGGATGGAACTGCTGGAGATCATCAAGAACACGAGCCCCAACACGGAATGCATCATGATCACGGCGGTGAACGAAGCCCGCATTTCCGTGAAATGCCTCAAAAAGGGCGCCTACGACTACCTGGTCAAACCGGTGCGGGAGGAGGAACTGCTCAAGACCATCGACCGCGCCCTGGAGCGCAAGCGCCTTCTGGACATCCTCGACATGGACAAGCGCGATGCCCTGCCCGAAGTGCAGAACAAGGTGGCCTTCCGCCCGATCATCACCCGTTCGCGTAAAATGATCCGCATTTTAAAGGAGGCCGAACTGCACGCCGCCAGCCACTTCCCCGTCCTCATCACCGGCGAGAGCGGCACCGGCAAGGAACTGCTGGCCCGGGCCGTTCACACGGCCAGCCCGCGGGCCGGCAAGCCGTTTACACCGGTCAATATGGCCGCCCTGAACAGCAACCTGTTCGACGCCGAGTTCTTCGGCCACACCAAAGGGGCATTTACCGGCGCCGAATATGAGCGCACCGGCTATCTGGAGCAGACCAACGGCGGTTCCCTGTTTCTGGACGAAATCGGCATCCTGCCGCTGGAATTGCAGGGCAAACTTTTGCGGGTGCTGCAGAACGGGGAGTACATGAAGCTGGGCACTTCCCTGCCGCGCCAGACCGACGTGCGCGTCATCGCGGCCACCAACGAAGACCTCGACCGCCTGATCCACAAGCGCCAGTTCCGCAAAGACCTCTACTACCGCATTCGCGGCGCCTGGCTGCACCTGCCGCCCCTGCGCGAACGGCAGGAAGACATTCCGGTGCTGATCGCGGCACTGCTGGGAAGCACCAACGGCGGCGCCTCCCGGGACGCCATCGAAGAAGATGCCCTGGACGTGCTGATGCAGTATGACTACCCCGGCAACATCCGGGAACTGGAATCCATCATCCACTCGGCGGCCAGTCTGGCCCAGGGGCAGCCCATCGCCGTCAAGCATCTGCAACCCAAACTTCAGCCGCAGAAAAGCCTCGTTCCCCGCAACTGCCGGGTGTCCCCCTCCGAGGCCACGACCCTGGCCGAAGCGGAGAAATGCCATATCCTCCAGGTGTACGAACAGACCAACCAGAACAAGACCCAGTCGGCCAAGATCCTGGGCATCGGCCTCAACACCCTGCGCCGCAAGCTCAAAGCCTACGGCGTCGGCAGTGATGACAGCTGACCGCCGACGCGGGCCGGCTCCCGGGCCGTTCCCGCCGGGGCTTGAAATCACGGGCCGGTTCTGATTTAAGTCTCG
>CAYMAR010000088.1:5864-11329 GCA_964388465.1 uncultured Desulfobacteraceae bacterium
CGGAAACGACCATGAAAGACGAACGCGGCCTTTACTACCACCCTTATCCCCAAAACCCCAAGACCCGCATGTACGTGCGCCGGCAAACGGACGACATCTACTTTCGTCTCTGGAATGCCGACGACCCCGATCTGTGGGAGGCCCACGAGTGGGTGCCTTACGGCGCCATCCGCAAGGCGACGGCCATGTACAGGAAAGGCGGCGACTTCGACCCCTCCCAGGCTTACGACATCAACGTCGCGCGCGCCCTGCTGGAAGAAGACGGGGCTTAGCCGGCTGTCCGACAACGGTGAACCGCCATGGCAACCGTCCAGATCGAACTCACCAATCGCCTGTATATCCGTGCGGCCCCCGACGACCTGGTCGAAGACCTCATCGACACCCTGACCCTGCCCAATCCCAAATGGCTTGAAAACGAGCGCATGGGCCGCTGGAACCGCAGCACGCCCAAGACGCTGCGCTACTACCGCAAGCTGCGGGGCGGCGGCCTGCGGATCCCGCGCGGTTTCGTGGGCCGCCTGATGCGCCGCCTGCGTCGGGAGAAGATCGCCTACGAGCTGATCGACAAGCGCCGCGAACGGCCCCCGCTGGACTGGCGGTTCAATGGCCGGCTGCGGCCTTTCCAGGCGTCGGCGGTGCGCGACCTGGTCCGCAAGGAATTCGGGACCCTGAGCGCACCGACCGGCAGCGGCAAGACCGTCATGGGTTTGCAGCTGATCGCCGCCCGTCGGCAGCCGGCCCTGATCGTGGTCCACACCAAGGACCTGGCGCATCAGTGGGTCGAGCGCATCGAACAGTTTCTGGGTGTGCCCGCCGACGAGGTCGGCTGGATTGGCGGAGGGAAGCGACGGCCGGGGGAGCGCATCACGGTCGCCCTGGTCCAGAGCCTGTACAAATGCGCGGCCGAAATCGCCCCCCGCATCGGCCACTTGGTGGTGGACGAGTGCCACCGCACGCCCAGCCGGACGTTTACGGACGCGGTCACGGCTTTTGACGCCCGCTTCATGCTGGGTCTGTCGGCCACCCCCTGGCGGCGGGACAAGCTCTCCAAGCTCATCTTCTGGCACCTCGGGGACGTGCAGCACGAGATCAAGCCGGAAGGACTGGTGGCCAGCGGCGATGTCCTCAAGGCCGAGGTCATCCGGCGGGAAACCGAGTTCCGCCCCTACTTCGACCCGGTCAGCGCGTATTCCCGCATGCTCAGCGAGCTGGCCGCGGACAAGGCACGCAATATCCAGATCGTCGACGACGTGGCCGCCGCCAGCCGGGAGACGGCAGGCGTCTGCCTGGTGCTCTCCGACCGCAAGGCCCACTGCGAAAACCTGCGGGCCCTGTTGAAACTGCGCCACGGCATCACGGCCGAAGTCCTGACGGGCGATCGGCCCGCGGCCCAGCGCCGGACCCTGGCCGCGGCCATGCAGGCCGGGCAGGTTCAGGTGGTGATCGCCACCGGCCAGCTGATCGGCGAGGGTTTCGACTGCCCGCGGCTGGAGACCCTTTTTCTGGTGACCCCCATCCGCTTCAGCGGCCGCCTGCTGCAATACCTGGGACGCGTCCTGCGGCCCGCCCCCGGCAAGGAACGCGCGCGGGTCTTCGACTACGTCGACGTTCACGTCGACACCCTGGTCAAAGCCGCCCGCGCCCGCCAGCGCGTGTACCCGCGCTGAGCCCTGGCGGCACAGTTCAAGGAAGCACGACAAGGTCTTGAGATGATCCCGGCCCCGGCAAGCCGGATAGCAGACCACCTATCCAGCCCAGGGGGTTAATTCATTGGGTGGCGCTAATGACACGTAATCCCCCGTCGGGGCCGTCAGGCCTTCGGCGGAATCGTCTCCCTCTATTTCCAGTTGATCGAGCGTGGGGGCTGTAGTATGCCTTCAGCAAATAGAGACCGGCCGGAAAGTGGGCGCTGAAATTGCGGCAGCGCTGGTCGCGGAAATCCAGCCCATGGGCACGCCGGCCGAATGCGCTACGAACGACACGAAGGCCAAGGTCAACGACCTCCTGATTCGCGGCTACCTGATATCGGTCAACAAGGGCAGCAAAACAAAAAGGATTGCCATCGGTCTGGGCGACGGCTCTTCCGAACTGAAAACGGCGGTGGAAGGATTCCAGACGACCGCAAAGGGACCGCGCAAGCTCGGATCCGGCGAACTGGATGCCAGCGGCGCAAAAACCCCGGGGCGGCGCCGGGATTTGTTCCGGACTGACGGCTGCCAACGCGGTATTCCTGGTGTTACCGAACGAAGGGGCGGCCTGTTCGCATGAAACTTGGCGGCCGGCCGCTTCTAGATTCAGTCTGTCGGCCTCGACCTGAAACCCCGCTGAATAAGGAGGGACCATGCTTGACAAGCCATTCCGATACATCATCATCGCCCTGTTTATGGTCGGTATCACGCTCCCGATAAATGTTGATGCCGAAACCACGACGTATTGCACCATCAGCGCCACCGATAAAGTTTATGTCGAAGTTCACGATTTCAGCCAGGGACGCAAGGGCGACACCACGTGGAGCGGCACCTTGAACAGGGGGGGCCAAGCATCCGTGCAGGCGTTCGGCGGGGAAATTCTGATCGAGTGGCGGCAACTCAGCGAGGACAACCCCCGCACCCAAAACCGCACGGAAACCTGCGACGGAAATACCATTTTAGTGCCTTAAACCCGTTTGGAGCGTATGGGACGCAAGGACGAATGCCATTTATCCTTGTATCGCCACACACCCCCGGCAGCACTAAATTGGGCGATGTTGTCCTGACGGCTATCCCGCGCCGCGCCGGACCTATCCGATCCCGCGGGAGCGTCGGTAGAACCGGGCCAACTGCTGCGGCGGCACCCCGGTCAGGTAGGCGCACACGATGGCCTGGTTGATCAGCGTCGTGCGCCCCACGCCGACATTGAGCCAGCGGCGGGGCGAGGTCCGTATGGCCGCCGGCAGGACCACGACCCGGCCCCGGGCGCGCAGACGGCGCACCAGTTCGAAATCCTCCATGATCGGCAGCGCCGGGAAGCCGCCGAGGTTTTCGAAAAGCGCGACGCTGAGGCACAGGCCCTGGTCGCCATAGGGCATTTGCAGGACACGGGAGCGGAGGTTGGCCCAGAATTCGACGAACCGCAGACCGACGCCCGGGGCATCGATCCGCAGGCGGAAAGCCGCAGCCGCCACGCCTTGAGCGCCCAGGGCCCGTCGCAGCAGATCGTCGAACCCCGCAGGCAGGCGGCTGTCGGCGTGCACGAAGAATAGCGAGCGGCCGCGGGCGGCGGCCGCCCCCCGATTCATCTGCCGGGCCCGACCGGGCCGGGTCGTGATCACGCGGGCCCCCATGTCCCGGGCCCGGGCGACGGTCCGGTCCCGGCTGCCGCCGTCCGCGACGATGACCTCGAGCCGGCGGGCCCGCTGCAGATCGCCGAGCAGCGAAACGATATTTTGCTCCTCGTCCAGGGTGGGAATGATCACCGAAATGAGGCCCGGCGTGCGTTCGGACGGCGTCATGGGCATGACTGCTCCCAGAGAGCGAGATCTTCAGGACGATCGATGTCCGCCAGCGTGTCCAGCAGGACCGCCTCGAGCCCCAGGGTGTCGATTCTTTCCCGGGTGGCCGTGAAGACATGTTCGCCCCCCCACGGAATGTTGCGGAAGAGGTTTTGCGCCCCGCGGTCCCAGGCCGACCGGCACAGGCCGATCAGATAGTAGCCGCCGTCGGCGGCCGGTCCCAACACAATATCCCCGGCGCCAAGACGATCGAAAGCCGTCATCAGCAGCGCGGCCGTAATGCCGGGGATATCCGATCCGATCAACACGGCCCGTTCGACGCCTTCTTGGAACGCATCCGCCAGGGCGCGGCGCATCCGCCTGCCGATATCCCCCTCGCCCTGGGGGCGGTAACGATGCGCGCCGCCGAGCCAGGCCCGCATGCCGTCTTCCGTCCCGCCTTCGAAACGCACCTCGATGGTCGCCGGGCGGGCGCGGGCCAACGCCTCGGCCCGGACCAGCACATGGGCGGTCATGCGACGCTGGAGGTCGGCCGCGCCCGCCGGGCCCAGCACCGGAATCAGGCGGGTCTTGGTCACGCCGGCCTCGGGGTAGCGGGTGAAGAGAATCAGTCTTTCCGGGGATGACACGACCGGCCTCCGATTCAGGTCTGCATGAAGGGGGTGAACAACCGCCGGATGAAATCGATCTGCATGTAGCGTTTCAGCGTCTCCCAGGTATCCGGGTTCTTCATGCCGCTGAATTCGGTCTGGTAGGCCACCCACCCCATGGCCGACCAGGAGATTCCGCGCAGATAGACAAAAGGGTCCCGCAGGCGGATTCGCTCGGTCAGCGTATCGCGCAGGTGGCGGTCGTCGATCCCCGCCGCGTAGCGTGCGATGAAATCGCGTTTGTCCGCCGCCGTCATGCGGTAATCGGTTTTCCACAGGGTGGTCAGGGGGGAGCAGAAATGGCAAATGTCCTGGGAGGGGTCGCCCCAGCGCGGCATCTCCCAGTCGATCAGATGAATGCTTCCCTGCTCGGGGTTGACGATGAAGTTGCCCGCGTTGACCTCGGTGTTGACGATGCAGGGCCAGGGATCCTCCTGATAGAAACGCTCCCGGCGCCGGGCCGTGCGGGCCCAGTCGATCACTTCGCGCAGAAAACGGCGGATGTCGGGGGCGGCCAGGTCGGAATCGAAATACGTCTGCAGCAGGCCGGCGCACTCCCGGTAGATCAGGTCCAGGGGGGCATCCTCGCGAATCAGGTGATTCTGGGTTTCATCCACTGGCACCTGGTGAATGCGGGCGAAAAGATCGGCGGCCGGATCGCGGTCGGTCGCGTAGACCAGCGGCCGGCCCGGCAGGTATTCCATGATGGACACCCCGCGGTCGATCTCACGCCGTGAGTCGTCGACGAAATAGGGCCGCGGCGTGACGCCGCTGCCGGCCAGGAGCTGGAGCGCCTTGAATTCGTAGAGAATCTGGTCGGTGCGCCCGATCTGGGTGTCGAGATTGACCCGGAAGACGCGTTTCTCTTCTCCGGCCGTCAGAAGAAAATTTAGGTTGTACTCGCCGCCCGCCAGTGGCGACACCGCAAAGTCCCGCCCGGCCATGGCCGGCACGCCCGACCAGTCATGCCGCGCCAGGTAGCGCTCGACCCGGGTCTGCATCGCCTGCATGGCGTCTGTCATGGAGTTGCTCCACGGCTCGATATGAAAACGGTTGTTTAATGCCTGTAGAAAATAGGATCCGAGGGTTCAAGGGGCCAAGGGGTCGAGAGTCTGCAGTCCCCGGCCCGGAGAAGTTACTCGAATCCTTGGACCCTTGAATCCTTGAAACCTCAGTCCACCCCTCAATCATTACCCGGACGACCCTTCCGCAAAAACCCGGATCTTGTCCGGGGGCAGACGCAACCGCACGGACTGGCCGGGGCTCAGGCCGGCCTCGGCGGTCAACACCACCAGCTCCCCGGCCGGGCATTCGATCCAGGCCCG
>CAYMAR010000089.1:0-11271 GCA_964388465.1 uncultured Desulfobacteraceae bacterium
AGATTCGACATGCGATGGCCATTGAAGTTCACTATCGGAACCGACTTTTTGCATCCCGCCGGGGTTATGATCGGCACGGTCTTGGTCCTGCTGACCCTGCAAGCTCAGGCCTCGGCGGGGTCGATTGACTGCCGGCGCGTGATTCGCGTCTACGATGGTGATACGGTTCTGATCGCCAGCGGAGGCCATCGACGCCTGGTTCGCCTGCTAGGGATCGACGCACCGGAAACCTCCAAATCAAAAGGCGAGCCGGGCCAACCATTCAGTGCCCGGGCCCGACGCCACCTGGCCGACCGCGTCCTCAAGCGTTGCGTCGAACTCGAGGGTTACGGCAGCGACCGCTACGGCCGGCTCCTGGCCGTCATCCGCCTGGAAGGCGAGAATATCAATCTGGAAATGGTTCAACGCGGGCTGGCGGAACACTACGGCGGCCGAACCCCTGAGGGATTCGATCGCCGACCCTACCGGCAAGCCGAGGCGGCGGCGCGCAGCAGCGGCCGAGGCATGTGGATCCAGGGCGAGAGCTACCGCTCGCCTCTGGATTGGAAGCATCGGCGCTGATGCGCCGTGGCTGTTTTCAGGTCGGGCGGCCGTCCGCGCGGCACTCGACGGCGCTCGCTGTCCGTATGCGTAATGGCGCCGCACGCGCGCGGTCGCACGAAGCCCAAGCCCAAAACATCAAGATGCAAGTCCGAATCACGCCCATTATGATTGGGGACGCCGCCACCGACGCCAAATCGCCCAGTCGACGATGTAGGCGCTCAAGTCCACCGTCTCCGGCATGGCCGGCTGCAACGGCCGGTTGCGGACCGAAATGCCTTGGCGGTGCACCGCGTCGCGATCCCCGCAGACGAGCGCATGCCATGCCGGCAGACCGCGCCCCTCCGCCAGGCGCCGATAGGCGCAGGTGTGCGGCAGCCAGCGGCAGGTTTCGATCGTCGCGGCGGTCAGCTGCGCGCAGGCCGGGACGACCAGCGTCCGACGGTGGTAGTCGCGGCAGATCCCGCGGTGGATGTCGAGCAAATGGCAGGGTACCGCCGTGTAAAAGACCTTCCCGTTTCGACGGTCGGTCAGTTTTTCGAGACAGCAAAGGCCGCAGCGATCACAAAGCGCTTCCCACTGGTCGGGTGTAAGGTCGCCCAGGTGGCTGTGCTTCCAGAACACGATACCGCCCTCAATAGCCCAGGGACTGGGATACCAGGACGACGGAGATGTCCGTCTGCATAGGCGGCCGGTGCAGAATGGTGGTGATTCGGCAAATCCGCTGAGGGGCGTTGCAGTCGGCGCAGCGCCCGCTCGCGGCGCAGGGCGTTTCCATGCCCAGGCTTTTGGCCCGCATCGGCGCCGCCACCTCGCGTACGCGCCGCAACGCCGCCGGAAGATCGGCAGCGATCTTGTTGGCGCCGGCCACCACGACGACCTTGCGCGGCCCAAAGATCATGGCCGCAACCCGGTTACCGATGCCGTCCACATTAACGACCTCACCGTCCTCCGAAACGGCGTTGGCACTGCAAAGAAAACAATCGCTGCGCCCCTGGGCCAGCCGCGCGGCCTGGATCTCCTCGGGACTGCGCTCGGGCTCCCAGTGATCGTGGATGGTTTTGCCCATGATCCGCAGTTCGTCGACAATGCCGATCGCCCGCACGGTGTCGGACCCGCCGACGCCGAAGGATTCATACGCGGATATCATGGAAAGTACCAGGCTGCAGGCCGCCTGGGGGTTCGGTGCCAAATGGGCGTCAAAACCGTTGCGGTTTAAATTCCAGAGGCAGCGCTCGGTGCGCTTGCGCTCCAGCCAGCGGTGATAGCGATCATCCAATGGTGAAGTCCTCCCGGAAGGCGTTTTGCTGCCCTGCCATATGAGGCCGGGATCTCAAAGTCAAGCAGATTTGCGGGCCAGCCGACGGGAACGATTGACAGTCTTCGGGCTTTGGGCCATACTGCCAGCGCCGCTTCGGGGCGGTCGTCCGTCCCTTCATCCATGTCGATAGCGACATCAGCACGGCCGATGATTTGGACACCGTCCACCGCAAACGGCCGCGGGCTTCCTGGGCCGCGTCAAAGACTGCGACCACCGTCGACGACCGCGTTGTCGCTACCAAAGGAATTCTTGCATGAAAAGAAATCGGGGCGGGCTTTTAGGCGGTACCAGGCGTTTTCTGGCGATCTCCCGGGTACTGGCCAAGTTCGGCGTGGCGGACTTGAACGCCCGCTGGTTTTCCCGCCGCACCAAAGGGGAAGCGACCGCACCGCCTTCCGGCCCGGCAGCGGTGCTGCGCGTGCCGTCCCCCGGACGCCTGCGCGCCGCCCTGGAAGAATTGGGGCCCAGCTTCATCAAGCTCGGGCAGTTGATGAGCACCCGGGCCGACGTCTTCCCGCCTGAATACATCGAAGCCTTCCGCAAACTGCAGGACAGCGTTCCCCCCTTTTCCTATCAACAGGCGCGGGAACTGGTGGAAAGCGAACTCAAGCGCCCCCTTGACCAGGTCTTTGCCGATTTCGAATCCCAGCCGCTGGGCGCGGCCTCGGTGGCTCAAGTTCACCGGGCCCGCCTCCACAGCGGAGAGGCGGTGGCCGTCAAGATTGTCCGTCCGGGCATCGAGCGCACCATCCAGGAAGACATCCGCCTGATGTATTATTTTGCGGCCAAGCTCGAGAAGATGTTCGATGTCGCCCGCCTGCTGGGCGCCGTCAACCTCGTCGCCGAGTTCGAACGCACGATCTTCCGCGAGCTGGACATGTACATCGAGGCCGGAAGCATCGAAAAATTCCAGAGCTGTTTCCAGGAATCCGACGAAATCCACATTCCCCGCGTCCACTGGGACTATACCACGCGTTCCATCCTCGTGATGGCGCACGTCGAGGGCGTCAAAATGGACGATGTCGCCGGTATCCGCGCCTACGGCATCGACCCCCGGGAAATCGCCATGATCGGCCTGCGCTCCTTTTCCCGGCAGTTGATGGAATTCGGCTATTTTCATGCCGACCCCCATCCCGCCAACACGATCGTGATGCCCGACGGCCGCGTCGGTCTGGTGGATTTCGGCATCACGGGCTACATTGACGACGAGGTCATGCACCAGATCGCCCATCTTTTTCTGGGCTACGCCGAGCACGATTACGACATGGTTATGGAAGCCCTGGAAAATGCCGGCCTGGTGGATGCCCGCCACGTCGATCTGGAGGCTTTCCGCCGCGATCTCAAGGACATCAGCGAGCCTTTCTACGGCCGGGCCCTAGCGACCATCGCCGTCCGGGAAGTCTATGACCAGGTTGTCGGCCTGGTGCTCAAGCACCACATCCGCATGCCCCGCAACCTCCTGCTGCTGTTGAAGACTTTTGTCCAGGCCGAAGCTTTAGGCAAAATCCTCAACAGCGATGCCAACATCCTCGAGGTCACCCGTCCCTATGCCGAGAAGCTCGTGCAGAAAGGCTACGACACGCGCAAAATCCTGAAGAACATCGGCCGCGAAACCCGCAACATGGGCCAATACATGCGGCGCGTGCCCCAATATCTCAACGATATCCTGCGCCAGGCCGCACAGGGCGATTACCAGCTGGATTTCCGCCATCGCGGCTTCGAGAATTTCGACCGCAAAATGGAACGCGGCATCAACCGGTTGACCGTCGGCGCCATTATCTCGGCCTCAACCATCGCGGCCGCACTGATCCTCAATTCCGACAAGCGTGTTTTTGAATTCCAGTTCGACATTCTGGGGCTGGGGCCGCACCATCTGGCGGTGACCGACCTGCTCGGCATCGCCGGATACAGCATCGCCACCGTCCTGGGCATCTGGTTGATTTTCTCCATCTTCCGCTCCGGCAAGCTCTAACCGCCGGCGCCTTCCTCCGCCGCGAATGAAATACGCGTTGGCACCACGCCAAAAAGCCTTATGGTCATGGGGGTGAAGTTGTCCAACGGCGGTTGCATGCCGGGGGCGGGATGCGCCCGACCGATCGAACGCTGCGGCCGGCGTTTACCCTCCGGGCCCCTATCCGGAAAGGAACCTGACTGATGACGCCCAAACCCGAAAACGATCCGAACGTCAGCGCCATCCGCACCCAACTCGAGGAAATCGTCGGAAGGCACCTGAAAAAATGGCATCGCGACGGCGCCATCCCCCGGGACGCATTTACCGCCCTGGGTCGACGTGGCCTTCTGGGCCTTACCATGGCGTCCAATCGTCCGGCGCTGGAATCCTGTGCGCAGCGCGCCCGGCTTTTTGAAGAAACCGCCCGTCTTTCGGCGGGTGTGGCCATCGCCATGCTGGCCCACGCGGATTTGGGTTTCACCGGTCTGCACCTCTATGGCTCACCCGCCCTCATCGACGCTTACGGTCCCGGCGCGGTTCGGGGTGAAACCCTTTTGTGTCTGGGGAATACCGAGGGGCATGCCGGCAGCGATGTGGCGGCCATCAAGATGCGCGCGCATCTCGACGGGGACGGCTGGCGCCTCAACGGCACCAAAGCGTATGTCACCAACGGCGCCTTGGCCGACTACGCGGTCATCACGGCCCAAACAGACCCGGAGGCGGAACGCACCCGGCGGCTTTCGCTGTTCTGGGTCGACTTGAACCAGCCCGGTGTCGCGCGTCGCAGACTCAATAAAACCGTTTGGCTACCGTCCGATCTGACGCGCCTCACCTTTTCGAATGTCCGGGTCCCGGCCGACCATCTCATGGGAACGCGCGGCATGGGGTTGCCGCAGGTCCTGGCCATCTTCACCCACAGCCGGGTGCCCATCAGCGCCCTCACACTCGGGTCGGCGTCGGAGGCGCTGGATAGGGGCATCGAGCGCCTCCGTCGTCGAAAAGTTTTCGGGCGACCGCTGGCCGACTTCCAGGCCAAAGCGTTCGAGGCGGCCGATTACTACGCCCGCCTGCAGGCTGCCCGCAAAATGGGCGAGGCGGCCTGCAGCGCCGTCGACACGGGAGGCGATTTCCGATTGGAAGCCTCCATGGCCAAATATCTGGCGGTCGATATCGCCCGCCGGATCGGCACCTGGACGGCCGATCTCTTCGGTGCGGCTTCGGTGATGGAGGACCATCCCGCGCATCGATTCCCGCTCGATGCCTGGGCCTCCTCCTTGGGCGAGGGCACGCAGGACGTTCAAAAGCTGATCATTGCCCGCCGGATCCTGAAGACGCCATAGCGATGGCGTTATGCGGACGTGCCGCCTAACCGGGGGAGCAAAACGATATCGTTGGAATGAATTTAGCGGATCAATGAATAGAAAAAGGCGTCAAGCGGACTTCGGCCGATCCGAACGTCGGATGGCCAGCATGGTGATGTCGTCGAACTGTTCGGCATCGCCGGTGTGCGCCTGCACCTTGGCAGCGATCGCCGCAATCAGATCGGCGGCGGTGGCAAAACGGTTTTCGAAGATCGCGTTCAAGCGCCAGTTGCCGAAGAGCTCGCCCTCCTGCGTGGAGGCCTCGGTCACCCCGTCCGTGTATCCCAGGAGGATCTCTCCCGGTTCGATCCGGGCGCGGGCAATGCGGAAAACGGCATTGGCGGCAAGGCCGACGGCCGGGCCGGTAGGTTCCAGACGCTGCCGGATGCCGCCCGCTGCCGCGGCCAGCACGAGCGGATCGTGACCGGCATTGATATAGACCACCTGCCCTGTCCGGGGATCCAACACCCCAAAGAACAGCGTGGCAAACATGCCCAGATCACCATGATTGTGCGCGATATAGCTGTTGGTATGCACCACAGCCCCTAATGTAGCGCGGTCCTCGTCGGAAAAATCTTCGTCGCTGGCACACGACGGGTCTATCGTCATGTCGTTCGCCAGACTGCTTGCCGGGCAAGCCCCCCCCGCATTAACCTCAAACTGACCGCTGAATATCCGAATCAAACTGCGGAACAGGGCCATAAACAAAGCCGCGCCCACGCCTTTGTCGCAGACGTCGGCGATAACGATGCCGATTCTTCGGTCTGACAGGCGGAAGACGTCGTAGTAGTCGCCGGCCACCTGCCGGGCCGGCTGAAAAAAAGGTTTCAACTCCCAGCCCTCGAGCTCGGGCAGTTTCAGCGGCAGGAAATTTTTTTGGATTTCCCGCCCCTTTTCGAGTTCCTTGTTGAGCGCCCGGGAATAGATTTCAAGTTGATGAAATGTCTTTTTCAATTCGGTCTGGGCCTGCTTGCGGTGGCTGATGGCATCCGTGATCTGGGAAAACATGCCCTGGAAGGCGCTGATGACGTCACCGAGTTCATCGACGCGTTTCAAACCGGCGGACTGGAAGTGGGGCGCCGGCCGGTCGTTGCCGACGGCATCCCCGGCCGCTTCCAGGTCGCGACGCAACCGCAAAATGGGCGTCAGGACGATGGGACCCAGGGCGATCATGGCCCCGGCGGTCACAAACACCGATATGATCACGACCAATCCGGCAATGCGCAGGAAAAAAGCGTATAGATCCTGGACGACCGTATGGGTGTCGTGGCGCAGGACGAGGTAGTAGTGACCGTTCTGCCATGCGCCGGCGCAGGCCACATCGTATCGATTGGCAGCCCGGTCGAGGAGCGTCTCCTGTCCGGCCGCGCGGATGTGCTGGAAGGTCAGCGCCGGTCGTTCGCCCCGCACGCCGGCTTCCGAGCCGTCCGCCCGGTAAAGCACCATGCCCACAATCAAGCTGTCGATGAGCACGCGCTGGGCTTTATCCAGGAAGGTCTTTTCGTTCAGATGCGCCGGGAGGGTCTGCATCAGTACGGCAATTTTGGTGGCCGAAAGATCTTTTATCTGTTCTAGCAATTCCCGTTCGCGGTTGCGCAGCGAGGGAAAAAAAATGATGGTTTCGATGACGATGACGCTGACGAAAATCCAGAAGACGATGCGCCGCGAGAGACGGGCGGTAAACATGCGAACCGGCCGCTTCAAGTTGGCCGGCAAAGGCGGCGGCGTGGTGACGGGTCGCGCGTCCGCGTCGGCGAACGCCTGTTCGGTGTCGGGATCGGATGCCTTGTGATCGCTCATGGGATCTTTGGTCTCAACCCATCGAATCGGGCGGAAGAATAACTTAGTGGTTTAAAATACCGATGGCGTCGTTTGGATGCCGACGACATTCAGAATTAAAAATAAGTCGCAACCCATCGCCATTCATGACAAACTGATTCGGCTGTTTGACATCCGCCGGCTGTGTGGGCAGAATTTTTATATATGACCCATAATAGCCCAAGCCTGTATCGGCCATCGAAATCACAGTCGCCGATCAATAACCTAAGTTGATTCCCGGGAGACGCAACGGCACGATGGAAAATTCACCCCCAGATCCCGGCGGGACGACCGCCGACAGTTTAAATCCGCGCATGGAGCTTCATTTCACGCCCACCAACGGACCTGCCGATGACGCAATCGAGGCCCTTTTACGAATGGCCGGGGGTATCCGTCGGCCTGACATCGTACGTGAATTGATCCTGGCGGCGCTAAAGGCCGGACAGGAGGATGATGAAAAGGCGGACCTGAAGCTCATGAACACGACCCTCAAGGAAATGCGCTTCACCGCCAAAATATTCGGACCCTATCGCCATATCCGCAAAGTTTCCGTCTTCGGTTCGGCGCGCACTCCGCGGAATGCGCCCAGCTACGCCATGGCCCAGAAACTGGGTGGTCTTCTGGCGGCCAGAGGCTATATGGTGATTACGGGAGGCGGACCAGGCATCATGCAGGCCGTTAACGAAGGGGCCGGACCGGAACATTCCTTCGGGATTAACATCCGTCTGCCGTTCGAACAGAAGCCCAACCCCATCGTGGACGGTAACCCCCGCAGCATCAACTACAAATATTTTTTCAATCGCAAAGTGGCTTTTCTCAAGGAGGCAGATGCGGTCGTGCTCTTTCCGGGTGGATTCGGTACGATGGACGAGGCCATGGAGACCCTCACGCTCGCTCAGACCGGCAAGCACAACCCGTTGCCGGTCATCATGCTCGAACCATCGGGGCAAAGCTACTGGCGAAATTGGGCCGCCTTTGTCGAACATGACTTGGCTGGAGATGGCTACATCGGCAGGGAGGACCTGGGGCTGTTTGAAATCATGGATTCGGTGGAACGGGCCGTGGCGCGGATCGACAGGTTCTATCGGCGCTATCACAGCTTACGGTTCGTGGCCGACCGGCTCGTCATCCGCCTGCGCACCGCGCTGCCTTCCGCCACCTGCAAAGCGCTGTCTGAAGAATTCGGTGATTTGCTTCGACCCGGCGGGACGTTTGCGCAGCAGGCCTCGGCTTTGCCGGAGGAGGCGGATGAACCTGCGATTGCCGCCCTGCCTCGGCTGGTGGTGGACTTCAACCGCACCCGCTTTGCACGCCTCAAGGCCCTCATCGATTATATCAACCGCCCTTAGGTGCGGATGTCTACTCCTCGATGATCGTCAGTCGCACCCGGCGGTTTTTGGCCTGAATTTCTTCGCCCTCGCCGCTGGCGATCGGCCTTTCACTGCCGTAGCTGATGGCCGTCAGGCGGTCTCGCGCCACGCCCTTGTGAAGCAGATAACCCTTTACTTCCCCGGCACGCCGAAGCCCTAAAGCCATGTTGTTTTCTGCATTGCCGCCTTCGCCACAATGGCCTTCGATGATCACCTTGACGCCGGTGTGTTCGCGAAGCCATTGGGCTTTCCAGTCGAGAAGCTCACGGGCCTGAGCGTCCAGTCGATGTTTGTTCTTGGCGAAAAAGATATCTTCGTAGATGAAGCGATTGCGTTCGATTTCATACTGCCGGCGGGCCGCCTGCTCCTCCATCGACACGGTCGCTGCCGCGGGGCGCTCCGCAACCGGCTCCGGTGCGGCCATGGTTTCCGACGTGTCCGTGGTCGAGGTCGTGGCGCAGGATGTCAGAAGAATACCGATCAGAAAAAGAATGACGCTCAAATTGACTACAGCCTTTTGCATGTCTCCCCCTTTTGAGGCTTTGGGCGTGGGCCCTATTGGGCGGACCGCTGTCGGCCGCCCCCGGGCTGCCGTCACGGGCTGATGTTTTGGGGTTGTCGTCAGCCTTGACCGCGTCCCGGACCACCGGCGGCTCGATGGCTTTCCTTTCGCTTTTTTCTACTTAAACCTTTTTTCTTCATATGCTTAAAATCCATGACAGTCAAGCCAAAGCAAGCCAAACCGCAAGCGATTCGGTATCCGCGCCACCCATCGACCTTGCAGAACCAAACTAAATCGCCTATAGACGAGCTTCGACTTCAATCGCGGAGCCTGCTGTGTCGGCCGACCCTCACCCAGTACCGGGCCCCGGCATTTTTTGGGGCCTTTCGTCCTTTCAAATCCTGGCCATGTTTCGGCGCGGATTGTTCTACGCCTATCTTTCGGTATACCTGCGCTACTACCTGGGACTCAGCGTCACCGCAACCACTTTGTTTGCAACCCTGCCCATGCTGGCCAACATTGCCGCCCAGAACCTGATCTGGGGTCGACTTTCCGACCGTTACCAGCGTCGCCGGTCGTTCATCATTGCAGGGGAATTGTTGGGTGCCGTGGGCACCGTGGCCGTCTGGTATCTCCACACCTTGGCGGCGGCGCCCCGCGCGGCCGCCTGGGTTGTGATTGCCGGTTTGACGGTGGTGGAATTCTTCTGGGCGATGTCCAACATCGGTTGGAGTGCGCTGATCACGGATCTTTATCCAATGGAAAAGCGGGGGGCGATTCAGGGCCGTTTGACCAGCATTGGCGGCCTCGGCCGAATTGCCGGGGTCTGGATCGGGGGCCTGCTCTATGACGGTTATGGCCATCATTTTCCCGGCTGGGGGTTTGCCCAGGGCACGCTGTTTTTCGTCGCAGCGGGGGTCATGCTCGTTTCAACGCTCCCCATGGTCTTCATGCCCGAAGGCGGTGTCGCCGGCGGCAGCGCACATCCGGAAAGGATTCCCGATAGCGGCCCCAGCGCCTCTTTCCGACGCTTCTCGCTTTTTCTGATCGCGATGGCCCTGATCAACTTCGGCCGCAATTCCGTGGTCGTCATTCAGTCCCAGTATCTTTTCCTGGATACGGGTTTCGGGGTTTCCAGCCGCACCCTGGCGCATATTTTCAACACCGAATCCGCAGCCATGATCATCACCGGATTTTTCGTCGGGCGCATTCTGGCGCGCACTGGCAATGCCCGGGGGATTCTGGCAGGTACCGCCTTGAGCCTGACCTATCTGTTGATCTTTGCCACCACCGACCACTTGTCCCTGGTGTACGCGGCCAGCTTTCTCAAGGGCGCTGCCGAAGCAATGATCGTGGCCGCCTCCTACGCCGCCGCCTCGGTCATGATGCCGCCCCGACGACGGGCCCGCTGGTTCGGCCTGTTTAATGCCACTTACTTTTTAAGTTGGGGACTGGCCGGCACCTTGATCGCCGGACCGCTGGTCGATGTCATGATCCGCTTCGGCCAGGCGCCCGCGCTCGCTTACCGTTTCAGCTACCTGGCCGCGTTCGGTTTGACGTTGGCGGGTGCGTTTCTGTTGGGATCACTTTTCTTCGGCAAACGGCCGCCATCGGCGTCCATCGTCGGTTAGACGCTCCCCGGCCCTGGTCGATGGCCGCACGCTGATCTGAATCTGGGCGGTAGAACATGGCCCTCAGGATGCGGGCGCCTCACGGGTGTTATCCCCGTCAGGCAAACCCAGGTGAAACAGGGTGGCACCCACCGGAGCGAAAGACAGGAGTACCAGGTTCAGCAACGGCACCAGGAGCAGCACCCCAAAGCCCAGATGAAATAACAGGTGCCGCTTAAAAATCGCAAAACGCGCCGTGAAGGGCAACAGCTGCCGGGCCGGCACCAGATCGGTGTAATCCCAGGCCAGAAACAAAGCCGCAACGGTCGGGGAGAGCACGGTCACCACCGGGCCCAAGGGGGTGAGCCAGCCCAGCACCATGAGCACCAGCACCAGAAGGACGGGCATGACCGCCCGTGGGATTTCCTGGCGCACCAAAAAAATCAGGTGTTTAAAATAGGGCATGGACGGCGGGGGAATTTCTTTACCGGTGACCAGTTTTTCCGTCATACGCGACATCAGGTCCATGATGACCACGCTGAACAGAATCTGGGCGATAAAGTAGCCGAAGACGGTGGTTACGCCCAGAAGGATAACCGCAAGGAGCCAGGACACCAGATACCAGATCCAAACCAGCCAGGCGCTGTCCGGTTTTGACCAAATAAGGTGGACGATGTCGTTATGATAGGCCAAGAAAAATGCGACCGCCCCCGCGAAGATCAAAAGCATCACGGCGAATCGCAGCAATCCCAGCATCAAGAGCCGGGGGGTGCGCAGCCCCAGGAGAAACCCCTCGAA
>CAYMAR010000090.1:0-11203 GCA_964388465.1 uncultured Desulfobacteraceae bacterium
CGTGCCAACGCCGGCCGCTGGCGGAATGCGGAAGACGAGCACCTCACCCCGGAAGACAGGGCGGAAGGGTACCGGCTGGCATGTGCGGCGCAGGTCGGCGGCGATTTGCTGATCTATGTTCCGGAAGCATCGCGCCCGGGCCGGCAGGTGGTCAGCAAGGATGCCCGGCCGATCGACATCGATTGCGATCCCGCCGTTAAAACCTACGCGGTCAGCCTTCACCCGGCCACCCTGGCCGATCCCACGGGCGATTTGGAACGGCTGCTGCGGGCGCTCGGAGCGTCCCATGGGCTAAGTGGGCTGGCCATCGACATCCAGCCCCTGCGCGACCTGCAGCGATGCGTGCGTGAAGGCCGGGGAGCGATTACCGCCAGCATCTGGATGGGCAAGGAGATCGTTCGCATCCAACCGGGCCGGGGTCACCGGCCCTATGGGCTGGCCATCGACGTCGGAACGACGACCCTGGCCGCCTACCTCTGCGATCTTCAGACGGGAGAACTGGTGGCAACGGCCTCGTCGATGAACCCCCAGATCCAATTCGGCGAGGATGTGATTTCGCGCATCAACTATCACCTGAATAATGACGACGGCTTGGCGCAGCTGAATCAAACCGTCATCGAGGGGGTGAACCACCTCGTCGCGCAAGCGCTGGCGCAGGCGGCACCGTCGGCCAACCGCGGCATCGGTGCCGAGGATATCATGGATGTGGCCGTATGCGGCAACACCCTGATGCAGTACCTGCTGCTGGGGCTGGATCCCGAACCCCTGGGGCACGTCCCGTTTGTGCCGGCCAACCACGCCGGCCTGAGCGTCAAGGCCCGCGATCTGGGCCTCGCGGTCGGGGCGGCCGCCCGCGTGTATATGATGCCGATCGAAGCGGGCTTTGTCGGCGGCGACAATGTCGGCGTGATACTGATTGAAGCGCCTCAGGACAGCGAAGACACCGTGCTGATCATCGACATCGGCACCAACGGCGAATTGATCATCGGCAACCGTCGGCGCCTGATTTGCAGCACCTGCTCATGTGCGACGGGCCCTGCCCTGGAAGGGGCCCAAATCGAGTTCGGTATGCGGGCGGCGCCCGGCGCCATCGAGCGGGTACGCGTCGCCGCCGAAACGTTCGACGTCGATTACAAGGTGGTTGGCCGAAAGGCCTGGCGCCGGCAGTCCCTGCCCATGGACATGCAGACCAAGGGCATCTGCGGCAGCGGGGTTCTCGATGCGGTCGCGGCGCTTTTCAAGGCCGGTCTGGTCGCCCCGTCCGGCGCCTTTGTCGCCGCGGCCGGCGCCGACCGGCTGAAGGCGAACCCCGAGACCGGCATGCTGGCGTTCGTTATCGCCACGGCCGAGGAGACGAGCATCGGACGGGATGTCACCATCTCGCAGAATGATATTCGGCAGGTCCAGCTGGCCAAAGCCGCGATCTACAGCGGCTGCAAACTGCTGCTCCAGCGCGTGGGGCTCGCGCACCCCGATCGCATCAAGATCGCCGGGGCTTTCGGGAATCACGTGGATCCCGCGACGGCCCTTGCCATCGGCATGTTTCCCGACTGTGCGATCGAGCGGATCACGTCGATCGGCAATGCCGCCGGCGATGGCTGCCGGGCGGTGCTTCTCAGCCGCCGGAACCGGATCGAGGCCGAGCGGATCGCCCGCCGGGTGGAGTATGTCGAGCTGAGCCGGATGCCCAATTTTCAGGACGAGTTGATTGCGGCCATCGACCTGCCGCACCGCCGCGACGCCTTTCCGCACCTGACCGGTATGCTTCCAACCGGATCCAGCCATGATCCGGATGACCCGATACGGTCCGGGGTCGGTTGAACGTGCATTCGCCCGCCATTGGCAGCTTTGCAGATCGTGGGGAGACGTCAATCAGCCTGACAAAGCTTTTGGAGATCCCGGGAACGCACTTTGAAGGATTTGTGGTGCACCCCGGGGTTGAAGTAGACGTGGGCTTGTTGGAGCAGATCGGTGTCCATGTATATCGGCAGTCGGGTAAAGTGCCCAAAGGGCGGCACGCAACCGACCTCGCAGCCGACGGCCGTGCTCACGGCCTCGGGTTTGGCGAAGGAGACCTTTTTGGTGTTGGCCGTTCGGGCGGCCGCTTTCCAGTCGACCTTTTTGTTTCCGGGCAGCACCAGAACGACCATGGTCTTCTCCTTGGTGGCGAGCACGAGGGATTTGACCGTTTCCGCCTCGCTGACACCGAGCGCCGTGGCCATGGTCGGATTGGTGTAAACGGGCGCGTGCTCGTGGATTTCGAATTCGATGCCTTGTTCCTGAAGAGTTTGAACGATCTTTTCTTCAAGTGTCATGAGAGTTTCCTTTCAGACGGGCGGTTATCGCCAGACGGCGGAAAAACGGCGATGAGATTGCCTCGGCGAGGATTTCGCATCGCAGCCGAGGGTTTCAGCCGTGGCCGGCCGCGCGCATTCTTTTCCGCGCGTTGGGGTCAGCGGTGTCGATCGGTGCTGGCATTTGATGCGCGGTTGGCCTCTACAGGTGACCAAAACAAAAAACGGAATCATTCGATGACTGTTGAATCCCAGGAATCAGAGCGGAGCAGGCTGTCGGGCTCAAAAACGGAAGTATTGGTTTGAGACGTGCTGACCTGGCGGTGAACGGTCACTGCAATCCATAGCAAAACAAAGCCGAGGTGGTCAAGGTATAAGCCTGGTTGTTGGCGATGGTCGCCGCAGAGACCCTCTTCGCGCAATGGCCAAGGCGGTTTTCAAGCTGAATGGGGGATACCCTCGCCGGTTGCTAGTCACGCAGGCCCACGCAGCGTAGAATCTGAGTGCCCCATGGGATCAGAACGAAATTATTCGGTACGCCTCACGCATTCAGGGCGACCGGAAGGAGCAAGAAAAATGCTAAGAAGTATTCGCGCCATGTTGAAGGCCGATCTGCATGCCACCGACGGCGACATCGGGCGCTGCGTCGATTTCCTTTTCGACGACAAGCACTGGACGATTCGCTATATGGTGGCCGATCCCGGCAAGTGGCTGCGGGGGCGCAAGGTGTTGATCGCGGCGACCTCCCTCGGCGACTGGGACTGGCGCAGTGACGAGGTAGCGGTTGGGCTCTCACGAAACGACATCAAGACAAGCCCCCCCCTGAGCAGCGATATGCCGGTGTCGCTTCGGTATGAACAGCAGCTGGCCCATCACTATGGCTGGTTTCCCTACTCGCACGGCCCCTGTGTCTGGAGCGGGGCGCTGAATGCTTCGGCGCCGCTTGCGTCAAATCAGGCCGGCGATATCGAAGCGCCCGGTGAACATCACCTGCGCTCCGTGAGGGAGGTGTGCGGCTATCATGTGCAGGCGCAGGGCGATCCGGCCGGATGCGTGGACGATTTTCTGGTGGAACCCTATACCTGGACCATTCGCTATCTCGTGGTGGACACGCATCGCTGGATGAAGGAACGCAAGATCCTGATCCCGCCCCTTTGGACCGAGACGGTCGACTGGAAGCGCCAACGCTTGAACATCCACGTGAACCGTCGGTCGATCGCGGAGAGCCCCGCCTATGACCAGCGCAAAGTGCTTGATCGTGAAGACGAGCACGCCCTTTTCAAGCATTATGGCCGCAGACCCTGCTGGAAAAATGGCGCCTAATGCTTTAACGACAACCGAAAGTATTGATTAAATGGCCAGCGGTCTCCAGTGTTTGGGCGTTCGCCAATAGGAGACGCAAGAAGCATTTCTGTCTGATAATTTTAGGATTGCAATCTTTTTCGGTTGCTTAGCCCACGACGTAGAGGTTCGTAAATAAAATCAACCGAATGCCAAAACTTGACAATTTGGTCAGAAACAATGTATACGGTAATTTCAACGTCTTAATGCGCTGCGCTTCGGTAGATTTGCCATGGCAGCGCAACAAACATCTTCTCCTCGCTTTTGTCTGATCGTCGCCTGTCCATCGATACACCATCACACTTTCAGTAGCACCAAGGAGAAGACCTTTCAAGCGCGGCCTTACCCGCCACCTCGGTAACCCGGACGGAACAAAGCGTTGCAGGGAGCGCGATGCTGAATTCACTTCCAGCGGTCATGATCCCGGCTATTTACGGGAAGCCGTATAAAACGATACAAGGAGGTGCTTCAAATGGCTAAAGGCAACTATAGCATCCGATACAACCCGGAAAAGTTGAGAGGAATGATCGAGCAGGGTAAGACCGCCAAGGAAATCACCAAGGAATTCAAGATCTCTCCTTACACCCTGCGGGAACACTTGGTCATGCTGCAAGACCTCGACAAAAAAATCTATGTGGTCGAAGGGCTTTTTGACTATTCGCAAGATGAAAAGCCGAAAATCAAAAAGGAAGGGATCGTATTTTCTAAGGAGATGCTTGAGAAGACGGGCTTTTCCTTAGGGGATTGTTTTGAAATGACAGTTGAGGAAGATCGGATCGTACTGAAGCGGATTGAGGGCTCCATCGACGACTGATGTCGGCCGAGCCGCCTTGCGGACATCCCGGTCATCGGTAGGACGGCGCAGACCTCGATTGCGAGCGATAGTTTAGGCGAGAAGTGAAAGCGGGGGCCTTAAGCTGACAAACATGTTATTGACAACCCGGAAGTGAAGGGAAGGAGGTGTCGAGTGGCGGAACAGGATTTTAAGATAAGAACCGCACGGACCATCAAAAATCTGGACAACCGGATCTGGAAATACGACATCCAGCCGACCGTCTTTTTTACCGCGGCGGGCCTCATTTTTGCCGGCGTGATTTTTACCATCGCGGCCGGTGCTTCCGCCGAAAGGCTGTTTGCCAACATCAAGGATTGGATGTCCGAATATACCGGCTGGTTTCTGGTGCTGACCATGAACTTGGTGCTGGCGACCTGCATCGGCATCATGGTGTCACCCTTGGGCAAGCTGCGCATCGGCGGACCCGATGCCGAGCCCGAATTCGGATACATGAGCTGGTTTGCCATGCTGTTCAGTGCGGGCATGGGCATCGGTCTGTTGTTTTACGGGGTGGCCGAACCCATGTTCCACTACGTGGCCAACCCGCTCTCCGAGCCGGGCACGATCGCCAGCGCCAGGGCGGCCATGCAATTGACCTTTCTGCACTGGGGCTTTCACCCTTGGGGAATCTACGCACTCATCGGTCTCGGGCTGGCGTTCTTCGGCTTTACGAAAGGGCTGCCCCTGTCGATCCGCAACGTGTTTTACCCGCTGCTGAAGGAGCGCATCTATGGCCCCATCGGCAATCTTATCGACATTCTGGCCACCATCTCCTGTCTGTTCGGTGTGGCCACATCCTTGGCCTTTGGGGTGCAACAGGTCAACGCCGGCATGGCCCACCTGTTCGGCATTCCCCAGAACGCAACAATTCAGGTGATGTTGATTGCCGGCATCACGGCGCTGGCCACCTGGTCGGTGGTTCGCGGCCTCGAAGGCGGCATCAAACTCTTGAGCAACATCAACATCGGGCTGGCCCTTTTGCTGATGCTCTTTGTCTTCGTCCTTGGCCCGACCCTGTTCGTTCTCAACGGTCTGGTCGAAAACGTCGGCAACTACGCACAGAATTTCTTTGACCTGGGTTTCTGGAACGAGACCTACACCGATGGCGGCAACTGGCAAAACGGGTGGACCATTTTCTACTGGGCCTGGTGGATCGCCTGGTGCCCTTTTGTGGGCATGTTCATCGCCCGGGTATCCTACGGCCGCACCCTGCGCGAGTACCTGGCCTGCGTACTGGTGGTACCCACGATGGTCACCTTCCTCTGGATGACCGTTTTCGGCAACAGCGCGATCTACATCGAACGCTTTGCCGCCGGCGGCATGGCCAAGGCGGTGCAGGAAAATATTCCGGTCTCGCTTTTTGTCTTTCTGGAAAGCTTTCCCCTCAGCTGGGTGACCTCCATCCTGGCAATGGTCGTCGTCATCTTCTTCTTTGTGACCTCTTCGGACTCGGGCTCCATGGTCATCGACATCATTACGGCCGGCGGCAACCCCGATCCCCCCACGCCACAACGGCTGTTCTGGGCGATTCTCGAAGGCACGGTGGCCGCGATTCTTCTGCTGGGCGGTGGCATGGTGGCCCTGCAGACCGCCGCCATCAGCACCGGTTTGCCATTTGCGGTGGTGATGTTCGTGATGTGCTTCGCGGTGGTCAAGGGGCTTGTGGATCATGTCAAGGAATATGGCTATGATTGACCGCGTCCCCGACGGCAACCAATGGTGTCCAAGAGGCCAACGCGGTCGCGTCGGGTTTTCAAAGCGGCGTCGGCGGCATGATACCGTCAGCGGCTGGACCGCCGCCGATCGTCAACAGGAGGTACGTATGAGAATCAAGGTATGCATCCGTCTTACATGTCTGCTGTGTTGTCTATTCACGCTGCTGGTTGGGCTGGTGAAGACCACGGCCGCGGCCGATCAAAAGACGGTCCGACTGTCCTACGTGGAATGGTCCGAAACGGTGGCCGCCACCCACATGGTCAAAACGGTGATCCAGGAAAAGCTCGGCCGCGACTGCGAAATTGTGCCGATGACCGCAGACCGGATGTGGGAGGCCGTTGCCAGCGGCAAGGTCGACGGCATGGTGGCGGGATGGCTGCCGACGACACACGGCCATTACTATGAACAGTACAAGGATCGGGTCCTCGACCTGGGTCCCAACCTGGTCGGCACGCAAATCGGCTTGGTGGTTCCCGATATTACGGTGGGCCGGCAGACCGCCGCTTCGGGAAAGCGCAATGCGCCCTACATTACGGCCGAATCGATCGCGGACCTGCCGCGTTACGCCGGTAAATTCAATGGCCGCATCATCGGGATCGACCCTGAAGCGGGAATCATGCAAAAGACCCGGGAGGCCATGCAGGCATATGGCTTGGCCGATTACGAGCTGATCAGGGGAAGTGAGGTTTCCATGACCGCCGAACTGTCCGATGCCATCCGCAAACAGCGCTGGATTGTGGTGACCGGTTGGATTCCTCACTGGATGTTCGCTCGCTGGAAACTCAAGTTCCTCGACGATCCCAAGAATGTTTTCGGAAGCAAGGAGGAGATTCACACCATCGTGCGCAAGGGGCTCGAGGACGATATGCCCGATGTGTACCGGTTGCTCGACAATTTTAGCTGGTCACCGGAGGATCTCGGGCAGTTGATGATTTGGATCAAAGAGGACCACGGGATGTATCCGGGTGAAAAGGCCATGCGCTACATGCGTTTCCACGAGGAACAGATCGAATCGTGGCTGCCGTAAGGGAACCCGCCTCCCGCGGTTGTTCCTGGCGAGCGTTCCGGCGGACTGATGGGCGATCGATACTTATCGGCATCGGATGGGTCTTCCTGCTCACCGTCAGCCCGGTCACGGCGGGCGCAACCTTCCCCGGGGCCGACGCCTCCCGGCTTGACGCGAGCAATCGTGTCCGGACCATTGTCATGGCGCGGGCGACGTGGGACACCGGCTGGTTTCAGACGGAGATCTTCGTCGGCCTGCTGGAGGCGTTGGGCTACGCGGTCACGCCTCCGAAAACCATGGACAACAGGGCTTTCTATCTGGCGGCTGCGCGGGGCGAGGTGGACCTCTGGGTCAACGGCTGGTTTCCCAGCCACAACGTCTTCTTGAAGCAGGACAACGTCGGCGGCCTGGTCGCCCCCGTCGGTCTTGAAGTCACCGATGGCGCCCTGCAAGGCTACCTTGTGGACAAGCGGACCGCAGACCGCCTGGGTATCACCGGTTTGGAAGACCTGAAGCGCCCCGAGGTCTCCGCGGCCTTCGATCGTGACGGGAACGGCAAAGCCGACCTCATCGGCTGCAATGTGGGCTGGGGCTGCGAACGGGTGATCGAACACCACCTCGGCGCCTACGACCTGCGGGCCACCGTCGAGCACGTTCAGGGCGATTACTCACCGTTGATGGATGCCGCCATCGATCGCTACCGTCAGGGGGAGCCGCTGCTCTTTTATACTTGGACACCGAACTGGACGGTGGGCCAGCTGGTGCCGGGGCGGGACGTCGTGTGGCTCCAGGCGCCATTTCCCAGCCTGCCCAACGACCAGCAGGCGCTGGGCTCGCAGACCCTCATTCCGAACGTTCCGGGCTGCCCTTCCAACCCCTGCGCTCTGGGATTTCCTCCCAACGATATTCGCGGTGTGGCCAATATCCGCTTTCTGGAGCGCCGCCCGGATGTCCGCAAACTGTTGGAGTCCGTCAAGATCCCCCTGGCGGACATTTCCCGCCAGAATGCCCGCATGATCGAAGGCGAAGACACCTACGACGATATCCGGCGTCATGCCCGGGAGTGGATTGTTGCCAACCGGCCAAATATTGATCGCTGGCTGGACAGCGCCCGGGCATTGCAGGGCGACGACAGGTCTCAATCCATCTCCGCCGCCAGCGCCGAACCGACGAAGACCGCCGCCCTGAAGGTGGTGACGCTGCGCTCCGAACCGTTCGTGATCTATCGAGATGGCATCTACGAGGGTTTCACCATCGAGTTATGGGATAACATTGCCCGCCGTTTGAACATCGACTATACCCTCTACGGCGTCAACACCATCGCCAAGCTGCTTGATGATGCCCAGCGAGGGGCCGCCGACATCGCCGTGGCGGGCATCGGCATTACTTCGGGCCGGGAAAAAATGCTTGATTTCTCGCACGCCTACTTCGAAGCCGGACTCCAGATCATGGTGCTGGAGGGGTCGGGATCGGTCCTGCGGGAAGTTGTCGCCAAAATTCACTCCGTGTTGTTCTCCCCCGAGGCGCTCTATGCGATCGGTATCTTCCTGGTCGTCCTGATCCTGGCCGCCCACGTGATATGGTTCTTGGAGCGCCGCGAGAATCCGCAGTTTCCGCGAAATTACCTGCCGGGTCTGTGGCAGTCCATTTGGTGGGCGGTCGTGACCGTGACGACCGTCGGTTACGGCGACAAGACGCCCCGGCGGGCTGTGGGGCGTCTGTTCGGGATGGTGTGGATCCTGGCGGGCTATTTTGTCTTCGCCTATTTTACCGCCAGTGTTACGACCACCGCCACGGTTCGCGAACTTCACGGTACCATCGACGGCCCCCAGGATTTGTTCGGCAAACGGGTGGCCACCGTCGAAAAAAGCACGGCGGCCGTCTATCTGAAAGGGCAGGGCATTTCGGCGGAGCTGCTCGAGAATGTGGACAAGGCCTACCACCTTCTGGAGACGGGTCAGGTGGATGCCGTGGTCTACGACGCCCCGGTTTTGCAGCACTATGCCGCCAAGAAGGGCCGGGGGAAGGTTCGCGTGGTCGGGCTCGTCTTCCAGGAGAAGAACTACGGGATGGCTTTCGGGGTACAAAGCCCTTACCGAGACAAGGTCAACGTGGCCCTCTTAAGACTCATGGAAGACGGGATCTATGAGCAGATCAGAACGAAATGGTTCGGTTCCTGATGCCTCGACTTCGATTATAGGCATCACCCCTTAATTGAGATTATCCGCTACCGGGACCGCCCTTACGGCCGCTGCAGCTGGCACCTCATCCCAGTTGAATCATTATACGATCCGCACAAAATGATGTGCCGGATGTGCCGATTGATTGACAATGAGCGTGCCGCAGCTTGCCCGCCATAATGAAGGATAAAAACTTACGGGAAGCCAAACAGGGAGTGGGGACGACAAATCTGACAACTTAATTCCCACTGCCTCCCGACCCCGCCATGCTCCGCCCCTGCACACCAATTATCCCGGCGCCTATTGCCACATCACCGCTCGTGGCAACGGGCGCAAAACTACTGCTGAAAACAGGGCCGACCGAATCAAATCCTGATCTTCTCTCCGATCCGGTTGAGAAGCAGGGTTGGTCTCAACATTAGGCAAATAAGACGAGTGGCTTTGACTGTCACGCCTGGAGACCAACCACCTTATCTGAAGATCATCAAGCGAATTCAACCAACTCGATATTAAAATTTAAGGGCTGGCCTACCAGCGGCGGATTGGCGTCGACGGTGATTTCGTCTTCATCGACGGCGGTAATTTCGACCTGAAGCGGATCACCGGATGACGACTTGACCTTCAGTTGGAGGCCCAACGAGAGTTCGATATGGTCCGGGATCGAACTGCGGGGGATGGTTGAAATCAGCTCATCGCGTTTTGGCCCGAAGGCGTCCTCGACCTCCAATCGGATCGTTTTGCTTTCTCCCGGTGTCATCCCGATGGTCTGGTCTTCGAAGCCTTTGATCAGAAGGCCTTCTCCGATGGTGAACTGGATCGGTTCGCCTTCGCTGGTGCGCGCGAATTCTGTGCCATCGTCCAGGGTTCCCCTGAAGTGTACCTTAATCGTGTCGCCTTTCTGAGTCTTACGCATGTCGATCTCCTTGGATTGGGCGTAACCCGCCAGTCCCTTGAACGGCTGTCGAGGCATATTTCCACGGTGTGAACTTTCAGGAGGTTGTCCCGGGAGAGAATTTTATCACCGGGTCGATCGGAAAAAAAAGAGGGAAGATGAAAGCAAGAATAGGGTGATGCCGAAAAACCAGCCGATGAGCGGATGCTAAGAACGCACCCTTTAAGCAGCGATTACGCCAGTTGAAGAAAGCATTGATTGCCAAAGAGTTTTAATGCTATTGATTACCGTCCCATTTGTCAAGGACAAGTCGGGTCCGTCTTTGATCTGACAACCGACGATGGTGTACCCTAAAACCCTGACTGATAGGAAGCTAACGCAATCTGCACCAATTCTCCAAACGATAATATAACGCTTCCATCGGTAAGACAATGGTAGCGTAAAGAGTCTTTAGCCCACTCCCGATTTATAGATGTCTTCTACATTGGCGGGCCTTGCGTTTGGGCTTGGCATCCTTCAAATCGTCTGTCCGCTTCGCCGCCCTCCATCTTTCATCCACAAGAACGATCATTATCTTTGATCCTGTTTGCCTGCGGTCATTATTTCAGTTCGTTGGATTGGATGACGATCCAAATGTCAGGCAAGTCTGCGGCTGTCCAACGACAGCCGCTAACATTTTAATGCAAGTTTTTCCCAAAACGGCCGAAAACAGGTTCAGAAGAGGATATGCTGCCATGAAGACCACGATGCCTTGTTTCGCCTGCCTGTCGCTGATGCTCATCCTGATGTTCGGGTGCTCCTTATCCGGTCTCGAGACGCATCCGAATCGCGATCGCGCACCGACGGCCGAACTTTCGGCCTACAACTACCAATCGCTGGCGGCCTACCCTGTTATCGCCCACCAGCTGCGGGGGGAGGAAGCCCCCATCGTGCGCTGGA
>CAYMAR010000091.1:0-11191 GCA_964388465.1 uncultured Desulfobacteraceae bacterium
CCAGAGGCGCCGTCAATACACGTCCGCCCGCCGCCTCGACGGCCGCGCGCCGCTGCGCCGGGGCGTCCGGCCCGGTCACGACGATGGTGGCGGCTGCGGATGTCTGCTGCAACACCCTGGCGCCGGGATCGATCGAAAGCGCGGTGTCGAGAATGATGCGCGCGGGATCGACGCCGCCCCCCTTCTCCAGGCGCGTCGTCAGACGGGGATTGTCGGCCCGAACCGTATTGATGCCCACCATGATGGCGGCCGCCTCGTGACGCAGTTCGTGGACGCGGCGCCGGGAGGCTTCGCCCGTGACCCAGCGGGAACTGCCGGTTCGGGTGGCAATCCGGCCGTCGAGGGTGGCCGCGCACTTAAGGATCGTGAAGGGACGTCGCGTGCAGATAAAATGATTGAAGGCTTCGTTGAGGCGCACGGCTTCCGCGGCGCACACCCCGGTTGCCACCTCGACGCCTTGTGACTGGAGATAGGCATTCCCGCCGCCGGTCACCCCGGGATTGGGATCGCTGGTCGCCACCACCAGCCGGCGGATGCCCGCCGCCAGAATCCGGCGCGTACAGGGAGGCGTCTGCCCCGCATGGTTGCAGGGTTCCAGGGTGACGTAGAGCGTCGCCCCCCGCGCCGTGTCGCCCGCCGCGTCGAGCGCATTTACCTCGGCATGCGGACCGCCGCAGCATTCGTGCCAACCGCGGCCGACCACCCGGCCTTCACGCACCACCACCGCTCCGACCATGGGATTGGGCAAGGTGCGTCCACGGCCCTTGGCGGCCAACTCCAGGGCCATCTGCATATAGAATCGATCGCGCATGTTGGGAGGGTCGTTTGCGTGCCGTCCCTCTCAGCGGCTGCTGAGAAGGCTCTTTAGCTCGGAGACGAAATCATTGACGTCCTTGAATTCCCGGTAGACTGAGGCGAAGCGGACATAGGCCACATCGTCGAGAGCATGCAGTTTGATCATGATCTTTTCACCCAGGGTCGAGGAGGGAATTTCCTTCTCGCCGGTCTCGCCCAGATCCCTTTCCAACTCGTCCAGGAAATTGTCGATCATATTGACGCTGATATTGCGCTTTTCACAGGCTTTCTGGATGCCGGCACGCACCTTGTCGCGCGAGAACACCTCGCGGCGCCCGTCCTTCTTGATGATCATGATCGGAATCTTTTCGATGTGTTCATAGGTCGTGAAGCGCCGGCCGCAGACCAGACACTCGCGCCGGCGCCGGATCTCATGGCCGTCCTTGCTCAAACGCGAGTCGATCACTTTGTTGTCGGTCTCTTTGCAGAAGGGGCATTTCATTCGCTTTTCTCCTGGTCGTCGCCATTGAATCGGATCAGCGCAACACCCGCTTCCTCAAGCATTTCGATGGCCATCGGGTCGGCATAGCCGGAGGCGTAAATGATGGCCTTGAGGCCCGCGTTGATGATCATCTTGGCACAGATGGAGCAAGGCTGGGTGGTGCAGTACAGGGTGGCCCCTTTGATGGATACGCCGTGGTAGGCCGCCTGGATGATGGCGTTCTGCTCGGCATGAATCCCTCGGCAGAGCTCATGCCGCTGACCGGAGGGCACGTTCAACTGCTCGCGCAGGCAGCCCACCTCCCGACAGTGGCGAATGTGGCTGGGCGCCCCGTTGTAGCCGGTGGATAAAATCCGCTTGTCTTTGACGATGACGGCGCCCACGGCCCGCCGCAGGCAGGTGGTCCGCCTGGCCACCAGAGCCGTAATATCCATGAAATAGGTTTCCCAGGAGGGACGCTCTTCATCGGCACGCGGCATCCGGGGGTGGATCGTGTCGGATTCAAAGGCGGCCATACTCAGTTGCTCGTCTCCTGGTAAATCGGGGCGTAAAGGGGAAACGTGCGGCACAGGGCCCGCACTTCATCCCCGGCGGCGTTCAGCCGATCGGTGTCCTCGGGGTTCGACAGCACCGCGTGGACCAGCCGGGCGATGGTCTCCATTTCCTCGGCCCCCATGCCCCGGGTGGTGATGGCCGGCGTCCCCAGACGAATCCCGCTGGTCACGGCCGGGCCGCGCTTGTCGTTGGGGATCGTATTTTTATTCACGGTAAGGCCGGCCTGGCCCAGGAGATCCTCCGCTTCGCGGCCGGTGATACCCAGATTGGTCAGATCGATCAGCATCAGATGGTTGTCCGTCCCACCGGTGACCAACTGGATGCCGCGGTTCATCAGCGCTTGCGCGAGGGTCTGGGCATTGGCGATCACGGCCTTTTGGTAGCGCTTGAAGGCGTCCCCCAGGGCTTCCTTGAACGCCACCGCTTTGGCGGCGATGACGTGCATCAGGGGCCCTCCCTGGATACCGGGAAAAATCTCCTTGTTGAGGCGCGGTCCGAAATCCATGCGTGAAAGAATGATACCGCCACGCGGTCCGCGCAGCGTCTTGTGGGTCGTCGACGTCACGATGTCGGCATGGGGCACGGGGGAGGGGTGCAGGCCGACCGCCACCAAACCGGCGATATGGGCCATATCGACCATCAAACGGGCACCGACCGAACGGGCCGTGCGGGCGAAGGCCTCGAAATCGATCGTGCGGGGGTAGGCGCTGGCTCCGCAAACGATCAGCTTGGGCCGGATTTCATGGGCCAGGCGGTCAAGGGCCTCGTAGTCAATGCGCCCGGATACGGGATCGACACCGTAGTGATGGAAGTCGAACAAACGTCCCGAAAAACTCACCGGGCTGCCGTGGGTCAGGTGCCCGCCGTGGGCCAGGTTCATCCCCAATACGCGGTCGCCCGGTTTCAAGAGCGCAAAATAGACGGCCATGTTGGCCTGCGATCCAGAGTGGGGCTGGACGTTGACGTAGTCCGCCCCGAACAGGGCCGCCGCCCGCTCGATGGCCAGCTTTTCAGCGACATCCACATATTCGCACCCGCCGTAATAGCGTTTGTCCGGATAGCCCTCGGCATACTTGTTGGTGAGCACGCTGCCCTGGGTCTCCATGACGGCCCGGCTGGCGATGTTCTCGGAAGCGATCAGTTCGAGGTTGGCCTCCTGCCGATCCCACTCCCGCACCACCGCCCGCGCGATGGATGGATCGACGGATTGCAGATGTTTCAGTTCCACAATAACTCCCATTGCACGCCGGCTGTCTCGTTCAGGGGGCGCCATCGACAAACGGCCCCGTTCAAACCCCTTGATTGAACTGATCCAGGCGATTCTGATGCCGGCCAGCTTCAAACGGCGTTTCCAGCCAGGTCGTTACGATTTCAAGCGCCAGAATATCACCGGTTACACGGCCGCCCAGCACGAGGATATTGGCATCGTTATGTTTGCGGGCCATCTTGGCGCCAAACAGATCGTGGCAAAGCGCCGCCCGCACTCCCGGGTACCGGTTGGCCACCATCGACATGCCCAGACCCGTCCCGCAGAGAAGGATGCCCCGGGGAAAGCGGCCCGCGGACACCTGGGAGGCCACCTGCTTGCCATAGTCCGGATAGTCCACCGATGCGGGACCGGCCGTACCGACATCTTCGACGGAAATCCCCTGGTCGCTGAGGAAGGCTTTAATTTTCTCCTTAAGTTCAAAAGCGGCGTGATCACTACCGATGATAACTGGTGCCTGCTGGTTGCTCATAATGGCCTCGTTGGGTCCGGGGGCTTGGATGGCGGGCGGCAAACGCTCCGGCGGCGATCGCTTGCGGCCCCCGTGTTGACATTCAACCCCAATAGCATAAGTGCGCTAGTTTCTAATACAACCGTCCGGCTTTCCGCAAGCAAAAACGCCGGAGCCACCGTTGGCGGGCCGACGCATGGGCACGGGGCCAGGCGGCGATGCAGAGCGCCGACGACGCGGCCGCGGGGAAGAAAACCGCCGGGTCGTTTCGCCGGTACAGTTCAGGCCGGGATCACGTTTGAATCGATCCGGCACGCTGGGGGCTGGCAAGCGGCGGACACGCAATCGCATGCCTGCCGGGCGGGATAGACGTTCAGCGCGCGCCACCGAACGGTGCCGGACCACCCATGGCATGGCCGCCAAACGCTGCGACGCAATCAATGCGTATTAATATATTCGATAGCGTCCTTGACCGATAGAATTTTCTCCTGATCCTCGTCAGGAATTTCCATATCGAACTCTTCTTCCATGGTCATAATCAATTCGACCAGATCCAGGGAATCGGCCCCCAGGTCATCAACGAACTTGGCCTCCGGAATCACCTCGGACGGATCGACATTCAACTTTTCGGCAATCAGCTTTTTGACCTTATCTTCCACCGACATATGCTCCTCCTTCGATACCAGCATTCGAATGTGAAGATCAGTTGCAGCAATCGCAGGCGACCACCAATGCAGGCCATACGCTCCAATGCGGCCGGCGCAGAACGACCGTCCCGTTGGCGGCCGGAGCGACCCGAACGGGTTATTCCTCTTCGGTGTCTATAAGGGTGCGACCCCGGTAGGTCCCGCAGCTCATGCAGACATGGTGCGGCCGCTTGGGCTCGCCGCACTGGGCGCAGGTGGTCAGATTGGGACCGGCGGTCTTTTGGTGCGTGCGCCGCATGTCGCGTTTTGACTTGGATTTTTTTCGCTTGGGCACAGCCATGCGCAATCTCCTAACCTATCGGTATCATACAAAATACATATAGTTGACGGTATGTTGGATTTAAACAGTGATAAGTAATTGATCCGCAAATAAATGTCAAGCGAATTTGAGGGGCCATGCGTGTCCCGATATTGTACCCTCACCGGTGATGTGCTATGGGGGGCTTTTGCGCCGTTGACACCCCGGCGGGGTGTCAACGGCTGGTAAATACGTTCCTTATCGAGGAGTGACAAACATGAATCCGGTCGTCACCCGATTCCCGCCGAGCCCCACGGGCCACTTGCATGTGGGCGGCGCCCGCACGGCCCTGTTCAACTGGCTGTATGCCCGCCACACGGGCGGGCGTTTCGTGCTGCGCTTCGAAGACACCGACGCCGAACGCTCCACCCGGCAGTCCGTCGATGCCATTCTCGACGCCCTGACCTGGCTGGGCATCGACTGGGATGAGGGCCCGTATTTCCAGTCCGAGCGCCTGCCGGTCTACCGGGAGTATTTACAGAGGCTCCTGGATGGAGGGCAGGCCTACTACTGCACCTGCTCGCCCGAAGACATCGAGGCCATGCGCCAGGAGGCCATGGCGCGGGGCGGCAAACCCCGCTACGACGGCCGCTGCCGTGACCGACGGCGACCGCCCACGGACAACGCCGTCATCCGTTTCAAAGCCCCGGCGACGGGCACCACCGTGGTGGATGACAAGGTCAAGGGGCCGATCGCTTTCCAGAACAGCGAACTGGACGATTTCATCATCTGCCGCAGTGACGGCATGCCCATGTACAATCTGGCCGTGGTGATCGACGACATCACCATGGGCGTCAACACCATCATTCGCGGCGACGATCATGTCAACAACACCCCCAAACAGATTCTTTTATATCAGGCGCTCGAAGTGCCGCTGCCGGTCTTTGCCCACGTGCCCATGGTGCTGGGCCGCGACCGCTCGCGATTGAGCAAACGCCACGGGGCCATGTCCGTGAGCGAATACCGCGAAAAGGGCTATCTGCCGGATGCCGTGCTGAACTACCTGGTGCGCCTGGGCTGGTCGCACGGCGATCAGGAGTTCTTCACCCGTCAGGATCTGATCGACAAGTTCTCCCTGGACAACATCGGTAAGTCGGCCGGCATTTTTGATCCGGCCAAGCTGCTGGCCCTGAACGGCGAGCACATTCGGGAAACCGCCGTCGAGCGCCTCGTGCCCCTCTTCAAGCCTTTCCTGGAAGCCCACCATGTGGCCGTCGACGACCGCGGCAAACTTCAAGAGGTGGTGGCGACGCTTCAGGCCCGCAGCAAGACCTTGGTGGAAATGGCCGAGGGGGCACTTTTCTACTACACCAGCCCGATTGTCTACGAAGAGAAGGCCGCCGCCAAGTTTCTCAAACCATCCGCCCTCGAGCCATTGCGCCTGCTGACCGACCACCTCGCCCGGCTGCCGGCGTTCGAGGATGACCAGATCGAGGCGGCGTTCGTCCAAACCATGGAAGCCAGCGGTTTGAAACTTGGCAAGATCGCGCAGCCGGTGCGGGTGGCTTTGTCGGGTAAAACCGTCAGTCCCGGCATTTTCGAAATCATCCGTGTTCTCGGCCGGGATGAAACGCTGGCCCGGATCAACCAGGCCCTGACCTATATTGAGGCGCGTCCGCCCGCCCGGGGCTGACCCCCGCTGGGGCAGGGGCCGTCGCGGCCGCGGGAGACAAAAAGAGTTGACGCCCGCCTCTTTTTTGTATAATTATGCCAATTCTGATTATGCTGGGGGATCGTCCAATGGCAGGACTACGGACTCTGACTCCGTCAATCCAGGTTCGAATCCTGGTCCCTCAGCCAGCACGACAGCGACGAGGAGGTGCGGATAAACCGCCACCTCCTTTTTTGTTGGCTTCTATGCCGGAGACGATGCCACCATGAGTGCCAAAGCCGAAACGCCTTCCAACTTTATCCGCGATATCGTCCAGGCCGATCTGGATGCCGGAAAACACGTGTCGGTGATGACGCGCTTTCCACCGGAGCCCAACGGCTACCTGCATATCGGCCACGCCAAGTCCATTTGCCTTAATTTCGGGATCGCCCGCGATTTCGGCGGCGTCTGCAACCTGCGTTTCGACGATACCAACCCGGCCAAGGAAGAAGTCGAATATGTCGAGGCCATCAAGTCCGACGTACGCTGGCTGGGTTATGACTGGGGTGACCGGGAATACTACGCCTCCGATTATTTCGAACAGCTTTACGCCTTTGCCGTCCAACTGATCAGGGACGGCAAGGCTTACGTGGACAGCCTGAGTGCCGATGAAATCAGGGCCCACCGCGGCACCCTTACCGCGGCCGGGCGGAACAGCCCCTACCGGGACCGTTCGGTGGACGAAAATCTGGACCTGTTTACGCGCATGCGGGCCGGTGCGTTTGAAGACGGCACCCACGTGCTGCGGGCCAAAATCGACATGGCCGCCCCCAATATCAACCTGCGGGATCCCACCCTGTACCGCATTCGCCGGGTGACCCACCATCGCACCGGGGATGCCTGGTGCATCTACCCCATGTACGACTTTGCCCACGGGCTCTCCGACTCGATCGAGGGCGTGACCCACTCCATCTGCACCTTGGAATTCGAGAACAATCGCCCCCTTTACGACTGGTTCCTGGACAACCTGCCCGTCCAGAGCCGGCCCCGCCAGTACGAGTTTGCCCGCCTCAACCTGAGCTACACGGTCATGAGCAAGCGCAAACTGCTCCGGCTCGTTCAGGATGGCCTCGTCGAGGGTTGGGACGACCCCCGCATGCCCACCATTTCAGGACTGCGCCGCCGCGGGTTCACTCCCGAGGCCATCCGCAATTTCTGCGATCGCATCGGCGTGGCCAAGCGCGATAGCATGGTGGACATCGCGCTGCTGGAATACAGCCTGCGCGACGACCTCAACGACCGGGCCCCGCGCTTCATGGGCGTGCTCAACCCGTTGCGGGTCGTGATCGAAAACTATCCCCACGACCAGGTTGAAGAACTCGAGGCCCGCAATCACCCCACCGACCCGGCCTTCGGTACCCGCAAGGTGCCGTTTTCCCGGGTGATCTACATCGAGAACGATGACTTTAGGGAAGATCCCCCCAAAAAGTTCTTCCGTCTCGCACCCGGTCGGGAAGTGCGCCTGCGCTACGCTTATCTGGTCACCTGTACCGATGTGATCAAGAACGAGGCGGGGGAAGTGGTGGAACTGCGCTGCACCTACGATTCGGCCACCCGCGGCGGCAACGCGCCGGACGGCCGCAAGGTCAAATCGACCATTCACTGGGTTTCGGCCGCCCATGCCGCCGAAACCGAGGTGCGCCTCTACGACCGGCTTTTCTCGGAAGCCGATCCGGAAGCCAGCGGCGAAGGCGACTTCAAGGCCTGCCTCAACCCGAAATCGCTGGAAAGGCTCGAGCGCTGCCGCCTCGAACCGGCCCTCGCTGCGGTGGCACCGGGGGCGGTCGTCCAGTTCGAGCGCCTGGGCTATTTTTGCGCGGACATCAAGGATTCGTCCCCGGGTCGTCCCGTCTTCAACCGTACGGCCACCCTGCGGGACCCCTGGGCCAAGATCGACAAGCAACTCAAAGCGCGAGGCATCATCGCATGACACCCTACGAGCTGGCCGCAAGCCTTTATCGCGAAATTTCTCCGGTAGCCCCCAAGCTGGCGGCGGCTCTCAATCGGGCCCTGCTGGAAATCGGCGAAGGTTCGGTGCTGGTGGGACTACCTGCGGGCATGGGCGCCGGTGAGGACGTCGCCTTTAGTGAACGCGAAATTCTGCAGCTCGACCGGGAAGCCGCGGCCGGGACGCTGGCCCGCATCAACCAGGCCCTGCAACTGCTTGAAGGCCACTCCAACTGGCAGGTCATCATCGAGCGCAAGGGCAACGCCCCAAGGGGTCAGCTGGATCTGATGTACACCCTCTTTCGCCCGAAGAAAACCTGAATCCGAAGCAGCATAAAGGAACCGTCCAAACGCTTCAACGGATGTTTGGGCCCGGCTGATAAAACCGCCGGAATTAGAAGGCTCATCGAAGCATGACGGGTATAGCCAACTTGCCCGCTATTTCTAAAAGAAAACCACCCCCGCATACCCCACGAAGCTGTCCCCCGGGCTCTTGTCATGACTGGTGGCGTAAGCCTGCAATTGGGCTTGGCGCGCACCCAGGCCCATGGCGGCTTCAACGCAAGCGGCGGCGGCCCCGGCGCAGCAGGCATTCTGCCGGCGCTGGGCCTCATCGATGACACGGCCCGGCGCGAGGGCCAGCAGCGCGTCGATGAAGCGCCGGTCATTTTCTTCCCGCACCCATTTGACGGCAGCCGCGCCGCGCCCCTTGTCGGTGAAGGCATAATTGGGGCCGTAATGGGTCAGATCGGTGGAGCCGATCACCTTGATCCGTTGCTTCGCGGTCTGTGCGTAGGTGGCCACGGCATCGGCGATTCGCAGGGCCTCCGTGGACGGCGGCACCCCGATGGGCAGGATCGGGACAGGGCCGAAGAAATGGCGGATGAACGGCAGCTGCAGCTCGATGGTGTTGTCCCGGTTGGGTTCACGGGGCGACTCCGTTTCGAACGCGAACTGCGCGGCGAGATGGCGGGCCAGGTCTTCCGCAACGGGCAGGTTCCCCAGGGGCGTGCGCCAGGCGCCCGTCGTCATCATCAGGGGCGACGAGGCGGGATGCATGTGCATACCGAAAATCACCAGGATGTCCGGCGGGGGATCCTCCTGCAGCAGGCCGATGATATGGCAGGCCAGGCTGCCGGAAAAAAACCAGCCGGCGTGCGGTACGATGCCGGCCAGCGGCGCTCGGGGGAGCGCCGCGAGAGGCCTCTCCTCCAGGAAAGACTCGATTTCCCGCCGGCAGCCCTCAGCGGTGCCGGGATACCAGCTTCCGGCAAAGGCGGGTTCGCGCATGTCCATGGCATCCTCCTCGGCTGTTTGGTAATGCTTGAATATAAAGAGGGCGCCGGAGGAAGTCAAAGCCCGCCCGCGCTTTTGCAATGGCCAAAAAAAGTGTGCTATAGAAGTCGATTCGACCGTTCGCGCCGATCGCACCCCGCATATTGCGGGCAGATTGACAACCCCAAGATGGAGCGACCCATGTTCAAAGTGATGATTCGGGACAACATGTCGCCGGTGGCCCGGGAGATTCTCGAAGCCACCGGAAAAATTGAAGTGGTGGAAGACTTCGACAAAGCCACGAACGCGCCGGAAAGATTGGCCGAGATCGTCGGCGACTTTCACGGGTTGGCACTGCGCTCCGGGACCAAGGTCGACGAACGGGTGCTGGCGGCGGCCGGCAATCTAAGAGCCATCGGCCGGGCCGGTATCGGCGTGGACAATATCGATGTGAGGGCGGCCACCGACAAGGGCGTCGTGGTCATGAACGCGCCGGGCGGCAACACCGTGACCACGGGCGAGCATGCCATCTCGTTGCTCCTGGCCCTGGCGCGCAATATTCCCCAGGGGACCATGTCACTCAAAAAGGGCCGCTGGGATAAAAAGCTCTTGACCGGCGTCGAGGTGACCGGCAAGACCCTGGGCATCATGGGCCTCGGCAATATCGGCCGCGTGGTCGCCGCCCTGGCCCGGGGCCTGCGTATGCGGGTGATCGCCGCCGACCCGTTTGTCAGCCCCGAGGCCGCCGAGGCCCTGCACGTCGAAATGGTCAGCCGGGAAGAGCTTTACCGGGAGGCGGATTTCATTTCGCTGCATGTGCCGCGGCTCAAGGAAACCGTCAACATGATCAATGCGGAAACGCTGGCCCAGATGAAGCCGGGGGTACGCCTGGTCAACTGCTCGCGCGGGGATGTGGTCGACCTGGACGCCCTCTACGAGGCCCTGGAAAGCGGTCAGGTGGCCGGCGCCGCACTCGATGTCTTCCCCACCGAACCACCCGACCCGACAATGCCGTTGCTCCAGCACCCCCGGGTGATCTTCACGCCGCACTTGGGGGCCAGCACCGGCGAGGCCCAGGTCAAGGTGGCCGAGATGATCGCCAACCAGATGGCCTCCTATCTGCTCAACGACGTCATCGTCAACGCGGTCAATTTTCCCTCTGTCTCCCGGGAAGTCATGGACCGTATTCGGCCCTACCTGAACCTGGCCGAAAAAATGGGCGCCCTGATGGGGCAGCTCATGACCCGGGTGTTCGACATTACGCTGATTTATTCCGGGGACGTGGCCGACCTGGAAACCCGTCCCCTGACCCACGCGGCCCTCAAGGGCTTCCTGGGCTCGTTTACGGACAAGCCGGTCAATTACGTGAATGCCCGGGCCATCGCCAAAGCCAAGGGCATCAAAGTCAAGGAAGTGTTGTCCAAGGACCGCACGGACTACGCCGGCACCCTGCGCATCCGCCTGGAAGGCTACAAAGACGGTCCCGACGAGATATGGGGCACGATTTTCGGTGAAAAATACCCCCGCATCGTGCGCTTCGGCAAGATTTACATGGACGCCATCCCCGAAGGACACATGATCATTCTTCAGAACATCGACCAGCCCGGCGTCATTGGCAATGTGGGCACCATGCTGGGCAAGCACGATATCAATATCGGCCGCTTCCAGCTTGGGCGCCTGGGCGACCGCGCCACCTGCATGGTGAACATCGACACCCCGGCGGATGAGAGCACCATCAAAGAC
>CAYMAR010000092.1:0-11118 GCA_964388465.1 uncultured Desulfobacteraceae bacterium
CAGGTGTCGATCGAGTCGGCCATGGCCTGCGGTTTGGGTGCCTGTCTGGGGTGCGCCGTCGCCGGGCGTTCGCACGACGGCTATCTGCATGTCTGCAAAGACGGGCCGGTGTTCGATGCCGAGCAGCTTAAATGGTAGCGGCGGCCCCCAATTTTCGTTGACTTCGCCAGGGGCCTATGTTAGATGCTCTTGACTTGATCCGACCGCTCCGCGGGACGGCATGTTTTTTGAGATATCCCTGCGCATGAAAAGAGAAACCCGACGGGCCTGGAGAGACTTTGCCTATTACAGCAGCCTGGGGTTTCAGATTGCCCTGTCGATATTTATCGGGCTGTTCGCAGGCATCTATCTCGACCGGCGTTTTGACACGTCTCCCTGGATCACCCTGGTCGGGCTGGGGATGGGGATTGTCGCCGGCTTTCGCAACATCGGGCTTGCGATCAAGAAAAGCCGGCGTCTCTGAGACATCCACTTACACGGCGAGAGATTGAAAAGGCTGATTTGAACGACCAGGCGCGAATACTCCGTTTCGTCACCCGATCCAACTGGATTCTGCTTGTCGCCACCACCGTCGCCGGCCTGGCGCTGGCGCATGTCGACGTCGCCCTGGGTATCGCCGCCGGGGGACTCATCGTCACCATCAATTTTCACCTGCTCGCGCGCACCCTGAAAAAATCCCTGCGCCCGCCCCATCTGGCTCCGCATCACCGCATCATCGCCAAATATTACCTGCGTTTCGTCGCCAGCGGCATGGTTGTTTTTGTGCTGATGGCCGGACGCTGCGTTGATCCGCTAGGCCTGTTCATCGGACTTTCGGTCGTGGTCGCCAGCATCTTTACCGCCACGGCCCTGGAATTCTCAAAACTTATCTTCAAGGAGGCGGTTTAAGGATGGAACACCCGTGGATGTTTCTGGTTAAATTTTGCGAACTGCTCGGGCCCGGGCCGGCTCATTTTGCTCACGCCAACCCCCACGTGCTCTACGCCTGGCTGGTAATGCTCTTCCTTGTGGTCTGCGGTGCGCTGGGCGCCAAAGGGGTCAGCATGATTCCCGGAAAAGCCCAGAATTTCTTCGAGGTGGTCATCTCCGGTATCGAGGATTTCATGGTCGATATCGCCGGTGACGAGGCCCGCTGGTTCTTTCCCCTCGTGGCCACGATCTTTATTTTCATCTTCATCAGCAACCTGGCCGGGATGGTGCCCACCTTCTTCCCGCCCACGGCCAACATCAACACCACCCTGGGATGCGCCCTGGTGGTTTTCGTCTTTACGCATTTCATCGGGATCAAGTATCACGGCGTGCATTACTATAAACATTTTCTCGGGCCGGTCTGGTGGATGATTCCGATCATGCTGCCGATTGAGCTCATCGGCCACTGCGCCCGCGTGCTTTCGCTGACCTTCCGTCTGTTCGGCAACATGATGGGCCACGAGCTGGTGCTGACGATCCTGTTCCTGCTGGCCGGCGCCTTTTTTGCGCCTCTGCCGATCATGGTGCTGGGGGTCTTTGTGGCCCTGGTTCAGGCCTTTGTTTTCTTTCTTTTATCGATCATGTATTTTCAGGGTTCGATGGAGCACGCCCACTAAGCTGAATTTCCCCTTTAGCCGGAAAGGCAAGGGGACGACCATATTTTAAGTGCCTGTCATGGGGCAATGGAAGAAGCCTAAACCATCATTTCAATCAAGGAGGAAACGTAGGTATGGAAGCTGAAGCTCTGAAATTTTTTGTCGCTTGTGTCACAGCCGCTGGTTTTGGTATTGCAATCGCCGCGTTTGGTTGCGGCATCGGGCAGGGTATTGGCCTCAAGTCGGCCGTTGAGGGTGTCGCCCGCAATCCGGAATCCTCCGGTAAAGTGACCGTTACCATGCTGATCGGCCTGGCCATGATCGAATCGCTGTGTATCTACGCGCTGGTTATCTCGCTGATTCTGATCTACGCCACCCCGATGGCTGGAATCGTCGAGGGGCTCCTCAAGTAGTCCATTTCATTTTTTCTCACGGAAACGGGCCCGGTCGAATTTCGACCGGGCCCGTTTCGGTTGGGGCGAAGCGTTGAATGCCACTACCCCAGCGGCCGCTCTCCTCTCGTAGGGGCCAATATCGCCTTCAGAAATCGACCGGTGTGCGAACCGGAGACGCGGACCACTTCTTCGGGTGTTCCCTGGGCGACGATCCGCCCCCCGCCCGTCCCGCCCTCCGGACCGAGGTCGACGATATGATCGGCGGTTTTGATCACGTCCAGATGATGTTCGATGACAATCACCGTATGGCCGTTGTCCACCAGGCGGTGCAGGACCTCGAGCAAACGGTTGATGTCTTCGAAATGCAGCCCCGTCGTCGGCTCGTCCAGGATGTAGACGGTCCGCGCGGAAGACCTGCGGCCCAGTTCCCGCGCCAGTTTGATTCTCTGGGACTCACCGCCGGATAGAGTTGTGGCCGCCTGACCCAATCCCACGTAGCCCAGGCCCACGTCGATCAGGGTTTCCAGTTTGGTGCGCAGTTTGGGCAGCCGGCTGAAGAAGGCGCAGGCCTGATTGGCCGTCATATCGAGGACCGCCTTGATATTGCGGCTGCGGTATCGGATTTCGAGTGTCTCGCGGTTGTAGCGTCGGCCTTGGCACGCGTCACAAGTGACATACATGTCCGGCAGAAAGTGCATTTCGATTTTGATGATGCCGTCGCCGCGACATGTTTCGCATCGCCCGCCCTTGACGTTGAAGCTGAAACGCCCGGGCTTATAGCCCCGCGCGCGGGCTTCCGGGGTGCGCGCGAAGAGTTCGCGGATCAAGGCGAAAAGGCCGGTGTAGGTTGCCGGGTTGGAGCGCGGGGTGCGGCCGATGGGGCTCTGGTCGATGTAAAGCACGCGGTCGATATGCTCGACCCCGTGCACGGCGTCGTAGCGCCCGGCCGCTACGCCGGTTCGGTAGAGCTGCTGCGCGATCGCCGGGTAAAGGGTTTTCAGAACGAGTGAGGACTTGCCCGATCCGGATACACCGGTGACGCACGTGAACTGCCCCAGGGGAAATGCGACCGTGAGATTGTCAAGATTGTTTTGACGCACCCCTTCGATGGTGATGAACCGTGGGTGTTCCGGCCGGTGAGCGGGAGGGCGGGGGATGTGCCGACGACCGCAGAGATAGTCGCCGGTCAGGCTGCCCTTGGCATTCAGGAGTTTCGTCGGGGCGCCCGCAAAAATGACCTCGCCGCCATTCACGCCGGCGCCCGGCCCCATGTCCACCACGTAGTCGGCGGTGCGGATGGTCTCCGCGTCGTGCTCCACAACGAGGACCGTGTTGCCCAGATCGCGCATTTGCATCAGGGCCGACAGCAGGCGCTGGTTGTCGCGGGGGTGCAGCCCGATGCTGGGCTCATCCAGAACGTAGAGCACGCCGGTCAGCTTCGAGCCGATCTGGGTGGCCAGGCGGATGCGCTGGCTTTCACCACCGGAGAGGCTGGCGGCCGAGCGTTCCAGGCTGATGTAAGGCAGACCCACGTCCACGATATAGGCCAGCCGGTTGATCACCTCGGTCAGAATTTTGGCGGCGATCTCACCCCGATGACCATCGAGTTCGAGTGTACGGGTGTAATCCAGGGCTTCGGCGGCGCTGAGGGCGCAGAATTCCGGCAGGCTGAGTGTACCGACGCGGACATGACGGGCGGGCGCGTTCAGACGGCTCCCGCCGCAATCCGTGCAGGGTTGGGATCGCATGTAGGGCCTGAGTTCATCGCGGGTCCGGCTGTCGCCGGCCTCATCCCAGCGGCGCTGCAGAATCGGCACCAGGCCTTCGAAAACGCGGGGGGCGTTCCGGCGGCGATCATTTTCAAAGAAAAAGAAGGATATGCGTTCGTCACCACTGCCGTGCATCAGGGCGTTTTTAAATTCGTGCGGAAGGGCGTGGTAGGGCTGATGGACGTCGGTTTGATAGTGCGCGGTTAGGGCCTCCAGGAATTCCATGAAGTGCACCGAGTGGCGATGGGCCCAGGGTTTGACGGCCCCCTCCCGCAGGGAGAGCCCCGGGTTGGGTACGATCAGCTCAGGCGCAAACGCCTCACGCCGTCCAAGACCGTCGCAAACCGGACAGGCGCCTTGGGGGGAATTGAAGGAGAAGCTGGCGGGGGTCAGCGCCGGCTGACCAAGACCGCAGGAAAGGCATACCGGGGTCTCGCTGAAGGGCATCCGTTCGCCGTCAATGGTCTCAACCAGGGCCTCACCGCCGGTCAGGGCCAGGGCCAGTTCGAGGGAGTCTGCCAGGCGATTGCGTATTTTGGGCCTCACGATCAGTCGGTCGACCAGCGCTTCGAGGTGCCGAATGGTGCGTTGCTTGAGGCTTTCGTGCTCGTCCAGAGAAATGATATCCTCATGATCGATGCGCACGCGGGCAAAGCCATCGCGGCGCAGGCGCTTGAATACTTGCGCCGGTCCGGACGCCTCGTGCTTGATCGGGGCAAACACCATCAAGCGCGTACCCTCTTTCAAATTCATCAGAGCGGAAATGAAACGATCCAGATTCTGGGCTTGGATCGGTTCGTCGCAGCGCGGACAGTGGGCCACGCCCACACGGGCGTAAAGCAGCCGAAGGTAGTCGGCAATCTCGGTCAGCGTCCCGACGGTCGATCGCGGGTTGCGGGCGGCGGTTTTCTGCTCGATGGCGATCGCCGGTGAAAGACCCTCGATCCAATCCACCTGGGGCTTGGGTAGACGTTCCAGAAATTGGCGGGCGTAAGCCGAAAGCGACTCGACATAGCGGCGCTGCCCCTCGGCATAGAGGGTATCGAAGGCCAGAGTCGACTTGCCCGATCCCGAAAGGCCCGTTATGACAATCAACCGGTTGCGGGGTATATCCAGATCGATGCCCTTGAGATTGTGCTGACGGGCGCCGCGAATTTGAATCCAGTTTGTGCGCATTGAAAGCTCAGACCGATCTTGGCGGCTGGTGATCGAATAGGTGCGGGCTGCATTATAGTGGCCCATACCGGCGAGATCAAATGAAACCAGGATTCATGCCGCCAGAACAAAATGAACACCGATCATTCATTAGAATTTAATTTGATTGGGGTTAAAATCAAAGAAAATAGTCGATAAACGATGAAAAACAAAGATATCAATTTTGTCGATAACTTGGACGGATGTTCGGATATCATTAAAATTCCTACGAAAAATTATGTTGAAAAAATGGTTGTATTTAAAGATAGTTGTGGTGAGATACAATAAAAAAACATTTAAAAACAATAGGATATAAATTGTTCATAACTTCGGAGCAAACCGACGGCAAATCCATATGATCCGGTTTGACTTCACCGTGTCCTTCCCATAAAAGAGGCCCTGTTTTCTCGCGCAAGCTTAGTCGTAATCATAGCTCAATCTCCGAAATAGTCATTTTTAATCCGTATTTTTGCTAAATTTTCGTTAGTTTAGGCTCTTTGCGGCCGTTGGGCCGCAGCGTTCAATCTTGAGGGGTGACAAACAGAAATCCATGGAGAAACACTGGCAAAGCATTAAATCCGTCCTTAAAAACAGCATCCCCCTGCACAGTTACCGCATGTGGATCGAACCCCTGACGGTCTGCAGGGGTCATCAAGGGGCCTATTGCATCGAATGTCCCAATGCCTTTTCCCTGCGCCGCGTTCAGGACCACTACAGCGAATTGATTCAGACGGAATTCAAGCGCCTGACCGGGCAAACATGCTGTTTTCGCATCGCCGACAGACAGCCGACGGCCGCGGGGTTGAAAGATAGGACCCTCGCCGTCGATCCCCAACGGGCACTTCCCAGAATCAACCGACACGTTCCCGCCGGTCGCTTTTTACGGCGGGATTTCACGTTCGACCAATTCGTGGTCGGCCGCAACAACGACTTTGCCTATTCAGCCTCGCTGTCTTTGGCCTCGAATCGGCAGAGTCCGCAAAACTGTCTTTATCTGCTCGCCAACACCGGCCTGGGCAAAAGCCACCTGGCCCAGGCGATCGGCCATTATATTCTGGACGCTTTTCCGGAAGAGCGCGTCTATTACACCACCGCCGAGGATTTCAGCAATGAAATGGTTTCGGCCTTTCGCAACGACAAACTGGCGCATTTCAAAGGGAAATACCGTGCCCGGTGCGACGTGCTTTTGTTGGAGGATGTGCATCACCTGGGGGGCAAGGCGCGCACGCAACAAGAACTCGCGGGGACCCTCGATACCCTCTTTGAATCCGGAAAGAAAATTATATTCTCAAGCTGTTACTGCCCCTCGGACATCCCCCGGCTGACCGACAAGCTGCGGTCCCGGTTCACCTACGGGCTGATTTCGAACATCGACCCGCCCAATTTCGGCACCCGGGTGCGCATTCTCGAAAAAAAGGCCGGATGCAAGTCGTTGCTGATATCCAAGGACGTGCTTCATTATCTTGCCAGCGAACTGTCGGACGATATCCGCCAGTTGGAAAGCGGCCTGATGCAGGTGGCCGCCAAATCCTCGCTGCTGGGATGTGCCATCGATCTGAAATTGGCTGAAAGCGTCGTTCGGAATATCGTTCGGCAACAGAAGACGATCACCATCGAAGTCATCAAGAAGCTCGTCTGCCGGCAATATGGTGTCTCCCCCAAGGATCTGGTGTCGCGCTCACGCAAACAATCCATTGTTCGCCCGCGCCAGGTGGCGATCTTTCTGTCGCGGCGCTACACCGACGCTCCGTTGCAAACCATCGGCCGGAGCTTCAATCGCTATCACGCCACGGCGCTGCATTCGATCAATACCATCGAAAAGGGGCTGCGGGACAGTGCGGTCCTGCGCAAACAGGTCGGTTATATTTCCGAGAAGCTGGAAAACGGTGATTTTTAGTGGGCGGCCCGAATAAATTCTTTAGCCGCGACCGCGGCAGGGCACAATGAGAAGCACGACCAGGGGGGGATCGGCGCGTGGTTGTCCCGACCGGCCGATTGTGGCGTTTACTGCATTTTCAGAATCACGCCATCCGAGCTGACGAGATCTTCCAGCAATTCCATCCGCATCTGTTCATCTTTTTCAATGGCACACCTCAAACTCAAGACGCAGTGTTTCAGGCAGACATTGTTTTCGGCGTTGAAACTGCCGAAGCATCCCAGAAAGTAGTCGAGATCCTGAGGGGCGGTCGTATGGCGCGTCATTCGGTTTCCTTCGGCTGCAGCAGTTTTAGCATGGGGGCGTGAATCTTGCCATTGGAGGCGATGATGGCATTAGCGTTCTGATCATATTCGCGGCCGTCAAAATCCGATACCCGGCCGCCGGCCTCGGTCACCATCAATACGCCGGCCGCCGTATCCCAGGCTTTGAGGTTTTGCTCCCAGAAAGCCTCGAAACGACCGGCCGCCACATGGCAGAGATCCAGAGCGGCCGATCCCAGGCGTCGAATTCCCTGACAAGCGGCCAGACATCGGCTCAGCCGCGGCATCGTGGCGGCCATGACCTCCCGATCCCTGACATTGTAGGGAAACCCTGTAACCAGCAGGCTATCGGTCAAGGCGTCGATGTTCGAAACCTTGGCGGGATGGCCGTTGCGCCAGGCGCCGCCGTCTTTCAAGGCGACGAACAATTCGTTGGCGAACGGATCCAAGACCACGCCTAACCGCGTTTCACCGTCGGCGGCGAAAGCAATCGAAACACAGCAGGATTTGACACCGTGCGCGAAATTCGTCGTACCGTCCAAAGGGTCCACGATCCAGAGGCGGTCAGGGCGGCCCTGCTCGTGTCCGCGTTCTTCGGCCAGAATCGCATGATCCCTGACACAATGCCTGATAATGGCGACGATGAGCGTTTCGGCCTCACGATCCACTTCGGTGACCAAATCGATAACGCCTTTGTGTTCGATCCGGTCGATGCGGCCCAGCTTGGTGCGGATGAGCGTGCCCGCCCGAAACGCAGCGGCCACGGCAACATCCTTTAAATATTCTAAATTCATAAGAAAATCTCATTATATGGGATCGTGTCGAAAAGTCAATCGCAATCGGCGGCCGTTGCCTGGATTTCGGGGGCCGGCCGCTGCGCCGCCGACAGTTCCGCGGTCATGCGCTTGATCAGGGGACGCAATGAGGAACGGTGGGTGGCTGAAACGGGAACGCCATCGAGGGTCCGCGCCAGACGGGCCTGAGTCGCGGCATCGATACGATCCTGTTTATTGAGGACGCGGATGGCCGTGATCGTGTCCAGGCCGAGCTCGGCCAGGATGCGCTCCACCGCCCGCACCTGGGTCTGGTGCTGGGGGTTGCTGATGTCGATCACATGCAGCAGCAAATCGGCATTTTCCAGCTCTTCCAGGGTCGCGCGAAAAGCGGCCATCAATTCCTTGGGCAGGTCGCGAATGAATCCAACCGTATCGGTTATGATCACCTCGAGGTCCTGGGGAAATTTGAGACGGCGGCTGGACGGATCCAGTGTGGCAAACAAGCGGTTCTCGACGTGCACATCACTGCGAGTGAGTGCGTTGAGCAAGGTCGACTTGCCGGCATTGGTGTAACCGATGATCGATATGATCGGCAGGCGGCGCTTGCTGCGCCGGGCCCGCTGCTGCTTGCGTTGTTTCTGAACCTGCCGCAGGGCCTCTTCGAGGCGGCCGATACGCTCGCGCACCCGCCGCCGGTTGATCTCGAGCTTGGTCTCACCGGGGCCGCGGCCACCGATGCCGCCGGTAAGGCGCGACATGGCCGTATTCTTGGCCACCAGCCGCGGCAGCAGGTAGTTGAGCTGCGCCAGTTCAACCTGCAGTTTACCCTCCCGCGTGCGGGCCCGCTGGGCAAAAATGTCCAGAATCAATTGGTTGCGGTCAATCACTTTGAGCTCGGTCCGGTCGGTTAGCGACCGAATCTGGGAAGGATTGAGTTCCTGGTCGAAGACCAGCAGCGCGATATTTTTCTGCATGGCCGTTATGACCATGTCCTTGAGTTTGCCGGCACCGAGTACCAGCCGCGGATCGACCTGCTCGCGCTGCTGGAGGACGGTGTCGACGACTTCGAGGCCGGCCGATTCGGCCAGTTGGGCAAGCTCCTTCAGGGAGGCCCGGGCGCGTCGCCGGGGGGCGGTGGTGACGCTCACCAGCAGCGTGCGCTCGTGGCCGGCGCGCGATGCATGCTGCGCCTGATGTTGGGCCATTTCGGCCTCAAGGGCCTGGATGGTCTCCAGGCAGGCAAAACGCGGTTCATGGGGATTTTCGGGAGGCAGCTTCTGGTAGGGGGCCTCGCTGGTGTCGCGGGGCAGCAGATGGGCCGCCCAGATCTGGTCGGGAATCCCGCCGGGTTTGATGGTGATAGCGGCCATCAAATCCAAACGCAACAAGACCAGGTCGGTCAGGTCGTCCGGGGTCAGGTTTTCCGATTTCAGGTGGGTATGAACGCAGCGCATCCCCATGAGTCGTCCCGGAGCCGCCCGCAGGTTGCGTGCGTTGGGGATGAAAATTTTGTGATGATCCCCGGCGATCACGTATTGGATCTTGCCCCGTCGGTCGACCAGTAGGCCGATCTGACGGCGGATATCGTGTGACAGCTGACACATTTCCCGGGCCAGCGCAGGCGAGATGATCTCTTCCGGCCTTATGCGGCGCCGGTAGAGCTTGTCCAGCCGTTTAAACTGGCTGGTTTTCAGTCCGGTGGTATATCCGTATATTTTTCTCATCGGCCGATTCGATCAGTGATTTTCGGACGTGGGTCGAAGGGTGCCGCTCGATCGAATGGCGGCATACGGCACGAAGTTCAGGTGCGTGTTGATTATCCTAATGGGGAAGGTCAGGCACGAAGTCATCTTTGGCAAGGTTTTCAAAACGCGTGTAGGCATGAATAAAGGCCAGCGGCACGTCGCCGGTGGGTCCGTTGCGGTGTTTGGCCACGATGATTTCGGCTTTGCCGCGGTTGGGGTTGTTTTCTTCCTTGTTGTAGACTTCGTCCCGGTAGATGAAAGTGACCACGTCGGCATCCTGCTCCAGCGCACCGCTTTCGCGCAGGTCAGAAAGTTTGGGGCGCTTGTCGGTACGCTCCTCGAGCTTACGGTTGAGCTGCGAGAGGGCCACCACCGGAACGTTGAGCTCTTTGGCCAGGCCTTTGAGCGACCGGGAAATCTCGGAAATCTCCAGATCACGGCGCTCCGATTGAGCGTGCCCCTTCATCAACTGCAAATAGTCGATGATGACCAGCCCCAACTGCTGATCGCTTTTAAGACGGCGTGATTTGGCGCGGATATTGAGGGCCGATATATCCGGGCTGTCGTCGATGAAAATGGGGGCGTCCGACAGCACACTGGCGGCATGGGTCAGGTTGGTCCAGTCGTCGTTGCTCAGAAACCCGCCGCGCAACCGGTGGGAATCCACTCGCGCCTCGGCGCAGAGCATGCGCATCGAGAGCTGCTCCTTGGACATTTCCAGCGAAAAGATGGCCACCGGCGTATGGTGATCCACCGCGGCGTTGCGGGCCATGTTGAGCGCCAAGGCGGTTTTGCCCATGCTCGGGCGAGCGGCCAGGATGATGAGATCCGAAGGCTGGAGGCCGGAGGTCAGGTTGTCGAGTTGGCTGTATCCGGTGGCCACACCGGTAATCAGGGTACGGTTGCCCTGGCGCTCCTCGAGCTGGTCGATATTGGTTTCGATCAATTCACTCAGGGGATGGAAGGTTTTGCGGACCTTGTCTTCCGCGATCTCGAACACGGATTGCTCCGCGTAGTCGAGCAATCCATCGATGTCGCCGCGATCCTCGAAGCACTTCTGGAGGATCTGGTTGGACGTGCTGATCAGTCGCCGCAGGCAGGCCTTTTCGTGGACGATGCGGGCATAGTGGACGGCATTGGCGGCCACCGGGGCGGTGTCGAGCAGGCGTGCCAGATAGACGGCGCCGCCGATGTCTTCGAGTTGGCCGTTTTCCTTGAGTTTATTGGTCAGGGTGATCAGGTCGACAGGCTCGCTCTGGCCAAACAACGCGGTCATGGCCGTGAAGATGCGCTGGTGGGCCGTGCGATAAAAGTCTTCCGGGGCCAGGACTTCGAGTACCTCGAGCAGGGTGGCGTTGTCGATGAGAACGGCGCTGATCAGTGATTCTTCGGCTTCAAGGTTCTGCGGGGGCAGATGCTGAAGCGCGGGATCCGGCCTGGAAGCTGTCGGTTTGTCTGCCATGGGGTAGCCTTTT
>CAYMAR010000093.1:0-11019 GCA_964388465.1 uncultured Desulfobacteraceae bacterium
TGGTGATGAAATCGGCGGCCTCGAGCTTGAGACTCTCGATCGCCAGAGCCATGTCCCCATGGCCGGTGATCATGATGACTTCCGTTTCCGGATCCGCGTTTTTGATCTGCCGGAGCATTTCCACGCCATCCATGACCGGCATCTTGATATCGCTCAATACAATCGGCGGGCGCTCATCCTGGAAGCAGTCGAGCCCTTCACGGCCATTGGCGGCCGTGAGGACATCATAGCCCAGATCGGTCAGGTAAATCTGGAGAATCTCGCGCAGGTCCGCTTCGTCGTCCACCACCAATATGCGCTTTTCAATTTCCATGGATACGCCTCGCCTCCGGGCAAGGATGCAGGAGGCCATGCCGCTCGGCACCGCCTTTCGGCACGGCGTCGCGCCGCAGGGGAACACGGGGGGCAGGGGTGGCCGGCCGTGCGACCGGATCGGTGTCAGCCGATCGTCTGCCGAATGCTGTCGAGCAGCCGCGCATGATCCAGCGGTTTCTCCAGGTAGGCCACCGGATCGGGGACCGGCTGGGCACTTTGGGCATTCAGCATTGAAAGGAAATGGCGGAAGCTGGTTTCCGCCACGGCCGAAAGCATGATGACCGGGATGTCCGCAAGCGCCGGATCTTCCCTGAGCCGGCTGTACATTTTGACTCCGCCGTCACCCGGCATCATGATGTCCAGAATGATCAGATCGGGGCGCTCCTCGCGGGCCTGCTGCATACCGCTTTGACCGTCCCGCGTCGCCTGCGCCTGATATCCGTTGCTTTCCAGCAGAGCGGTCACATAGAACCGCATGTCCATTTCATCATCGACGACAAGGATTTTCTTCTTGGCCATGACCGTCAACCGGCTCTGTGCATGCTTGCGCGTCCGACGGGCACCGAACCCTCATGGACGCCCCCAAGCGTTCGCGATCTTAACCCACCTTGTCGGGCCGGTTGACGCTGGCCACCGGGCAGGCCGCCCGCAGAACGACCTGTTCGACCGTGCTGCCCAGCAGGGCGTCCTCGGGATCCACCTCGCGGGTGTGGTGGGCCATGACAATCAGATCGCCGTTGTTTTCGCGGGCGTATTTGAGAATCTCCACGTAGGGCACGCCTTCCCAGACTTCGATGGCATAGTTGTCATAGTCGCCCATCTGCGCGACATAGGTTTTTTCGATGCGTTCGTGGGCGGCTTTGATTTCCTTCTCGATGTCGTCCTGGCTGACAGCCTTGCCGGCGTAGATCGCGCTCATGTCGAGGGCGTGGAAGAGGTGCAGCTTGGCACCGATTTCACGCGCCAGGTTAAAAGCGAACTTGAACGCCGACGCAGAGGCCTTGGAGAAGTCGGTGCCGAAAACGATATTGGAGAAATACCACAGGCAGGTGGTACAGGGCCGGCTGACGATCAGCACCGGGCATTTGGCGCCCTTGGCGACCCGCTGCATGGTGCTGCCGACCACATTCCGGTAGCGCGTCGCCCCGGCGTCCTCTTCACGCGAGTGGGCCCCCATGACGATCAGGTCGGTATCGCTCTTGCGGGCCTGCCGCAGGATCTCCCGGTGGGGTGCGCCGATGGCCGCCTCGATCGCGGCACCGGCCGTTTCATCCAGCTGCTTGGCATAGTAGGTTTTAATTTCTTCACGCACCCAGTCCACATAATCGCCGTTGACGTATTCGTCTTCGCCCGTGCGAGAGTCCTTGACCACCTGGCTGAATCCATGCGACGGCGTCCCCAGGGTGTGAAACAGGGTCAACGCGGACTTGTACTTCTTGGTCAGGTCGAAAGCCACGTGGGCCGCATGATCGCAGATCGGTGTCCCGGTGGTCGCGAAAAGTATCTTCTCAAACATTGTCACCTCCTTAGTGCACAGGCCCTCAGGGTGCCCTGAAAGCTGAGCTCCCAGACGACACCGTCAATAAATTCGAACAAGTTGAATACGGTTGCGAACTCGAACTGGTCGACCTTGTCTCCGAATACGATGTGTTTGAGCCGGCCGAGCTTCAGGGGCATATCCAGCAGCTGCTCCAATTCGTAATTGCGTATCTCCCGTGGTTCCGATTTCCCGATCCCTTTGAGGGTGCTGTAAATCTCCAACCGGGGCTCCCCGGGAAAGCCGACCATCTCGACGGTCTTGCCGAATTCGATATGATCGAAGTCATCACTCCGGCAGCCGTCCGCCGGCGCTTGCCGGTACTGCTCGAGGTACGTGGGGAAAAAGGCATTCAAACGGGTCATCAGCGGGTACCGCTCAAGCATCGCGAACAGGCTGCGAACGCTCACCCCGGCGTCGAGCGCGACCTTCAGGCTCAGGCAATACAACGGCTCGGCATCGACGGGTTTGCCGTCGGTGAAGAGCGTCCCGTTCGTCTTCAGCGTAACCGTATTCATGGGCAGACCCGGTGTGGGGCCGTTCCCTGTCCGCATGACAGGGCGGCCACCCAGGGCGAATCAAACGCCCTCTATTCCTCCGGTTTCAGGTGATCCGGCACGACCGCCATATGGATCAGGAGCGGCTTGAGAAACGACCAGCGGATACCGATGCGGAATTCCTCCTCCAGGTCGCGAATGGCATCCCAGCAGTTGTGGCAGGGCGCGATCACCAATTTGCAGCCGGTCTCCAGAATCTGGTCGCGCTTGACCTTGAGCCCGATGTTGCGCTGTTCGCGATAGCGCCCGATACCATTCAGCCCACCGCCGCCGCCGCAGCAGAAGTTGTGCTCCTTGTTGGGCTTCATCTCGCGGAAATCCTCGGCGATATAGCTCATGATCTCGCGGGCCACGTCCTTGAGACCGGCATTGCGGATGTAGTTGCAGGAATCCTGGTAGGTCACAGGCTCTTTGATTTTCTTATCCGGATCGACCTTGATCTTGCCGGTGCGCAGGGCCTCGGCCACCCACTCCACGTAGTGGAAGCTCGGCACCGGTGTGGTACCATCCTTGCGGCCGGCCCAGTAGGGGCCTTCGACCACGGTGGCCCGGTAGGCATGCCCGCACTCCGTCACCACCATGCGCTTGGGGTTGAGGCGTTCCATGGCATCGTAGACGCTCTCGACCTGCATCTTGCAGGCCGCCCAGTCGCCGGCGAACATGGCCAGGCTGGTCTCTTCCCAGCCCTCGCTGGGCACGGTCCAATTCTCCCCGGCGAGATGGAACAGGATGGCGGCCTCGGCCAGATCCTCGGGGTAGTGCTTGGGTTCGCGCGCATTGACGGTGTAGATGATATCCGCATTCTGCACGTCGACCGGTATCTTGAGTCCGGGCCAGTCCTCCTCGTACTCCTCGGCCATCCACTCGCAGGTGTCGACCCAGTCCTCGGTGGTGACGTTCATCTGGGCCCGGTAGATCCGGTGCATACCCGAACCGATCTTGAGCTCCCAGGGCACGAACCCCTGGGAAAAACACAGCCCGCGGGTGTAGCTGAACATGATGCCCATGTCGATGCCGAAGGGGCAGTACATGCCGCAGCGGTTGCAGCAGGTGCACTTGGACCAGGCCGTATCCATGACCATCTGCATGAAGGCGTTGTCCACCTTGCCCTTGCGCTTAACCAGTTCGCCCAGGGTCGAAATGATCTTGTAGGAGGGCACCTGTTCCGGGTCTTTCTTGTTGGCCAGGTAGAAGAAGCAGCTGTCGGCACACATGCCGCAGTGGGCGCAGATACTCAGCCACGTCTTGAGCCGCGATTTCATGGTTTTCTGCATCGTGGCCCAGAGCGCGTCGCCGTCGACCTCGAGATGGTTCATCTCCTCGTAGTACTGCTTGCCGCTCTTGTCGTCGAGCAGGGCCTGCAGCTGTTCTTCCGTATCCACCGTTTGGGTATTGCAGAGTTTTCCTTCGGGCATGATCCGAATTCCTTATGGAAAATAATGGTTATGGGTTACCAGGACAAGCCTTTGCTCTTCATGCCGCCGCGTTTGATGCCGTAGTCCATGCCGATCTGGGCCCGTGACAGGAAGAAACCGATAAAATGCGACAGTTTGGTGAACGGGATCGCCACCAGAAAAAGCTGACCGCTGAGGATATGGGTGATCAGCCAAAAATTGTAGTTGCCCACCTGGTGGCGTGCGAGCAGACCGGTGACGAACGGGGCCACGGCGATGGCGATCACCAGGTAATCATAAGGCGTGGTGATGATGCGCACCTCCGGCAGCGCGTTGCGGCGCATAATAATGAAGATGGCCGCCACGAGCACCATGCCGGTCATGAAGTCGGCCGCACCGTCGGACATGCTCCAGAGGCTGAAGCCAAAGCGCTCCTGCAACAGCACGTTGTGCCCGTAGATGAAGAAGGGCGTGACCAGCAGCCCGATATGGAAGGCGAAAAAGCAGATCGTAAAAAAGGGATAAAACCGCCAGCTGTGGGTCCCGAAGGGGATCAGCCAGAAAACGATCGAGCGCAGGGCGCCTTTGATGCCATAGGACATGTGCGGTTTATAGGCAACCCGGTCGAGCTGCCAGTTCAACCCCCGGAAGTACCAGATGGCCCGGTAGGTGATGCCGCAGAAGAAGATGATGAACGTAAGCCATGCCAGCGGTCCGGTGACAAATGCGTACATGGGTGACTCCTTGCACGAGAAATGGTTCGTTGACGCCGGCGGCGCGGCTTGGCGGTGCCGCGTCGGCCGCCGGTAAAAATTATTCGTCCCTGTCGGTCAAAAAAAGCCAGAAGGCCGGAAAGGCGATCAGGGCCGCCACGATCACCAGATAGGTGATGGCCTTGGTGAAGTACATGAAATCCTGCAGCGTGAAAATGTTACCGTCCATGGTCGATCCTCTTTCTGTGGCTATCAGTGGGCATCCTTGTAGTCCGGGTGTTCGTAGAGAATCGGCATGCGGGTGACGACAAACCGGAACACCAGCACCCCGATCGTGACGATGAACAGCGAGATGGCGATCTCCATCCAGTGCGGAAAATAGCGCTCGCTGGACGGCAGATGGTAGTTGAAGGCCACCATCGAAATGTTGAAACGGTTGAGCACGATGCCCAGAACGGCCAGCAGCGATGTGCGCCGGATCAGCTTGATGTTCTTGTCCCGCGCGCCCACCGCATAAAGGTAGCAGGGCAACAAGACAAAACCGAGCATTTCCACCAGGAACCAGAGCCCCCAGCCGCTGGCCAGATAATGCCAGTTGTTGTCCACCGCCAAGCCTACGATCTTGATGATAAAATAGCCGAAAAGCACCCACGCGGCCGCTTTACCGAAGCCCAGGACCACACCGTCGGCCTCCTTTAGATGCGTCTCGTCCATCTTGTCGTGGAAATTCTTGTGGGACAGCGACCCCTCGAAGATCACCATCGAAAGGCCGGCGATAATGCTGGAGATGAAAAAATAGACCGGCAGATAGGCCGAATACCAGAGCGGATGCAGCTTGGAGGGGGCGATCACGTACAGCGCGCCCAGCGAAGACTGGTGCAGGGTCGAGAGCACGACGCCAAAGATGGTCAGCACCAGGGTCAGCTTGACCACTAGGTTGCGGGCCCGCTTGAAACCCAGCCACTCCAGCGGTGCCGGCGTATACTCGATGAACAGTACGGTTAGGTAGAGGGCCACGCAGGCGCCCACTTCGAAGAGCAGCGAGGTGGTGCCCGGCTGCACGATGAAGGGATATGGCAGCCGCCAGGGGCGCCCCACGTCGTAGTGCAGCGCGAAAACGACCAGGGCATAGCCCAAAAAGGCGGTCAGGATGGCCGGCCGCACGGCCGAGTGGAAGCGCTTCAGTCCAAAAATATAGCAGGCGGCCGAGGTGACGTACCCGCCCGCGGCCAAAGCGACACCGACCAGGAGATCGAAACCGATCCACAGGCCCCACGGGTTGTTATCCGAAAGGTTGGTGACCGCCTCAAGCCCCCCGGTGAACCGGAGCACGGTGACGACGCCGCCGACCAGCAGAATCAACCCGGCGACCATGTTGAACGGCGTGAAAAGGCTGCCGCCGGTTGTGGTTTTTGTATCGGACATCAGGAATCCTCCTCGGTTTGCTTCGGTTCAGAATCGTCTTGGGCCTCGGCCGCCGCACCCTCCTGCGCCTTGGCGGCGGCTTCCTCCTGTTCCTTGGCCGCTTCCTCCAGCGCTTTCTTGACCGCCATGTTGACGGCCGTCTCCTTTTCCTTTTCCTTCATGGCCAGAACCTTCTCGAGCTCGCTCTTGGCCTCTTCCTTGCTCGTGGCCACGGCGGCGGCCACGGCATCGGCCTGCTCCTCCTGGGCGATTTTGTCCTTGCGTCGGGAGACGGCGTAGATGCCGGTCAGCAGCACGGGCCAGAGTCCGACGACGATGGGCACGGCGCCCAGGGCACCGGCGGTCAGCGCCGGCGCCGGCGTCACGCCCAGATCCTCGCGCATGCCGAGTTCGCTGAACGGGGCCCCGGCAATGTAGAGCCAGCTGGTGCCGCCCATTTCGTTTTCGCCGTAAATATGATCGACGTAACGGTCGGGCTGACGCCGGATGCGTTCCCGCGCGATATGCAGCAGGTCGTCGCGTTTGCCAAAGGTCAGCGCCTCGGTGGGGCAGACCTCCACGCAGCCCGGCAGCTTGCCCTCGAGCAGACGCGGGTGGCACAGGGTGCATTTCATCACCCGCGGGGTCAACACCTTGTCGTATTCATAGGTGGGAATCTCGAACGGGCAGGCGATCATGCAGTAGCGGCAGCCGACGCAGACCGATTCGTCGTAGATCACCGCCCCCTCTTTGGTCTTGGTGAAGGCCTTGACGAAACAGGCCGAGGCGCAGGCCGGCTCCAGGCAGTGGTTGCACTGGTCTTTCACGTAAAGGGGCGGCTGCTTCTTGGATCCAGTTTCGAAGCGGTTGACGACGGTGTAGGTCTTGGCGTCGGTGCGCCGCTTCTGGTCCAGCACCGTCAGATCCTTGAAGGGTTCCTTCGGCGGCGGCAGCTGGTTGACGCTGTTGCAAGCCGCTTCGCAGGAGCGGCAGCCGACGCAGCGCACCACGTCGTGCAGCACCCCCATACTGTCCGGGAAGCCCTCGAAATGTTTGTTCGATGCAGCATGCGCGGATTTGCCGACCGTGGCTCCCAGGCCTGCTGCGCCCATCCAACCCAAAAATTTTCTCCGTGATATGGCCATGATTATTCCTTAAGCAGTTGCACCGGGTTTAAATTATTTCTCCTTGTGGCATTCCGTGCAGGCCGCAAGCTTTTCAAGACCCATTTCGGCGTGGCAACCCATGCACTGGATATGGTAGGCGCCGAGCAGTCCGGGGGTGTGCGGCTGATTCTCCATGAAGGGCTTGCCATGGCAGCTGGCACACTGCGGCGGTTTTTTGGAAGGGATGCTGTGGTGGTGGCAGCCCTGGCAGACCGTACCCTTGTCCGCATGATAGTAAGCCGCGATTTTGTTGTCGCCGATGCCCTTGACCAGGGCCTTGACCATTTTGCGATGCGGCATTTCCACGGCCTGATATTGTTTCTGCAGCTTGTTGATGATCACCTTGTCGGGGATATCTTTGTCTGCATAGGTTCCCTGCACCGGAACGCGGGCCTCCAGCAGCGCGGCGGCCATGGCGTTCTCCTCAGGTGTTCCTTTGATCTCGGCGCCCGACGGCGCGCCTTCCATGTGGCAGGCCAGGCAGGAAGCCGTGTCCTGTTTGAGCCCCTTGCGTATGAAAACGTGGCAGCCGGCACAGTTTTTATCATCTGTGGCTTTGGTGTGGCATCCGATGCAGCTGGACTCCGCGCCGACCTGATGCATGGCCTGGCCGAGCTTGATGTAATTGCCCTCCTTGGCGCCGTTGACCGTGTGGCACTCGGCACAGGACCCCAAGCTGGCATGATGGCACACACGGCAGGAGTTATTGGCGGCCTCATGGACTTTGTGATTGAAAGGCACCGCCTTGGTCTGCAGGGCGCCCTCGGGGGTCAGGGCGGATTTGACACCGGTTTTGACAAACAGCGTGTCGGGCTGATTGCGTTTCATGCGGGGTACGTCTTCCATCACCGCGATTTCGAGCTGCTTATCAGGGTCGTGGCAGTTGCTGCATTGGATGGGGCCGGCCTCGGCCTTGGGGTTCTTGGCCTTGGTTTCCTGATGGCAGCTGATGCAGGCGGCATGGGAGGCTTCCCGGTTGGAAATGCGGTTCTCCTCGGTCTGATCCTTGTGGCAGTAGACGCAGGACCCTTCCTTGCCCTCCACATAAACCAGCTTTTTGGCTTTTTCATCGTACTGGTGATGACAAAGCTTGCATTCGTTGTTGAGTTTTTTGCTGTGGCGGTAGTGCAGGGATTTGTCCAGTCCGATGTCCTTCCAATTGGAGACCGCCGTGGGCACTTTGGCATGGCATCCCCCACAGGTCACCGGACCGCTTTTTTCACCGGCGGACATGGTTTCGTTGTGGCAGGCGATGCAGTTGTCGTGGTAGACCAGCATGGTGCTTTCCCGGCCCTCATCCTTGAGCCGCATGTACTTGGGCGACATGCGCCCCTTTTCATCCTTCAGATGACAGGTGGAGCAGTCTTTCCCCTGCTTCATGAGCGCCTCGGTGTGCTGATCGTGGCGGTAGATCACCATCGGCCGCTGCAGACGGCCGAACGGCTCGAGCGCATCCAGGGGGATCAGATCGGCCCGCGGTTCGGCCCCTGGCGCCGCGCTCCGCTCAACGGCCCCGACAACGGCGCCGGAGATCAGAATGGCGACCAAAACAGCAACAATCCCGGTTCCTTTCAGAAGCCTCTTTCCCTTCTCCATGTTCAGTTTCCTTATCCATGTTGCCTGATATTTATAAAATGACATCACGGGCGGGCGACGGACTCGTCCGGCACCAGATCCTTGATGGTCGTCTCATCATAAATGTTGAACACCGCCGTGTTGACCCGGCTCCAGAGGGAGGCGAAAGCACAGTCGTTTTCAAAGGGGCAGCGCATCTTGGAAATACAGCTCTGGCATTCTTTGGGATCCGGTTCCCCCTGGAGGTATCGGACCACACGGCCGACGGTGATTTCCTCCGGCTGGCGCAACAGAAAATAGCCGCCGTGGTAGCCGCGCTTGGCATCGACCAGACCACTGCCTTTTAATTGCCCGAGGATGACTTCCAGAAATCTGAGGGGTATCGCCTGCGCCTTGGCGATTTCGGAGACCTTGACCGGCCCCTTTCCGACCCGCCTAGCAAGTTCAACGATGGCGCGGAGAGCGTATTGATTTCGCTGCGTTAAGTACATCCACTTGCTTTCTTGACTTATTTGGTCGAGAATATTCTCGACCTTTTTAGTCGAGAAAGCAAAAACTTGTCAATACTATTTTTAAGACCGACCCATTTAATTTTTATAGGTAATATTCTCTGATAGTTATTTTTTACGCACGTCAAGATGTAGAAAAGATCGGGCCGTGAGGTGAAACGCTGTCACGCGGGGGCTGGAACGGGTGGGAAAACCGAAAAGGGGTGCCTGCCGGCGGCGCCACGCAAAAAGGGGGCGACCGTATAGGCCCCCCCCAATGTGGTAAACTGAGCGGCTTAACGCTTGGAAAACTGGAACCGGGCCCGCGCACCGCGCTGGCCATATTTTTTGCGCTCCTTGGCCCGGGCATCGCGCTTGACGAAACCGGCCTTCTTCAAAGGACCGCGAAAATCGGGGTTGGCCACGATGAGGGCACGGGTGATACCGTGACGGACGGCGCCGGCCTGACCGGAGATGCCGCCCCCCACCACCCGCACGCGGATGTCGTAGGCCGTCGTGGTATTGGTGAGAACGAGGGGTTGATACATATCCGCTTTGGCCGTTTCGACCCGGAAATATTCATCCACCGGCCGGCCGTTGATAACGATGTTGCCACTGCCGGGCTTCATCCAGGTTCGGGCGACCGCGGTCTTGCGTCTTCCCGTGGCGTAAAATGTGTTTTCCATGTGTTTCTTGTTCCCTGATTGCGCGTTTTAAATTGGAGGATGACGATCAGACGGCCACCGGTTCCGGCTGCTGGGCTTCGTGGGGATGCGCATTTCCACTGTAGACCTTGAGTTTTTTGAACATCTTGCGGCCCAGCCGGTTCTTGGGCAACATGCCTTTGACCGCAAAACGGACCAGGTCCTCAGGTCGCTTCTCCCAAAGCTTGCGGGCGGTGATCGACTTCAGGCCGCCGATATATCCGCTGTGGCGGTAGTAGGTCTTCTGTTCCCATTTGCGTCCGGTGAGCGTGATTTTGTCAGCATTGATGACGACCACCCAGTCCCCCGTGTCCACGTGAGGGGTAAATGCCGGATTGTATTTGCCCCGCAGGTGGCTGGCCACTTTGGTTGCCAGTCGCCCCAGCACGACACCCTCGGCGTCTATTACGAACCACTTGCCTTGATTGTCGGCGTCTTTGGCCATGACGGTGTATTTTTTCACGGTTTCACTCCTGTCGGTAAAAGAATCAAAAACTATTAATGGATTCCCTTGGGACTGTCAATAAAAAAATCATGGCCCGGCCAATGCCATGACGGGTGCCGCGAAGCCATACGCACGGTCGATGGCGGTGGCCCGGTTTGACTTGCCCCGCGGATTTGCCTATAGCCATATCAACGCCCGAACGAAAGACCACCCAGCATGTCCACGGCTCCCATTGAAATCGAAGTCAAATTCCGCGTCGATGACGTGGCCCGGGTACGTGCCCGCCTTGAGGCCCTGGGCGCATCTTCCAAGGGTGAAGTATTCGAAACCAACTTCCGCTATGACGACACGGCCGGCCGCCTGCTGGCCGCCCGGTGCCTATTGCGCCTGCGCCGCGATCACCAGGCGCTTCTGACCTTTAAACGACCCCGCCCTAACCATGGCCGCGAATTCAAGATGTACGACGAGTATGAGGTTGCAGTGGAGGACTTCGAGGGCATGCATTGCATCCTCACCGCGATTGGCTTCGAGCGCGTCCAGACCTACGAAAAGCGACGGGAAGTCTTTGCGCTGGAAGATGTCTTGGTCTGTATCGACCGGGTGCCGTATGGTGACTTCATCGAAATCGAAGGGGCACCGGCGCCGATCCGCGCAACGGCCCGCCGGCTTGAATTCCCGTGGGAGCGGCGCATCCTCGCCAACTACCTGCACATCTTTGAAA
>CAYMAR010000094.1:0-11017 GCA_964388465.1 uncultured Desulfobacteraceae bacterium
GATACTGCACGAGAACCCTTCGTACATGTAGGAGTCCACCCATCCCAGGCCCAGCTTGCGGATTCCCTTCTCGGCGCTGTAGATGTAGTGCCAAGCGTTACGATCGTCCATGACATACCCTTTGCGGCCGACGTCGGATGCGTCCTTTTGGCGTGCCATGGAGACCCAGAAAGTGTGGGCGCCATGCCGGAATCCAACCAGGGTGCGTTGCAGGTCGTAGCTGTAATAGGCGCCGGATTCGGGGTCCGGGGCAATCTCCTCGTATTCGAGGCCGCGGATGATGATGGGGGCGTCCAGATGGTTGATGCGGGCGGCGATATCCGGCCGATTCGGATAGTGTTCATCGAATGCTTTCCAGCTGGCGAAACGTACGGTCCCCAGGGTAAGCATCTGCGGCGGGATCCCGGGATTGTGGGCATAGGCGAGAATGAACGGCAGAGAGCGATTAACCGTAAACGCATGAAAGGCCAGCGGATCCAGAAAAGCCCCCGAGTGGCCCGCACTGGAGACGCCGTCGGCCTTGGCGGTCAGCAGGAAGGTGATCAGCTTTTCCAGACGCGGTGTCTCAAACGGCGCGGTCGTCTGCGGGTCCGAAAATTCATATAGATAGCCCAGGCCGCTGTCGATGTCGGCCGGCAGCGTTTTCGAGTCGGCGTTCGCCCCGCAAACGATCGCCAGCATGGCCACCAAAGTCGTTACCATAACTAAGAAGAGCCATTCGATTGATTGACGCCGGCGTCGCATTGTGATCTACAGCTCCATGTCATCTCTAATGGTTTGCTCGGCCGAACAAACACGCGGCCGCCCTATCAGAAAAAAAGTACAATTCTAATTATTAATCACTTGCTGCCCGCGAATCAAGCCCTGTCCTGGGCACGTCGGGTTCCGCGGCGGCCCGGATTCGGCGAGCAAGTGGGCGATCTGGCCGGAACTGTTGTGATTTACACGCCAATGCATTTATTGAACGCTGGGACGCAAAAATGGGTGGGGTGACGCCGAATACGACGAATGGGCGGGTTCGAACCGTATCGCCTGAAACCGCCTTGCAGCGCATCGAACCCGGCATGAGCATTTTTCTGGGCACCGGTGTGGCCGAGCCGCTGACGCTGGTCCGGGCGCTCATGGCTTCGAGTGCCCCCAACCTTCAGGACCTGGTGCTGACCCAGTTGGTCAGTTTCGGCGATGCCATCTCGCTCGAAGAGCTGCAGTCCAATAAATTCCGTCTGCGAACCTTTTATGCCGGCTGGGTCGCCAGCGAGGCCATCAACTCGGGGCGGGTCGACCTGATTCCGAGCCGCTTCGCCAATATTCCCGACCTGATCGAGACGGGCCTGATCAGCATCGACGCCGCGTTCGTTCAGATTACACCCCCGAACGAGGCCGGCTACTGCAGTCTGGGCATGGCGGTGGACGCCGCTCGCCAGGCCATCGATAGGGCGGATCTGGTGATCGGGGAGATCAACCCGGCGGTCCCTTTTACCCATGGGGACACTTTTGTGGCGGTGTCCGAATTCGATTTTCTGGTTCAGGCCACGGAGCCCCCCATCTATTTGCCGCGCTTCACCGTGGACGAGGTGTTTGACCGCGTGGCCGCCAATGTCGCTTCGGTCGTGGAGGACGGCAGTTGTCTGGCATTTCCGCTGGGGCCGATCTACGAAGCTTTGGGGCGGCATTTGACGTCCAAGCGCAACCTGGGTATCCATACGCCCTTCTTCACCGACGCGGCCATGGCCCTCGTCATGAGCGGGGCCGTGACCAATCGCAAGAAGGGCATCTTCAGGGGCCGATCCGTGGCCTCCTACGCCGTTGGCACCCCGGAGCTGATGAAGTGGCTCGACCGCAACCCGCTGATCGAGTTCCAGGGCCTGGACCGGGTTTTCAATCCTGTGCGCATCGGCAGCAACCCGCGGGTTGTTTCCATCCTCCAGGCCCGCAAGGTCGATCTCTCGGGCCGCATCGCCCTGCATGCGGACCGGGGCAATGTGGGCGCCGGCCCCAGCGAAGCCGCCGATTTCGTCCGCGGTGCCGACCTGTCCGCCGGCGGAAAATCCGTTTTTGCCCTGCCAAGCCGTAATCTCAAGGGCGAGCCCAACATCCGGCTATCGGTCGAGCAGTATCCCAACCAGTTCAACCTGCGCGAGTCCGTCGACATGGTGGCCACCGAGCACGGGGTGGCCCAATTGCGCGGGCGTACCGTTCGGGAGCGGGCGCTGGCGCTGATCGAGATCGCCCACCCCGACGACCGTCAGGATCTGGTGGATCAGGCCAAGGCGGCCAACATCATTTACCGCGACCAGATTTTCCTGGCGGAAAGCGCCCGCCTCTACCCGTCCGATATCGCCACCAGCCATGTTTTCAAAAACGATTTGCGCGTCGATTTCCGGGCCATCAAGCCATCGGATGTGGAGGATATGCGCCGGCTGTTCTACCGTTTTTCGGATACCGCCGTCTACTACCGCTATTTCAGCCCGATCAAGACGATGCCCCATGCCAAAATGCAGGAATACGTCAATGTGGATTTCGGCCGCTGTCTGTCGATCGTGGGTTTGGTCAAGGACATCGGGGAGGGGCGGATCATTGCCGAGGGCCGGTTCGTGCGCGAGCTGCAGCGGCCCTATGCCGAAGTGGCCTTTGTCGTGGACGAATCCTTCCAGGGGCACGGGATTGCGACCTTCATGCTCCGGATGCTGATCCGCCTGGCCAAGGAGCGGGGGCTCAAGGGGTTCACGGCCGAAGTGCTGAGCTCCAACAAGTCGATGCTCAAAGTCTTCGAGAAGTGTGGCCTGCCCGTCGAGGCCCGCGTGGTCGAGGGCATCTACGAAGTGACCATCCCTTTTGAGAAGTCATCCGGGGGGGGGTGATCCCCGACCGGGCGTTCACGATTTTTTCCGTTCAGTCAGGGCGGCTTGCAGCTTGGCCGCCAGATCTCCCATGGGCGCATCCCCGGCCGCGGGGCTGAAACGTTCCCAGTCCTTGTCCTCGGCCCGATCCCCAGGCCCCAGGGATATCCGCCGCTGGGCGCTATCGATCTTGTCGATGGAAACGGCCAGCCGGTCGCCGGGCTTCATTTTTTCGAGGCGCCCGGGCTTGCCGGCCTCCCCGAAGCGCGCCTGGGGCAGGAGCCCGGTAACGCCGGGCGCCAGGTTGACCAGCAGGCCGAACCCGGCCCGTTTTTCAACCACGCCCTCGAGCACCTGGCCCACCTTGTAATCGTCGGTGACCGATTGCCAGGGGTCGCCGGTCACGTCCTTGAGGCTCAGCGAAATCTTGCGGTTTTCACGGTCGATGGACTTGATCATCACCCGCACCGATTCGCCCGGCGAGACCACATCTTCGGGGTGGCGTACCCGCTGGGTAAAGCTGAGCGCGCTGATGTGAATCAATCCTTCGATGCCCGGGGTCAGCTCGGCAAAAGCCCCGAAAGGCAGGCAGCGCGTAATCCGAGCCGGCACCACCGTCTCGGGCTGGAAGCGTTCGATTTCCGTCTGCCAGGGATCGCCCTGGGCCTGCTTGAGGGATAGGCTGATTTTGGTGCGGCCCGGTTTGTCCCCCGCTTCGATGGCCAGGATTTTGACCGTCACGGTTTGTCCCTCGGTCACCGCGTCCCGGGGGTCCTCGACCCGCGACCAGGCCAGTTCGGATATGTGGATCAACCCCTCCAGGCCGGGAACCAGTTCGACAAAGGCGCCGAAGGGGGCCAGACGGGTCACCCGCCCGTCGCACAGTGCCCCGGGGGCGGTCGTTTCCAGGAAAGCCTTCTGGGCTTCGGCCTGTTCCATTTCTAAGAGCCGGCGCCGCGAGACCACGATATTGCGGCCCCGGTCTTCGAGCTGGGTGATGAGAAAGCGGTGTTCCCCACCGACGTAATCCTCTGGGTTTTCGACGTAGCGCACGTCCATCTGGCTGACCGGACAGAAGGCCCGGCGCTGCACCACGCGGACGTCGAATCCGCCTTTGCAGGTGGCCTGGACCCTGCCCTCCACCGGCATCTGGTTCTGGTGGGCCTCGCGCAGCAGGTCGAGCCCGCCGGCACCGGCCAGCGCTTTGGAGAGCTGGATTTCACTCTCATTCATAGCGACCACGTACAGATCAAGCCGGTCGCCGTCACTCACGGTCAACGCACCGTTGTCATCGGTCAATTCGGCCCGGTCGACCGTGCCGTCGATTTTCGTGCCCGTATCCACAAAAACGGCGTCCTTGCCGATGGCGATGACTTCGACCGTCACCTTTTCGCCGACCTGCAGCACATCGGATCGGCCTTCGTCGTAGGCTGCCAGCATGTCGGCGAAGCTCATTTCTTCTTCAGAGGGGGTGTTTTCGTCTTCGGCCTTCATTTCAAAACCTCATTTGGAGAATCATTGGTCACCGCGCCCGGCGGCCGGCGTTTACGCCGACGTCATACAGGCTGCCGGCGGGAATCGCAAGTTGCCTTTTGGCAATCGATTCCTATTTTACACTTGAATTCAATGTATGTACGTCGTGACCAATTACGAGGGGGAATTTTATATGGGCAATCAATTCAAGACAGCGTTGCTGCTGGCGGCCATGACGGCGTTTATCATCTGGATCGGAGGCATGCTGGGGGGGCGCCAGGGGATCGTGATCGCATTTCTGCTCGCGGGCGGGATGAATTTTTTCAGTTACTGGTATTCGGACAAGCTGGTTTTAAAGATGTATCGGGCCCAGGAAGTCGGTGCCACCCAGTCGCCCGAGCTGCACGCGATGGTCGCCCGTTTGAGCCGCAATGCCGGGCTGCCCATGCCTCGGGTCTACATTATTCCGCAGGACACCCCCAATGCCTTTGCCACCGGCCGCAACCCGGGCCATGCCGTCGTGGCGGTGACGCAGGGTCTGCTCAATCTGATGAACCGCGATGAAATCGAAGGCGTTCTGGCCCATGAGCTCGGACATGTCAAAAACCGCGATATTCTGATCGGCACCGTGGCGGCCACCATGGCCGGCGCCGTCATGATGCTGGCCTCCATGGCCCGCTGGTCGGCGATTCTGGGGGGCGGGTCCCACAACAACGAAGAAGGCGGGCTGGGGGGGATCGGTCTGCTGATCATGTCGATCCTGGCGCCGATCGGGGCCATGATTATCCAGATGGCGGTTTCCCGTTCGAGGGAGTATCTGGCGGACGCCACCGGCGCGGCCATCGCGGGGCGGCCGGACGGACTGGCCAGCGCCCTCGAAAAGCTGGGCGCCTATTCGCGCCGTATCCCCATGGCGGCCAACCCCTCCACCGCCCATATGTTCATCGTCAACCCGTTGAGCGGTGGAAGTTTCCGCAAACTCTTCAGCACCCACCCCCCCATTGAGGAACGGGTGGCCCGCTTGAGCGGCAAACGGCCCCAGGCCCCTCATGCCCCTCGTGCGAAAGGTGGCTCCGGAACCCAAAGCGGCAAGGCTTTCTGGGACCGCATGTCCGGAAAGCAATAGATCTCAACCCTTCCTCGGGCGCCGGCCAATCGCTGCCCGTCGCCCGATCATCATCGCGCCGCCGCCGGCCAACCGGCCGCCAGCCAACCATTTCCGAAAGCCTGCGTTCGTACCCCGCTGGACCAGTGGCATCGTCGGGTCGTTCGTTCAGCGGAACCGGCACCATGATTCGTCAATCGTCCAGAAGGGGTCTCATTTTCATCGGTCGCCACTGGCCTGGGTCTCAGCGACGCAGGGGCCCGCATGTCGACAGACCTGGCAGCGTTCCTCGCCACACATCTGGCATTTAAAGCAATCCGGGCAGGCGTGTTTCCGGGTGTCTACGGCTTCTTCTTCGGGAATGAAGATGCGGCCTTGGATATTGGACGCCGGCTTGAATCCCATCGCATGGATTTCCTTGGGCTTTGCGGGCCGTTCCCGGCCGGGTCACATTCAGGAAGCCTTGCGGCGCGAGCATGCCCCGCGGTTAAAGCGCCGGTAGTGCACCTGGTAGGGGGCGATGTCCATAAGGTCCTCGTCCGTCTGCGCCTGCGGGGCCGGCCCCAGGTGGTCGACGGCGTCGCCGAAGAGGCTGCGCAGCAGCATGCTCAGGCGTTCCCGCAAAACGGTGTAAGAATAGTGCCGCCGGGCGATGGCGTAGTTGCGGTCGACCATGGCGTTGCGGCGTTCCGGGTTGGCGAGGATTTCCTTGACCAGCTGGACGGTTTTCTTAGAGAGATAACCATCCATCAGGGCCAGATCAAATCCCAGCGGTTCGATGTCGCGTACGAAAATGGCGTAGCGGTTGACCATCATGGGCTTGCGGAAATAGATCGCTTCGAGGAACGCATTGCCGAAACCCTCCTGAAGGCTGGGGTAGGTGATGAAATCCGCGAAGGGATAGACGTCCCAAAGCGAAGGGGCCTGGCTGTCCGCCTGGACCGCCCGCAGGGGGTCGCTGATCCGCGTATTGACCAGGCGCAGGTCGACCTGGTGTTCGCAGGCGTATTCCTTGAGCCACTCGGCGTACTCAAACCCCTCGTCGCCGGCTTCGTGGGAGATCACAAGCTTGCAACGCGGGTCGTTGAGCGCCTTGACCAGCTCGATGGCATGTTCGATGCCCTTGCGCTGGACGATCCGTGTGGGTTGCAGAATGATGCGGTCGTCTTCCTGTAGCCCGATGGATTGGCGGAAACGAAGGGGGCCCTCTTCGGCGATGCGGGGCGGGTGCGCGAAATCGAGTACGTTGGGCACGATGGTGGAGGCGATGCCGGTGCGCAAGGCCAGCTGTTCGCGGGCCTCGGAGTTGATGACCACGTGCTGGATATTGGGCAGGTTGGGGGGAAAGGCCATCCGCAGGTAGTCATTTACGGCGTTGACCGTGAAGCGTACCCGCTCCCAGAAAAAATCGTGGTGGTGGCAGATGGTCGGGATCTGGGTTTCGGCGATGGTCTCGGTCAGTGCCAGACCCAACGGCACCTGCATGGGGATCGTCAAGGCGTTTTCAACCACCAGCAGGTCGATGGCGAATTTTTTTATGAAGCGGTGCAGATGGGCCTTGAGGGCGGCGCGCTGGTCGTGAATGGCCTGAGTCACATTGGGTTTACGTTCCCGGCGCCCGATCACGCGTTCATTGATCCAGATATTGGGATCACCCTGGAAGTGGGCCGCGGGCATGAGGTAGCTGCGGTCGGCATCCTGGTCGAGCTCGCCGGCGAACCAGAAACAGCGGTGGTCATTGCCCTCGAGGACCTCTGCCCACTTGCTGGCTTCCAGCGTCACGCCGTCGGTCCCGGCGAAGCGGGTGGAAACGAAGCCGATATTCAATTGCATTTCTGCGCCTTCCCGATCCATTGTCAGATGATCCATTCCCGTCCCGGTCCATTTCGCTGTGGTCGATTCATGTTATCGGTTAAAGCATCGACAAATTCAATATGATAAGACGCTTCGGGTCGCCGGCAAGGCGCGCCCGATACGCGAGTAGCCACAGACTGGGGGAACCAGGAGGCGGGGCCGGTCAGTTGTTTGGGGTGAGCGTGTTTGGGAGCTTCGCGTGTTTGGGGGAAACAAAGTCTTGCGGGGTTGGTTTGCGCCCGTCGGGGTTCGACTTGATGGCCAGTTGCTGGGTTGGTGTCTCATGGCCACGACGACCCGTCAATCATTTGCATCCTAACGTTCCGTTTCCGCGTCCCCCAAGGCACAGAAAGGCGCACTTTCCCAGGTCTCTACATGATGTAGGGGGTGATGTCAATTAAAACTTCCATATGTTGTGTTGACGTCGCTACCCACGGATTCGTACGTTGGCTTGAGCAGTATATCGCCGATGAGGGCGCATTCGATACCGAATGGCAGATAACCCGCATATCCCAGAAGCGGCATCTCGAAAATATGAAAACGGTCGACCCAGGGCACCGCGTAGGCCCACCGGGCCAGGCTGTGATAATTCCACATTTCCCAGAAAAATCCGCAAACCAGCCCGGAAAGGGCTGCAGCGGCCCCGACCGGCCAACGACCACGGCCCAGTGCGGCCAGCAGCGGGCCGCCCGGGCCGATCATTTGCAGCGACAGGACGATGGCCAGGGGGGCCGTCCATAAGGCGGGAAAAAGATAGTCGGGCCATAGGCCCACGCCGGCCAGCCCCCCCGTGGAAACGCCCAAAAGGGTCAGGGCGGTGGCGCGTGAGGCCCGCCAAGGACGACCCGCTTTGGTTTGATATTGGCGCTGGAAGCGACCAAACGTCAAAAGCCATTCCCGGACGGACACAACCGCTGGCAAGACCGTGGCGAAGGAAAGCGAAGCCAACGTAAAGTAGGTCAGGGGGGGGTAGTCGGCGCCGGTATAATACCAATTCTGAACGAATCGATTCAGGTATTCGAAAAGCCACCAGAAAACCGCGCTGGCCGGAAAAAGCAAGGCAAAGCGCACGGGTTGGGCCAGCATCGGGCAGGTGCCCCCTCGCCGGTGGCACAGGGCGTTGACCACCACGATGAAGCAGCCCCAGAGCATCGGAAAAGTGTGGGCCTGCAAGGGGGCAAACCATGGCCAACGGTTCCAGGCCAGCAGCCAGCTTGTTGCGCCGCCCGCCAAACCGGCCCATCCCCACCAGGGAAAGGCATGCCGGCGAATACGGGGTGTTTCCTGGGGGGGCGTGCCGGCGGCCAGCCGGACCAGCGGCCAGGAGCAAACGATCACGAGGAGTCCGATGACGGCAAACGCGGTCCATGAAAACGGCGCGTGGGTGACGAAACGGGTTTGCGGCGGGAATTCCAGATACGGTTGGACGGGCCGGCCGGCCGCAACCAGGCCCATAAGCGGGGCGCCGATCAACAAGGAGGCCGCCAGAGTGGCCCGCATCAAGGTCGGAACGGCTGGTTTCATGGCCAGGGGCAATGCAGCTCAGCGGCATGCGTTCGCGCGAAGGAAAACACCCCGTGTCCCGCGCAACCCGCCCATCGTGACGATGCCCGGCGCCGGACCAAGGGGAAAAAACCACAAGCGCACCCCGACGATGCATCGACAGCCGGCGTTAAAGGATGCGGAAGGACAATATCGCCGGCCCCGTACGCGGGGTTCCGCCAAGCATGAACGCTAGGTTGCGGATTCTTCCACCAGGTTGGCGGGCAGCGCGCAGGCCTCCGCTGAATGGCTTTTCTGGGTTTCGACGTAATGGGCCGCGGCCAGCGCGGCTGTGCTGCCGTCGGCGGCCGAGATCACGATTTGGCGGGCATATTTCTCGCGCAGATCGCCGATCGCAAACAGGCCCTTGATGGCGGTTTCGCATTTTTCGTCGGTCATCACGTACCCGTCGGCGTTCATGCGGATGCCGGCGGGCACGATCTGGTTGTTGGGTTCAAAACCGATAAAAATGAAAACCCCGTCGGTGGGCAGCTCGCGCCCTTCCCCCGAAAGGGTATCCTCGAGGGTGACGGCCTCAACCCCGTCGCTGCCCGCCTTTATGGCTTTGGGCACCGTGTTCCAGAGAATTTCGATCTTGCAGTCGTCCATGACACGTTTTTGCAGGATCTTGCTGGCGCGCAGCTCATCGCGCCGGTGGACCAGATAGACCTTATTGGCCAGTTTGGCCAGGTAGAGGGCTTCTTCCGTGGCGGTGTCCCCGCCGCCCACCACGACCACGGTCTTGTTGCGGAAGAAAAAGCCGTCGCACACCGCACAGTAGGAAACGCCCCGGCCGTAGTATTCGTCCTCGCCCGGGATTTCCAGCTTGCGCGGGCTGCCGCCGGTGGCCAGGATGACGGCATGGGTATCCAGGGTGCTGCCGTCGGCCAGGTGAACATGGTGGTGGTTCAGACCGGGTTCGACCTCGCTGACTTCCTGGGAGAGGATTTCCAGACCGTAGGCCTGGGCGTGCTCGAGAAATTTCATGGCCAGTTCGGCGCCGCTGGTGTGCTCGAAGCCCGGGTAGTTTTCGACCTCGTCCGACATGACGACCTGGCCGCCGGTAACCCCCTTTTCCACCAAGACCGTTTTCATGGCGGCCCGCATGGCATAGATGCCGGCCGAAAGGCCGCCTGGGCCGCCCCCGATGATTACCAAATCGTATGCCTGACCAGTCGTCATGGCATTCCTCCTGATAAGAGCGCAGTTATGCGCCGTTGATTTTGTGTTGGTCAGGCCGTCCCCCGGGGTTGGCCGTGATCCTGAGTGTGGGCTTCCAGAGCGGCCATGAGCCGGCATGTGCGCGGACCCGGCCGCCCGTCGGCAATGACCGTGTCGTCGACCCGGACCACCGGCACGATCCCTTTGTTGGTGCCGGTGATAAAAATTTCATCCGCCGCGACGAGTTCCTTGAACGCCAAGTCCCGGATCTCGACGGTGAACAGCGTTTTCGCCATTTGCAGGACGACGCCGCGGGTGATGCCGGCCAGGATGCGCCGACCCGGCGTCACCAGCCGATCGCCGTTGAAAGCGAAGATATTGCTGGTGGTGCATTCGTAAACCAGGCCGTCGCGATCCACGTAGGCCGACTCGACGGCGCCTCTGGCGCGCGCTTTCTGAAGCGCGATGGTGGCCGAAAGGTAATTGATGCTCTTGGCCCCGGGCAGAATGCGCCGGCTTTGCATGGTGGTGATCTTGACCCCGTCGGTGTACCATTCCCCCGGTTGTTGGGGCATTTCCGAAACCAGCACGAGCAGCCGGGGCTGCCCCTGGTGGGTCATGAAGTCCGGGCTGGGTCCGCCCGTGACGATAATGCGGATATTGACTTCCTCCGGCCGCCGATTGCGCGCCAGGGTTTCGAGTACCACCTGACGGATGTGGTCAAGGTCGCCTGGCAGCGGCAGGCCGATTTTCCCGGCCGATTGGGCCAGCCGATTCAGGTGTTCATCCATTGCAAAGGGTCGGCCGCCGTAGGTTCGGAGCAGTTCAAACGCCCCCAGTCCCCGCAGGACCGCCAGGTCGTTCACCGGGATGACGGCCTGATCGGCCGGGACAAAGTCACCGTCGACGTAATAGATATCCATAAAATTGCTAAATCAGCCCTGATGTCGATTTTGGCGGCCGCAGGCCGGTGGTCCGGCCGCCGCGCTTTCCGGCTCTCCCATATCAGGATGATCGTGAGTTTGCAATCGATCCATCGGCG
>CAYMAR010000095.1:0-8536 GCA_964388465.1 uncultured Desulfobacteraceae bacterium
GGGGGACCCGGGTACAAATTTCTTCTGCGGCGGTCGGATCGTTGAGGTTCAGATATCAACCACGACCCGGGCCTGCCACCCGCCCGGGACGCGCGCCAGCCTGAACTGATGCATGGTTACCGCCTTGACGTCCACGACAAGCTCGTGCCGTGCGTAGTCTAGGCGCTCACCGGTCAGCACGGCCCGCAGTCGGCCGCCATCGGCGCTCGCCGCAAGATCCATAGCATTCACGCGCAGCAGGACCCGATCCCGGTCCTTCAGAAACACCAACTCCTGCAAAAAATCGAAAAGCAGCATTTCGGCGGATTCAGCCTCGAGGTCTATAACTTCCTGTTTTTCAGCGCCGAGCGCGCCGGGATGCACCAGCATGACCGCCAGCAGGGCCTCGGCCGCCGCGGCAAAGACCTCTTCTAGTGTGTTGCCGAAAGCTTCAAACGCCGCATCCGCCGTGGCAATGTCGTCGATGAACCGATAGGGCATCTTCAGCCTTTGATGTTGCCAATGGGCGTAAACCTCACCACCGGCCGACTGATGGCGCCCTCGCGGGCGGCCTCGACCACGTCGTCGATATTCTTGTATGCTTCGCCGGCCTCTTCGGCCAGACCCTTCAGCGAGCGGGCCCGTACGTGGATGCCCCGGGACGCCATTTCCTTTAGCAGCTTGCGGCCCTTGAACTGCTTGCGGGCCTGGCGCCGGCTCATGCGGCGCCCGCTGCCGTGGGCCGTGCTGAAGAAGGTCTGCTCGCCGGAGGCCATACCGACCAGAAGATACGAGCCGCTTTCCATGCTGCCGCCGATGATTACGGGCTGGCCCACCTTGCGGTAGGCTGAGGGCATGTCGGCCATCCCCGGCGCGAAGGCCCGTGTGGCGCCCTTGCGGTGGACCAGGAGATTGCGCCGGCGTCCGTCGATCGCGTGCGGCTCCAGTTTGGCGGTGTTGTGGCAGACGTCGTACACCTGGTGCAGTCCCAGATCGGCGGGATCTTTCCGGAAGACGTCGGCGAAGACTTCGCGGATGCGGTGCATGATCACCTGCCGGTTGGCATAGGCCATGTTCATGGCGCATTGCATAGCGGCGAAATAGTTTTGTCCTTCGCGAGATGCAAAGGGGACGCAGGCCAACTCCCGGTCGCGGACGGTCAGTCCGTATTTGGGGCCCATGATTTTGAGGAAGGCGCGCAGGTAGTCCGTGGCCACCTGGTGCCCGAATCCGCGGCTGCCGCAGTGGAACATGACAACCACTTGATGGGGACGATCCAGGCCGAAAACGGCGGCCGTTTCCACATCGAATCGATGCTCGGGCCGCACGACCTGGATTTCGAGATAGTGGTTGCCCGAGCCCAGGGTGCCGATCTGGTTGAAACCGCGCTCGATGGCCCTGGGGCTGACCGTCGAGGCATCGGCCCCGGGCGCACAGCCGCCATCCTCGGTGCGGGCCAGATCCTCCTGCCAACCGTACCCTCGATCGACACACCAGCGTGCACCCTGCGCGAGAACATCCGTGAATTCGCTGCGGGAAACATCGATGAACCCCTTGCAGCCCACACCGCTGGGCACCCGGGCGAACAGCCGGTCCAGCAGACGCGGCAGGTGGGGTTGGACCTCTTCGTAGTCCAGGCTGGTGGTTGCCAGGCGCATGCCGCAGTTGATGTCAAAGCCGATGCCGCCCGGTGAGATCACGCCGCTGCGCGGGTCCATGGCCGCCACGCCCCCGATGGGAAAACCGTAGCCCCAGTGGCCGTCAGGCATGCAGCAGGCGTATTTCACGATTCCCGGCAGCATGGCCACATTGGCCAACTGCTCCAGGACACCGTCGTCCATTGCGCGCACCAGGGGCTCGGTGGCGTAGATGCGTCCGGGCACACGCATGCCTTCCCGAAAGCTGATGGGCAGTTCCCAGAGCGCGGCGGATCGCCTGATCAACGCACTTAAATCGGCCATGTTTTTCTCCTGATGCCGCCGAATGGAATCAACGAATACCGCCCTGGTTTGATTTTCAATTCAAACGCAGGCGAAGAAAGTATTTGACTAAATCTAAGCACGGCGAACCGGTGGGCAACGAAGGGACCGGGCGGTGGAATGCGAATGCGCGCTGCGAATCAGTGGAGGGTCTGCCCGGCCATTTCCTTGCGGGCTTCCAGGTGGGCGATGAACTGGTCGAGAATCTTCTCGGCAGAATTGAATTCGTCGATCAATTCGCTTTCCGAGAAACGCGTGGCATTGTTTTCCATGAAGTCATCGATGGAGTTTTGCATATCCCGTACTTCGTCATCCGCCAGATCCTTGCAAAGAATGTGGACGAGCGTCTGGCGAAGATCTTCGAGGAGGATGTGTTTGTTCAGCATGCGTGCCACCGCCGCGTGATGGAACCGCGGGCTTCGAAAGGTTGCCGGGGCGGTCGGCGGGCCGCGGCCGCTTTTCCTGGCATTCGGGATTGATTAGTGAATTTTTAACATTCAATCCATCGGGGATCAACCATAACCTGCGGTGATCATCGATTACGGCCCGGTCGCCGGCTGCCGCCGGTGGGCGGTTCGGGCTACCGGGGGTGTAAGGCGTTGAAAACACATCATTTGGAGGTCGGTCGCGCGATGATGGCCGCCGGCCGGGGTGCGGGCAGTCCATTCCCGCTGGCCCGGTGCTGATGCACACGGGTGTCCTGGCGCCCGACAGGTTTGCCATTCCCGGGATACGCGGCTATGATGCGGTGCAACCGTCACATCAGGTTCAGGAGGCAGATTGCGATGGAATTCTTTTCGGGGTTGGCGGCCCTTGCCCTGCTGCCGGGTGCGTACGTGTTGGGCTCGATACCGTTCGGGCTCATCATCGCCCAAGGGTTCGGGCATGCCGACATCCGCACCGAAGGCAGCGGTAATATCGGCGCCACCAACGTCCGCCGCGCGGCCGGCAATCTCGCGGGGTTGCTTACCCTGATCGCCGATGCCCTCAAAGGGGCGCTGCCCGTCTGGCTGGCGGGCATGTTGTACCCCGTCGGCCGCAGTGGTTGGAGTGACGCCTATATCGGACTGGTCGCATTAAGCGCCCTGGGGGGACACCTCTATCCCCTGTTTCTCCGTGGACGCACCGGCGGCAAGGGGGTGGCCACCGCCGCCGGGGGGCTGATGGCGATGACGCCGGCCGCCCTGGCGGTGTCGTTGCTGGCCTTCATCACCGCGATCTGCGGTTTCAATCGTGTTTCCGCCGCCTCGCTTCTGACCACGGCGCTGCTGCCGCTGATTGTTTGGAAGGCCACGGATTCGCGGGCACTGGTGGGATGGGCATTCTTGACCTTTGTCCTGGTGGCCTGGCGGCATCGGGCCAATATCGTTCGCTTGGCGAACGGGACCGAACCCCGGATCTGGGACGAATGAAGCGGCGGTTGGTGCGGGCGATCTTTCTTTTCCGTTTCGCTGCGCCGTTGGGTCCGGCGGTATGCGTCAACGGGCACATCCGCGAGGGGCGCGCAAGGCCGTATCGGGGCTTCACACAAAGATAGCCCAGACAAACCCCAGAACGCCGGCCAGGATAAAGACGGATTCCATCAGGAATTCGAGACGGGCGCCGGACGGGATGCGGCCGTTGGCATGGGCCTGGATGACAGTGACCATGAAGAGCGGAACCAGAAGCAGCAGATAGCCCAGCGACGGGACGAGCCCGACGACACTCATCGTCAGCAGAAGCAGCGTCATCGCCACAAGGTTGTGTCTGATCAGAGCGGCCGCACGTTTTTCACCCATCAGCACGGGTAGGGTCTCCCGGCCCACGAGCCGATCGCCCTGAATATCCATGAGATCGAAAAAAGCCGAGCGGGAAAATACGATGCCGCCCGCCCAGGCCGTGACGAGCAGCGTGGCGAAGCTCATGCGCTGAGCGGCCAGGGCCGGCAACAAGCCGGTGACCACGCTCCAGGCCGCGGCGATGAGAAAGGTCTTGGAGCCCGGGATGTCTCGTATGCGCCGGTAGCGGCCGCCGCTGAGACGCCCCGGCAGCACGTGCAGGTTGTAGGACAGGCCCAGGAGGCTGATCACCAGCAGAACGACAAAAGGCAGAAGGCCGGATGTCGCCGCCACGGCCAGGCCGGCGCCGCCGCTGACACAGGCCAGCACGGCCAGCAGTCGCTTGTAGCGTGCGTAAAAGTGCTCCCGCTCGGGGCTGTTGTAGCGGTCCGCATCGCTGCCGGTCAGGTTGTTGAGCAGGTGCATGGACAGCACGTACAGCATGGCCACCACACCGTGGCGCAGAGAACCCGGCAGCATCTGAAGCATCTGAGACGCATAGGCCAGGCACCCGGCCCCCAGAGCCAGATAGACATTGGTGAGGATGATCGCACGCTGCAGGCGGTGGATGCGGCTGCGCAGGCTCTTGGCGGCCCGGTAGGGCGCCAGTTCCAGGGCTCGGCAGACTTTGCGAATCTGCCAGTTGGGGGTCGAGGCTCCGGCCGAAACGCCGATGCATTGCAGGCCGGAGAGGGCCTCGAGGTCGAGTTCCTTCTCGGTTTCGACATGATAGGCCGGTTTGCCCGTGGCCCGGGCCATTTCGAACAAGCGCTGGGTGTTGCCGCTGTCCTTGCCTCCAACAACCACCACCGCGTCGACCAGCGCAGCCATGCACTTGACCTCGGCCTGTCGTTTTTCGGTCGAATCGCAAATGGTTTCGAATATTTTGTAATGCGAATGACGGGCCTTGACCCAGGCTTGGATTTCCTCGAAAGTCCGCGTGTTTTGCGTGGTTTGGGCCACCACAATGGCTTTTTCGAATGGCGGCAGGGTTTGGAGTTCGGCCAGGGAGGCGGCCACGTGGCCCTGGTTTCCGGCGTAGCCCAACAGCCCGATGACTTCGGGATGGTCGCGGTCGCCGATGATGATCGTGGCGAAGCCCTGGGCGCTGTGCCTGCGAATGATGGTCTGCACACGGATGACCCGGGGGCAGGTGGCGTCGATCACGGCGTAGCCCGCCTGGTCAAGGTCGGCTTTGACTTCGGGAGGCACGCCGTGGGCCCTGATCAGGACCGTGCCGTGGCCCCGCTCCGGCACCGCGTCCAGGATCGAGATACCCTTTTCCTCCAGCAGTTCGAGCACCTGGGGATTGTGGATCAGCGGTCCGTAGGTGCAGATGGGCGGGTCGTGCTGCTCCGGGGCTTCCATCACCAATTCGACGGCGCGCCGAACGCCCATGCAGAAGCCGGCGGTTTGAGCGAGGATGATCTTCATCTAACCTGCGATGGTCGTCAGCCTTTTTTGAGCAGGCCGATCAGGCGGTCGAGATCGTCATCGTTGTAGAATTCGATGGAGACGCTGCCGCGCTGGCCCCGGCGCTGTATCGAGACCTTGGTGCCGTAGACCCGGCAAAGCTCATCGGAGACCGATGCCAGGTGGCGGTCCAGAGAGGTTGACGGTTTGGCGACTTTCTCGGTGCGCGGGGTGTTCTTAAGTTTGCGGATCAGTTTTTCGGTTTCGCGCACGGAAAGTTGGCGCGATACGATCCTGCGCCAGGCGTCCTGGCGCGCGGCGGCGCTTGAGAGGCCCAGGAGCGCCCGGGCATGGCCCGTGGTGATGGCGCCTTCCGCGATGCTCTGCTTGATGGGGGCTTCGAGCTGTCGCAACCGCAGAAAGTTGGCCACGGCCGAGCGGCTCTTGCCGACCCGCTGGGCGGCCTGGTCCTGGGTCAGTCCGAATTCGTTCATCAGCCGGTGATAGGCATCGGCCTCCTCGATCGGGTTGAAATCTTCGCGCTGGATATTCTCGACGATGGACACCTCGAGCATCTCGGCATCGGACAGGTCCTTGACGACCACCGGGACCTCGGTCAGACCGATCATCTTGGCGGCCCGCAGCCGGCGCTCGCCCGCCACCAGTTCGTAACCCTTGGCGTCCTTGCGCACCAACAGCGGCTGGATGATGCCCTGGGCTTTGATCGAGGCGGCCAGTTCGGCCAGTTCGTCTTCGGCAAAATGGCGGCGCGGTTGATAGCGGTTGGGTCGGATCGCATCGACGGCGCAGGTCCGGTCGGGCGCCGTCGGGACGGCTTCCGGCTCCCTGCCCGGCAAGAGCGCATCCAGTCCGCGTCCCAGCGCCATTTTGCGCGTTTTGCGCTTGCCCGCCGCGGACGGCGACTTGGTTTTGGCGGCTTTGCGGCTCATTGATTCAGCTTACGGAAATGGGGGAATGCTGGTTGATGATTTCATTGGCCAGATGGATATAACTCTGAGCGCCGATCGAAGCGGCGTCGTAGAGCAGGATCGGCTTCCCGAAGCTGGGGGCTTCACCCAGCCGGATGTTGCGGGGAATCGTTGTTTCGAACACCAGGTCCTTGAAATAGCGCTGGGCGTCTTCGGCCACCTGGTGGGACAGGTTCGTGCGCCTGTCGAACATGGTGAGCAGAATGCCACCGATCGCCAGCCGCGTGTTGAGGCCCTGCTGGATGCGCTTGATGGTCTGTAGCAGCTGGCTCAGCCCTTCGAGGGCATAGAACTCGCATTGCAGCGGAATCAGCATGGCATCCGCAGCCGTCATGGCATTGACTGTCAGGAGGTTCAGCGACGGCGGGCAGTCCAGCAGTATAAAATCGAAGCGGTCCTGCAGTCCGCTCAGGAATTTGCGTAGCACGGATTCTCGCCCGGTGGTGTCCATCATTTCGACTTCGAAACCGATCAGCTCCACATTCGAGGGGATCACCTGGAGGGCCGCGATATCCGTGGGGTGCAGCAGCTGCGCGCCGTCGGCGCTGCCGATCAGCCCGTGATAGAGGGTGGCCTCCAGGTCCTGCTTATCGATGCCCACGCCGGTGGTGGCATTGGCCTGGGGATCGCAGTCCACCAGAAGGGTGCGTTTTTCGGCCGCGGCCAGCGATGCGGCCAGGTTGACGGCGGTGGTGGTCTTGCCGACGCCGCCCTTTTGGTTGGCAATACAGAATATTCGGGCCATGTTTCTCGCTTCCCCGTCCATAAATTTTGCCTGTAACCTTCGGCCGCCCGTTCCATGTGCGCAAAGCGATGGTTACCCTAACGAAGGGCATAGAAAAGTGCAACAGCTTTCTTGGCAACGGATCTGAGGATAGCGCTTGATCCCCAGCCGGGAATCCCTTATGATCCCGACCGGATCCGGGTCGGACCCGGGACCGGGGCACGACGGCCTTATCGCGGGTTCCGTGCCGCGATTTTACCAGCGGAGGGTTGAAGATGCGTTTAGGTTCCCAACCAAGAATGGTCGCCGTCTCCCTGATAATCGCGGCGCTTGTGGCCGTTGCGGCTGTACCTTCGGTGCACGGCCTGACCATCCAGGAGGAAAAGGAGCTCTCCAAGGAATACATGCGGGTCCTGCGCAAGTTTTTTGAATTCATCGAGGACCCGATCATCGTCGACTACGTGAACGACGTCGGCCAGCGTATCCTGGCCAAAATGCCGCCGCAGCCGTTTGAATACCATTTCTATGTCATCAAACAGGATGTGTTCAATGCGTTTGCCACCCCGGCCGGACATATCTTCATCTACAGCGGGTTGCTGGCGGCCATGGATCGCGAGGAGCAGCTGGCCGGACTGCTGGCCCATGAAATCGGGCATGTCAAAAGCCGGCATATTTCGGAAAAAATCGAACGGGCGGAGAATCTCCAGAAAGCGGCTTATGCCGGTATGATCGCCGGACTTGCCGCCGCCCTCGCCGGGGCCCCCGAGGCCGGGCAGGCCATGATGATGGGCTCCATGGCCGGCACCCAGACCGTCATGCTGGCCTATAGCCGCGGGGACGAGTCCGAGGCCGATCAACTCGGCCTGAACAGCATGTACCGGGCCGGTTACGACGGGGCCGGTATGGTCGAGATGTTTGAAGTCCTGCGCAGCAAACAGTGGTTCGGGGCCGATGAAATACCCACCTGGGTCATGACCCACCCGGCGGTGGAAGAGCGTATCGTCTACGTGCGCAACCGCGTCGAAGCCCACAACCGCAAATACGGCCCGCCCAAGGCGGTGGACCCGATGCCTTTCGCGCGCATGCACACGCGACTTTTGACCGAGTACGGCGATCCCGCCGTCGTGATGAACCGCTACCGCAAAGCCTACGAAGCGGATCCCGAGGATCCCATCCGCAATTTTCAGTACGGTCTGATCCTGGCCCGCACCGATCAGCGCGATCAGGCCGTCATTCATTTGCGCCGGGCGCTCGACGCCCATCCGTTGGACCCTTTCATCCTGGGCGCTCTGGGCCGGGTCTACTTCCAGGATGGTCAATACGAGAAGGCCGAGCCCATGCTTCAGGGGGCCGTGGGGGCTGCGCCGCGCGATGCGGAATTCCGCTTTTATCTCGGCCGGCTTCAGCAGGAAATGGGCCAATACCAGGAGGCCGTGGCCACCTTCCGGGCAATCCTTGTCTATCATCCCCGTCACTTGCCCACCCATTATTTCCTGGGCAAGGCCTACAGCCAGATCGGGCAGCGCGGGGAGGCTTTTTTCCACCTGGGCTTGTATTACTATGGTAAAGGCCAGCGCAAACAAGCCAAATTCCAGCTGGAAAAAGCGCGGACGATGACCACCGATGCGACCCGGC
>CAYMAR010000095.1:8636-10983 GCA_964388465.1 uncultured Desulfobacteraceae bacterium
GAAAAATGCATGGAGAAGGTGCCGCGCCCCTGGGTGGCCGAGCGCAGGGCGGTGGAATACCCGAACATTCGCGCCAATGGAACGCTGGCCGTGACGGCCTGGATGCCCTGGCGGTGGTCGATGGATTCGACCTTGCCGCCACGCGCATTGAGATCGCCGATCACCTCACCCATGAAAGTTTCCGGGACGAAGACTTCGACCCGCATGATCGGATCGAGCAGATAGGGCTGGCCATCGCGAAGGGCTGCTTTGACGGCCATCGAAGCGCTGACCTTGAAGGCCAGTTCGGTGCTCAGGGATTCCCGGTATTCGCCGTCCGTCAGGACCGCTTGGACATCGACAACCGGATACCCCATCAACGTGCCGCTTTCGAGGGACTCCATGATCCCGGACGCCACCGCGGCGGCGCTCGCGGCCGGCAGCTTTTCGGGAGGCAGTTCGTTCACGAAGCTGTTCCCCGCGCCGCGGGACTGCGGCACCAGGCGCAGCCGGACGCGGCCGAAATGCCTCTGCCCGGCCACTTCCTTGTCGAAGAGCGCTTCGCCTTCGCACGGCGTTTCGATGGTTTCCCGGTAGACCACCTGGGGTTTGCCCACGTTCACGTGCGTGTTGAACTCGCGCTGCATGCGGTGGGTGATGACCTCCAGATGCAGCTCCCCCATACCGGAGAGGATCGTCTGGCCGGTGTCCTCGTCGATCTTGACTTTGAGGGTGGGGTCCTCGTCCAGGAATTTGCTCAGCACCTGCTCCAGTTTTTCCTGATCGGAATGGGTCTTGGGTTCGATCGCCACCGAGATGACCGGCTGGTAGAACTCGATCTCCTCCAGCAGCACCGGATTTTCAGCATCACACAGGGTCTCGCCCGTCGAGGAGGACTTGAGCCCGACGATGCCGACGATGCCTCCGGCCGCCGCGACTTCAATGCGCTCGCGCTTGTTGGCGTGCATCACCAGGATGCGCGAAACACGCTCCTTTTCGCGGCGCGACGGGTTGTAGACTTCCCCGCCCGCCGTCAGCTTGCCGCTGTAGACCCGGGCGAACGACATCTTGCGGCCCTCCATCAGGGCCACCTTGAAGATCAGCGCGGCCAGCGGTGCGCTGTCCTTGGACGGGCACTCGACGGCCTCCCCGGTTTCGGGATGCACACCGGAGATCGGCGGGATGTCCAGCGGGCTGGGAAGATAGTCCACGACGGCATCCAGCAGGGGCTGGACGCCCTTGTTTTTGAGCGCGCTGCCGCAGAGCACCGGCACGAGTTTTAGCGCGATCGTGGCCCGGCGCACGGCGGCCTGAATCGCGGCGGCATCGATCGCTTCGTCCGCCAGATAGGCCTCCATGATGCCGTCGTCGACCTCAGCCACGGATTCGAGCAGCTGTTCCCGATACCGGCGCACCCCTTCGTCCGCGTCGGCCCCAATATCGGTGACCTCGAAAGAAGCCCCCAGGGAGTCGTCGTCCCAGACGATGCGCTGCATCCGAACAAGATCGATCACGCCCTCGAAACGGTCTTCCGCGCCGATGGGGATCTGCAGGACCAGGGCCGGGGCGCCCAGGCGTTTCTTGATTTCTTCCACCACATGGGTGAAGTCGGCCCCGACCCGGTCCATTTTATTCACAAAGGCGATTTTGGGCACGCGGTACTTGTCGGCCTGGCGCCAGACGGTTTCCGATTGGGGCTCGACCCCACCCACGGCGCAGAACACGCCGACCGCACCGTCCAGCACCCGCAGCGAGCGTTCCACCTCGATGGTAAAATCCACGTGGCCGGGGGTGTCGATGAGCTGGATGTCGGTTTTGTTCCACTGGCAGGTGGTGACCGCCGAGGTGATCGTGATGCCGCGTTCCTGTTCGTCGGGCATCCAGTCCATTACCGCCTCCCCGTCGTGGACCTCGCCGATTTTATGGGATTTGCCGGTGTAGTAGAGGATGCGTTCGGTAACGGTGGTTTTGCCGGCATCAATATGGGCAATGATGCCGATGTTGCGGATGGTATTGATTTTAGGTGTTCGCTTCATTCGGGTCTTCATCCTCGCGGCACGGGTTGCGTCCGCAACGGTCGCCAATTTGTTTGATAGCTAGTTGGAAAACATAGGGGCGCTTGTCCCAACCTGCAATCAATGGCGCCGCTTCATTGGGCGAATCGGCCTCGCCAAGTCAAGCGCTCTTGCCCGGGAAAAGGCCGCGAATGGCCTCCTCGTTTGCCTGGCAGACGCCGCGCTCGGTGATAAAAGCGCTTACCAGGCGCGCCGGGGTAACGTCGAAGGCGTAGTTGCCGGCCGGACTTTCCTGCGGCGGCACCAGCACGCTGCGGCTACCGTCCACCCCACGCCCCTGCACATAGCGGATT
>CAYMAR010000096.1:0-10970 GCA_964388465.1 uncultured Desulfobacteraceae bacterium
CTTGAATTCCCGTGGGAGCGGCGCATCCTCGCCAACTACCTGCACATCTTTGAAACGCTGCGGCGATGCTGCCATTTTGATTTCGCCGATCTGACCTTCGCCAACCTGCCTGAGGCCCCGCCGGAAGCACGGACGATCATCCAACAATTTGAGGCGGCATCCCTCCCTTGAACCACAGGCGACCCAACAGGTGCCAATCGCCCTGGTTCGCAACGCGTCGGACCAAAGGACTGCGGCGGAGGCGTGTCCAAAGATGGCCTTCGCATTGATTGCCGGGCGGTGGGTCTTGTCTCTGCAGGTATTCAGGGGGCGGCGGGCGGAATAATGCCGTGGCCGGTTCATCGCCGCGGGGGCCTCTCGTCGGGGGCCGTGCTTACAGGTCGATGACTTTCTTGGGGGGGGCGGAGATTTTTTTTTGGCGATAGTCGCCCGGGCGGCCCAACGGGCTGACATCGGCATTGAGAATGCCGCCAGCCTGAACCACCAGGTTTTTACAGATCACCTTGCCCCGACATTCGCCGCCGGGGAGGATGATCAATTCTTCCGCGGCCCGGACTTCGCCGTCGAAAAAACCGCCTACGGTCATGCGTTCGATCTTCATGTCGGCCCGAACCCGGCCCTCCTCGGCAACGGTGACCGTCGCACCCGTCACCTTGCCGCTCAGGCGCCCCCGGATCAGCAGTTCACCGATGAATTCGATGCTGCCTTCGACGGTTATGCCGTCGTCGATAATCGATAAGCTAGTCTTCTTGGCCACCCTGGGGCTCCTGTTCACTGTTCGATGGTATGGCTAAAATGGAATTGCCCGTCTCACCGGCCGGCGGCGCCGGGGCCGTTGCCGCAGGCGCCGGGGCTTCGGGTTGGCGCGGCGGGGCCGCTGCCGCAGGAGCCGCATCCGCAGGCTGAACCGGCGGAGCCGCCGGCGCCGGGGCCGCAGGTTTAACCGGCGGTGTCGCTGCCGGAGGTGGCGGGGTCGGTATGGTTACCGCCACCTCGAAGGTCTTCTCCTGCAGCAGTTCCCCCTGCATGTCGAAGACAAAGACATCGGCCGTATCAAAGCGCAGTCCCGGCTCGGCGATTTTGCGCTTCAATTTGAGCCGCATGAAGCGTGAGATCGAAAACCGCCGACCGCGGTTGCCGCGGGGGCGATCATTCTTGAGTGCCACCGGGGGAAGACTCAGCCGCGTGGCCGCCTCGCCTTGCGAGGAGGACAGCACCACCACTGCACGCCCCTCAGCTTTGGCGTCGCCCATGTTACGGACAACGAACCCGGCGGAAAGGGTCTTTTCGGCTTGATCGTAATCCACCTTCAACTTCTCCACTCCGACGAGGATCTCCGGTGGCGGTGCGGCCGCCGGTGCGGGCGGCGCCTTTTCTTTGCGGGCCGTCATCGCCGGCGCGGCCGCGGCCTTCGGCGTCGCGGCGCGTCTGTCCTTTAGCGCTTCCGGCGGCGGGATCGGCCGGTTTCGGCCTGGTGCCGGCGCTCGGACCGGCTCAGCCGGTGCGGTCCGTGATTCGGCCTTGACTGCCCGGGCCAGCAAAAGCTCTTTCTCGCGTTCGACCTCCACCAACCGGGTCTTCAGGACATCGATCTGCGCACGCAGCTCCTGCTGGGTTTTGAGGCCGTCCCAAAAGAGCCATCCGGCCGCCACCGCAAACAGCAGACAGCAGGTCACGACCACGATACCGATCCACAGCTTCTGGTGGAATTTGCGGATCGTGCGGATTTGTCCGTGCCCGTCGACCATCAGGACGGTGCGATGGGAGTCGCTGGTGGGTGTTGTGGAATTCGGTTTCATTCTTTGCGGGGCAATCCCCTCGTCCCTACCGTTTGGCCCGCGGGATCGGTGGCAAGCGTCGCGCGATGGCCTTCATTCAGCATCACGGCCCGCTCGGGTCGGGACGGACGGTGTCCGCCAGTCGCCGGACGGTCACGCCCCTGCCGATGGCAGCCGGAAAGCTGTCGCTGGCACGGCCCCGGTTGACGGCGATCTCGAGCGTCTGACGGCTGCCGATGATCGCCAGCGCCGCCCCCGGGGAGGCTTCTTCATAGGCATCGTGAAGGTGTGTTGTCAAATCCCAGCCGGCATCAATCCGAAATCGTTGCTTGGGATTGTCCGCCAGCATCGCGCCAAGCAGGTCGACGCCGATATCGGTGACCAGACTGCCAAAACGGTCGATCGACACAATCTGCCCGCGCAGCCCACCGTCCGGCCCGACACGGGGCTCGTCCGCGTTCAGATGCACGATGCCGGCGGAATGCATTTCATCACCGAGGCGGAGCACATCACCACCCCGGACGATGAACGCCGCCACGGGCGCCATGATATCACGGCCGTGGAAGGTGGCGCTCGGATGCGGATTGAACAGACGCCGGTTGGTCACCGCGTAAACGCGCGTCAACCCGCAAGATCGGGCGATGCCGGTTAGCAGGCCGTTGTCCGGGCAAAGAAAGCGGTGGCCGTCGGCGTCCGCGTATATGATCCGGCGCGCACCTCCCACACCGGGATCCACGACCAGAAGGTGAAGCGTTCCCGGGGGAAAATACCGATAGGCCGTCGCGATCATGAACGCCGCCTGCACCACGCTCTGCGGTTCGATGCCATGGCAAAGGTCGACGATGCGGGTATCGGGCGCCGCGGATAGAATGACCGCTTTCATGACACCGACATATTCGTCCTGCAGGCCGAAATCCGTTGTCAGGCTGATGACCGTCATGGCGGCCCTCCGCTATCGATGCATATGCCGACCGGGATTTGGGCGGTCAGAACAGACCCTGCTGCTGCGCCGCAATGCCGAGATGCCGGTAAGCGGATTCCGACGTCCGCCGGCCGGCCGAGGTTCGCATGAGAAAACCCGTTTTGAGAAGGTAGGGCTCCACGACATCCACGAGTGTATCCGTCTCCTCCTGGAGGGTGGCCGCCAGCGCTTCGATGCCCACCGGCCCGCCGTTATAGAAGGTGATGATCGTCTTCAGATAGCGCCGGTCGAGTTTGGTCAACCCCTGGTCGTCCACCCCTTCCAGTTGCAGTGCGGCATCGACGGTTGCCGGCGTGATCCGCCCGTCCGCACGGACCTGGCTGTAGTCGCGCACCCGCTTCAGCAGCCGGTTGACGATTCGGGGTGTTCCGCGAGACCGGCGCGCCAGCTCGCCGGCGGCCTCGTTGTCGATGGGTACGTCCAGCAGGGCCGCTGAGCGGAGGGTGATCCCGACCAGATCGTCGAGCGCGTAAAAGTCGAGACTGCGAATAATGCCGAAACGGTCGCGCAGGGGAGCGGAGAGCAGGCCCACCCGCGTGGTGGCGCCCACGAGGCAGAAATGCCGCAGCCGGTAACGGTGGCTGCGGGCGTGTACGCCCTTGTCGAAAACGAAATCGATGGCGAAATCTTCCATGGCCGGATAAAGCAGTTCCTCGACCGTTTTGGGTGTCCGGTGGATTTCATCGATAAAAAGGATATCCCCCTCTTTGAGATGCGTCAGCACCCCGATGAGATCGCCCCCCTTTTCCAGCGCCGGGCCCGACGTCACCGTGAGGGTCCCGCCGGTTTCGTTGGCGATGATGTGCGCCAGGGTCGTCTTGCCCAGGCCCGGCGGACCGTGAAAAAGGACATGGTCCACGGGCTCTTGGCGCAGGCGGGCTGCCTCGATGGCGATGCGCAGCGTTTCCACGGTCTCTTCCTGTCCGACGTAATCCGCGATGGTCTCCGGCCGCAATGACAGGATTTCGCGCTCCTGGTCCTGCGGGGTTTCCTGAGGCGTCAGGACCCCTTTACGATCGGAAGAATAGGTCAGGAGGTCGTCACTCATGCGAATTCCTCACCACGATAGATTTCATCGAACAGCTCCTCCGGACTGGCAATTGCCGGGTTGCGGTTCAGGGCCTCACCCACCATCCGTTTGGCATCCGCGGACTTGTGCCCCAACTGGTGAACCAGTACCTCCAGCACCATGGCGGCAAAATCTTCTTCCGGCACCGCCGCCGGCGCCTCCTCCTTGCGGATCAAGGCGAACTTGTCCATTTTGCCGGCCAGTGTCGCAATAATCTTCTGGGCCGTGCGGTTGCCGATCCCTTTGAGCCGCTGCAGCGCCTTGACGTCTGTTTGTTCGATGGCGCGGGCGATATCCCGCACCGGTATGCTCAGCGCCTTGACCGCTTTCAGCGGCCCGATGTCTTCTACGGAAATGAAACGCTGGAAGAATTCCTTCTCGACTTCCAGATTGAAGCCGATCAGGGTCGGTTTGGGCTGGCGCTCGGTCTGGTGGTAAAAAATATGAAAGACCACTTCATCGCCGGCATTCTTGTCGTGCAGGGTCTCCATGACCACCGCCGGCAACAATACCTCATACCCGATCTGGTTGGCCAGAACCAGAACACGGTCTTCCTCCTTTTTAAGTAGCGACCCCTGAATGTAGGCAATCATGCTTTCATCCCTGCCGGCCGGCCTCAAAGCGTATGCCGGTAAAGCCCGATCAGGGCCAGACCGAGGGCGTCCGAAGCGTGATCCGGACGGATGCGTTGATCATGCTTCAAGGTGTGGCGTACGGCTTTTTCGAGCTGCTGTTTGCTGGCGTTGCCGTTGCCGGTCAGGACCTGCTTGGCCTCCCGGACCGGGATTTCCTTGACCGCCACACCGACATGGCAGCCGGCCAGCAGGATGACACCGGACACCTTCCCAAGCATGATGCCGGACTGGGGAAATTTCTCCAGCGAGAAGACGTCCTCGACAATCATTTGATCGGGCATCTCCCGTCGCAGAATGTCATGCAGCTGGGTGTAAATTCTCTCCAGACGTCGTGCCTGGGGTTGGGTTTGCGAAGTGGTAATGCTGCCAAAGGCGTAGCCATCGACGTGCATGCCCTGCCCCCACACGATGCCCACACCCGTATCGGCCAGGCCGGGATCAACGCCGATGACTTTCATTGCAGAAGAAGTTTCGCTCTCCAGCGGGATGCCGTCACATGGCACCTTGCTTCGGTTAGCGGGCTGCGCCAGCCGTTGGGCCGACGCGACGGGGTTGCTGTCGCCGCCTACGGTTTCAATTTCTGGGCGGCGGCCTTGGCTTCGGTCGACTGGGGATAGCGCGCCAGCAGTTCCTTGAAAATCAGTTTGGCGTTTTCCTTGTCGCCCAACGCGGTAAAGGCCATCCCCTGTTTCAGCAATGCGGCCGGCACTTTATTGCCTTGGGGATAGCGTTCGATCACCTTCTGATACTCCAGAATGGCCTTCTCGTACCAGCTCTGTCGATAGTAAGTTTCGCCGATCCAGAACTGGGCGTTGTCGGCCTGGTTCGACTTGGGGTGCTTTTTCAGCAGATTCGTGAACGCGGCCCGCGCGCCGTCGTAGTCTTCGCGATCGAAGGCCTGTTTTCCCTGGGTGTAAAGGGCCACATCCTCGGAAGCCGGAGGGGCCGTAGCGATGCCCGCGGCGGGGCGCTTCCCGCTGGCGGCGTCGCCGCGCACATCGAGGTAGGTTTCCATTTTGGCCAGCCGCTTCTCCTGGGCCGCCAGCCGTTTGTCCAGATCGGCAAAAGCTTTCTGGGACTGGTAACCCGTCTCCTCCACACGCCCTTTGAGGGTCTGCACATCCTCACGGATGCGCCGCACTTCGGCACGGATCGTCGCACTCTGGTCCCGCAGGTTGCGGTTCTTCTCGCTGCTGGTTTCGCCGACACTGGCCAACTGCTCCTCGACGCTCGCATACTTGCGCTGAAGATCGTTATATTTGCGCTCCAGCGAAACCGTGCGGCTGTCGAGCGTCCGGACATCCTGCTGGGCGGCACAGCCGAAACATACGGCCATCAGCGCGCAAACCATAAGACATTGTGTTTTCATGATGCTGTCCTGACCTCAAAGACCAAGCAGCCTGTTCGAGCCGCCGGCAGAGCCACGATCGGCGTTTCGCCGTGGGTCCCATTAAAAAAATCTGCCCGCCGGTTGGTGGCGGGCAGATCTTCGATTCCCACAGTTTGCCGTCCGCCGGCACCGGCCGGTCTCTACACGATGCCGACCGGGCACGGACTGCCTGGAATTATTTGATTACAAACTGCGACCGCCGATTCTTGGCCCAAGCTTCTTCGGTGCTGCTGGGATCCAGCGGCCTCTCTTCGCCGTAACTGATCGTCATCAGACGCGAGGAGGCAATCCCCAGATCGATCAAATAGGCCCGCGCGCTTTCCGCCCGGCGCTCGCCCAGGGCGAGGTTGTATTCCGCCGTACCGCGCTCGTCGCAGTGACCCTGGATGATCACCGCCTCGCCGGGATTGGCGTTCAGCCACTCGGCTTTGCGCTTGAGGATGCTCTGCGCCATCGGAGATAAAGCGGCACTGTCAAAGGCATAGGGTACGTGTTCGCTCAAAAACTGGGTGCGCGCCATCGTTTTGGCCCGGTCGTCCCCGGAAGTATCGGCCGCGGGGGCCGCAGGTGTCTTTGGCGCTTCGGGCGGCGGGGTCGTGGTCTCGGTCTGCTGCCCCCCGGACTGGGTGGCGCATGACACCATGCTCAGCAGGCCGGGCACCACCAGCACCAGTGCCAGGATTATCCACAATTTTCTCAGCATTTCTCCTCCTTTCAACAACCGAAGCAAGTTATTAAAGTCCTGTGTTGGGCGACCATTGGGGATTGGTTTGTTCACCCGGAAGCGTCAGCAGTCTGCGCTGGTCGGTTCCGAAAGCGGTCATTACAAATATGCGTGCGCGTCCTTCACGATTGGAGCTGAAAACGATCATACTTCCATCCGGCGACCAGGAAGGCGATTCGTTGTTGCCGGCTTCACGCGTCAACTGTGCCGGCGGCCGGCCGTCAAAGCCGGCCACATAGATGTCGTTGCGCCCGCCTTCCATCCCGGAATAGGCAATGCGGTCGCCTTTGGGCGACCAGCTGGGCTGGGTGTTGTACCGCCCCTGGTAGGTAAAACGATCCACCCGCCCGCTTTCAAGGTCTTTGACATAAATCTGCGGATTGCCCGAACGGTTGGAAACAAACGCAATTCTTTTTCCGTCCGGCGACCATGTCGGCGACACGTCACTGCCCCAACTTTTGGTCAACCTTTTAATAATTTTCCCTTTTCCCGTCAACAGATAAATTTCCTGATCGCCCGTGAATGAGAGCGTGGCCGCCAATTGTTCTTGTTCCAGATTGCCGTCCGCGCGCGGTCGCGGCCGCCAGGCCGGAGTGATGTTCAAGCCCTTGTTGGCGACCTCGTAGCCCCGCTGCTGGCGGCGATGTTTGATGTAGAGATTCGGTTTGTTTTTGGGGTAGGCCGTATAGGCTAACCAGTTGCCCCCCGGCGACCAGGCCGGCGACAGGGTGATGTCTTTGGTGCGTGTAAACTGCGCGGGGTTGCGGCCATCGAACTCGGCAATAAAAATTTCCTTGTTCCCCGTTCCAGTGGAAATGAAGGCGATTTCGCTGTTGAAATAGCCGCGGTCGCCGGTCAGAAAAAAGATGACTTCACTGCAGAATTTTCGCACGATCTTGCGCAAATCCGCTTGTCTGCCGCGATAGCGCTTGCCGATCACCGAGCGCCCCTTGACCGTGTCGAACAGCCGCATTTCCAGTTCGACGGCTGCCCCCGTTTGCGCCACCCCGCCCGTGATAAGCAGCTCGGCACCGATGATCGTCCAGTTGCGGAAATTGATGCTGCGGGCCGTCAAACCGGAAGTCTTGGGGTCCTCCAGGAACGCGGCCGGATCGATCAGTTGGAAATAGCTGGTAAATGCCAAGGTCGCGGCCGTCAATTCCCGGGCGTCGAGGGCGGTCTGGGCCGTGTCCGCCTCCGGATCCAGCGGTTTGAAATCAGGAATGGCCAACGGTATTTTTTTGAGAAAGGGATGGATTTCAATGAACTCATCCACAGCCGCGGCCCCGGGTGGATTGATGGCCAGCAGCGCCAGCACGATGGCGGCGGCGTAAGACGCCATTCGGGATGTTAGACCCATACAAAGGTACCTTTCACGTGTTCGCGTCCCCTCGACGGAGCCTTTAGCGGCAACGGACCCCGTCTCGACGACCGGAAGATCTTATTGGACGCCGGTGGGGGTGCAACGCAGCCCCACCTCGACATAGGGACGGGTCAAGCCTTCGGGATGAGGCTTGACCGGATTCGACTTGAGCACGGCCCGATAAGCCGCTTCATCCAATTGGCTGTTACCGGAACGCTTATAGATCTTGACATCGACAATCTCGCCGTCGGGCAACACGCGAAACGTGATCAGGGTTGCCAGATCCTGCCTGCTGCGGGCCAGTTGCTGCGGGAACGCGAAATTCTGCCCCACGCTCAGCCCGACGTCGTATTTGTAGTTGCGGAGGCGGTCCATGACGCCGGCACCGCTCCCCGTCCCCCCGGTCCCGGCCGCCTGGCGCGCCTGCTCCTGACCGGCCACTTTCTTGCGCATCGACTCGATCGCGTTGGTCACCTGCTGGGTGCGCGGGGCTTGCGTTTTTTGAGGTTTCGGTTTGGGGGTCGGCCGTGTCACCGTCGCCGCGGTTTTCTTGGGGGTGGTCTTTTTCTTTAGCGATTTGACGACTTTGGGCTTCTTCTTCGGAGGCGCGACCGAAACCGGCGCTTTCTTTACCTCGGGCGGCGGGGGCGGGGGTACCGGTTCCGGCTTGACCGCCTCGGTTTTCGGCTTGGGCGGCGGCGGGGCCGGTGGTGCCTGTGCCGCCGGCTGCGACGGGCCCGGCGCCGGCAGGGAGACGAGATCCACATTGATCGCCCGCGGGCCGCCGCTAAACGGCCGATCGAATGACGATGGGATCACGTAGAGCATGCCCAGCAGGAAAAAATGGCCCAGCGCGGAAATAGCGAACATGGTGGCGAAACGCCGGGTTTCGTCATCATCGCCGGCCGACAGCGCCAGCCGCTTGGAGGGGTGCGCATTCATCCCTGAGACGACCCGGAAAGCTCGTTGTTTTCTTTGGCGGGCAGGGTCACCATGCCCAGCTTCTCGACACCGGCCGCGCGGATATCGGACATGATCTGCACCACGACGCCGTAGGGAATCATTTTGTCCGCCTTGAGGTAGACCGTACTGTCGCGGCGTGCCGCGACGACCGCCTGAAGTTTCTGCTGGAAAATCGCGCGATCGGCCTTGAAATCGCCAATGAACACCTGCCCGTCCTTGTCGATGCTCACGATCAAAGGTTCGGTTTTGGTTTCAATCGGCGCGGCCGTGGTTTCGGGCAGATCGACGTTGAGACCCTCCATCATCATGGGGGCGGTCACCATGAAGATGATCAGGAGCACCAGCATGACATCGACGAAGGGCGTCACATTGATATCCGACATGAAGCCGTCGCTTGAGCCTCCGGTCTTCATCGCTTGCCCCCCGTGCTGCGCAGGATGTCGCGCTCGACAATATTGAGAAAATCAGCCGAAAAGCTGTGCAGTTCCGTCTCCAGCGTGCGGATCTTGTTCATATAGTAGTTGAATGCGATGACCGCCGGGATGGCGGCCGCCAGACCGACCGCGGTGGCCACCAGGGCCTCGGATATGCCGGGAGCGACGACCGCGAGGCTGGCCGAACCCATCTGGCCGATACCGTGGAATGAGTTCATGATGCCCCAGACCGTACCGAACAGCCCGATAAAAGGGGCCGTGTTTCCGGTGGTGGCCAGGAAGGGAATCATTTTGGTCATGCGCGTCATTTCGGTGTTGATCGCCCGGCGCAGCGCCCGTTTGATGTTCTCGACCCCGACCACGCGTGTGCTCAGGGAGGGGCCGGCATCGCGGTTCCCCGCCCCCGGGGCCGGCTTGCTCAATTTCCGCAATTCCATATAGCCGACTCGGAAAATACGCGCCACCGGGCTGCCCTGCAACTGTTTCGACTTGCCGAAGGCATCCGTCAAATCGCGGCTTTTCCAGAAAAAATCGATAAACAGCGATGACTCCCGGTAGGCCCGGCGCATATAAAAATATTTGATTAGAATAATGGCCCAGGAGGAGATTGAAAAAACCACCAGCAGCAGCAGGGTCAGTTGCACCACCGTCCCTGCGTTTAGAATCATCCGGATGACGTCCGTATTGGCTGCTCCCATGTTACGCTCCGTTTTAATACCGCGCCGCGGCGCATTGATCGATGGTACTGCCGCTCGAGGGGGTCACCCCTGTGAGCCTCAGGTGGTCGAGCCCTCACCTAAATCCAGAAAACGCTACTTAAATTAGGGGGCAGTGTCAACCTGTTTGCGGGCCGCTCCGCACAGCGCGGGCGGCGCCTCGCGCCGGGTGGTGCTCGAACGACGCTCCCCCCGGCGCGGACGCGAAAAACGCTTTCGTGCCCTCACGAAAGCGCTGTCGGATGATCAGGTCGGCTGCCGTCCGGCGGTTTTGCCAACCGTGTGTCTGCCGGTCCCGCCGTTCGACCACGGCGTCGATGCGGGTTGGCCTGACCGCTGAAGCTTAGGCGGCCGGCGGGAAAATGTCAAGCAACCTGCTGTGACCATTGTAATTTTCTGTCCAGCCCGCTACAAAGACCGCATCATCACACGAACCCTGTGCGTGACCAAGGAGCGACTGTTTATGGAAGCCATTGCCAATCTGTTGTTTGAAGCCCGCAGCCTGCGCACCCTCCCCCGGTCCGGCTATCAATTTCTGGGAACGGGCCGCGAATCCGTGGCCGAGCATTGCTACAGCATCACCTTTATCGCCTATGTGCTCTCCCGCCTGGTCCCCGAGGCGGACGGTGCGAAAATCACCGCCATGTGCCTGGTGCATGATCTGCCCGAGGCGCGCATCGGCGACCTGAATTCCGTCCAGAAGCTTTACGTCCAAGCCGACGAGACCGCCGCCATCGATGACCTTACCGCCCAACTGCCCTTTGGCAACGAAATCAGGACACTCATCGACGAGTTCAACCGCGGTGAGAGCCTGGAGGCGCGACTGGCGCGGGATGCCGACCAGATCAGCTTTATTTTGGAGCTCAAGGACCTCTCGGACCTCGGATACGTGCCGCCGGGCACCTGGATTCCGAGT
>CAYMAR010000097.1:0-3603 GCA_964388465.1 uncultured Desulfobacteraceae bacterium
TATCGCTATACGAGCTGGTTGGAGCCCGCTCGGCGGGGGGGGTGCTGGAAGCATACGCCCGGCGCGCACCCGCGGTTTTCGCCCCCCGGGTGGGGCGGTGGCGGGATGACCTGTGTTTCTTTTACCAGGAAGACGCCGCCTATGCCGATCTCGACGCCGAGCGTTGCGGTCCGCGCCACCGCCTGAGGGTCCGGGCCGATGGTTGGGTATACATCCGTGATGGCCGTCGTGACTAAACTTGGGAGCCTGATGCTGGCGATCATTCTGCTGGTGGCGGCGACGGCCGCCGCACCGGCCGACACCCGCAAGGAGGCGGTCATGCAGAACACCACGCTTCCCCCGCCGCGCATCGAGGGGCCCGTGTCGGTCGAGACCGCACTGGCACAGCGGCGCTCGGTGCGCGCCTTTGCCCCGCGAGCGCTGGCATTGGGCCAGTTGGCGCAGATTCTGTGGGCCGCCCAGGGTATCACGGGCAGCCGCTGGCCGCTGCGGACCGCGCCTTCGGCCGGCGCCCTCTATCCGTTGGAGGTCTACATCGTTGCCGGGCAGGTGAGCGGCCTTGCCGCCGGCATCTACCGCTACCGGCCGGCGGACCACGCCCTGACGGCCGTGGCGACCGGTGATCAGCGCGAACCTCTGGCGCGGGCCGCTTTGGGGCAAGGCTGGATGGCCCGGGCCCCGGTTGTCTTGGCCATTACGGGGGTCGTCGCCCGCACGGCGACCAAATACGGACAGCGGGCCGAGCGCTATGTGTTCATGGAGGCCGGTCACGCCGCCCAGAATATCTATCTTCAGGTCCAGGCGGACGGGCTGGGAACCACGGCGGTCGGAGCGTTCCGGGATGCGGCCGTCCGGGCGCTCCTGGAACTTTCCGGCGATGAGATGCCGCTCTATCTCATGCCGGTGGGGGTGCCGCGGTGAAGACCCTCAGGTTGATTCATTCCGGGGGGGCGGCCTTCGACAGGCGGCAATACCCGCGTCCGAGGAGTGAGAGACAATGATCGTTGTCACCGGCGGGGCCGGCTTCATCGGCAGCGCCCTCATCTGGGCCCTGAACAACCAGGGACGGAACGACATTCTCGTGGTCGACCGGCTTGGAACGACGGAGCAGTGGCGCAATCTGGTCGGTCTGCGCTTTGCAGACTATATGGACAAGGCGACCTTTATCGAAGACCTGGAGGCAGGGCGCTTCGGGTCGACGCTCGAGGCGATCCTCCATATGGGGGCCTGTTCGTCCACCACCGAGGCGGACGCCGACTACCTGATGGCGAACAACTACGGCTACACCGCCCGGATCGCCGTCTGGCGCGCTTCACGGCCGGCCTGTCGGCTGATATACGCATCCAGTGCGGCCACCTACGGGGACGGGGCTCACGGATATACCGACGACGAAGATCGGCTGGATGCCCTGCGCCCTCTGAATATGTACGGCTTCTCCAAACACTGCTTTGATTTGCGGGCGCGGCGCGAGGGCTGGCTGAAGGATATCGTCGGACTGAAGTACTTCAATGTCTTCGGACCCAACGAGGACCACAAAGGCGCGATGCGCAGCGTGGTCAACAAGGCCTATCCTGGCGTGCGTGACACGGGTCGCATGACGCTGTTCAAATCCCATCGGACGGACTACGCCCACGGCGAGCAGCGGCGCGATTTCATCTACGTCAAGGACGCCGTGGCCATGACGCTCTTTTTTCTGGACCATCCCGACATCAACGGCCTCTTCAACGTCGGCACGGGGAGGGCCCGCAGCTGGAACGATGTGGCCCGCGCCCTCTTCGCCGCCACCGGGCAGACGGGCGCCATCGACTACATCGACATGCCGTACGAACTGCGCGCTAAATACCAGTACCATACCCGTGCCGATACGGCCAAACTCGAGGCGGCGGGCGCTCCGGGCGCGGCATTTACGCTGGAGGCGGCGGTGGCCGACTACGTAGCGAACTACCTGGCCGCGTCGTCCCGCCTGACGCTGGAATGACGCCCCCGGCCGGACCACAGACACCCTCAAGGAGCGCGATGCGGCCTCCCCCCACCTTTGCCGATGTGCTCGCGGCCCGGGAGCGATTGCGGGGCCACGCCCACGAAACCCCGGTGATGACGTCGACCGCCCTGAACGACCGGGTCGGTGCCGTGATCCGGCTGAAGTGCGAAAACCTGCAGCGTATCGGCGCGTTCAAGTTCCGGGGGGCCTTCAACGCCATCGCCCAGATCTCCGAGGCCGATCGCCCGCAGGGCGTCGTCACGTTTTCTTCCGGCAACCATGCCCAGGCCGTGGCCTTGGTCGGCCGCCTTCTGAACACGCCGACCACGATCGTCATGCCCGCCGACGCCCCTCGGATCAAGCGCCGGGCCACCGCGAACTATGGCGCCGAGGTGCTCGCCTACGACCCCCGGAGCGCCTCCCGCGAACGGCTGGCCCGCGAAGTCCAGGCGCGCAAGGGCGGCATCCTGATTCCGCCCTACGACCATCCCGACGTTATTGCCGGCCAGGGCACCGCTGCGCTTGAGCTGCACGACCAGGCCGGCGACCTGGACATGCTGCTGGTACCCTGCGGCGGCGGTGGACTGCTCAGCGGTTCGGCGCTGGCCGCCCGCGGCGCCGTCCCGGGTTGCCGGGTGATCGGCGTCGAGCCTGAACTGGCCGATGATGCGGCCCGCTCCTTTCGCAGCGGCGTTCTGCAGACGATTCACAATCCGCCCACGATTGCCGACGGCACCCGCACCCCGTCGCTGGGACGCCTGACGTTTCCGCTGATCCTGGCCAACGTGGATGACTTCGTCACCGTCTCGGAGGCCGCCATCTGCGAGGCCGTCCGATTTCTCTTCTATCGCCTCAAACTGGTGGTTGAACCCTCGGGTGCGCTGGGTGTGGCCGCGCTCCTGAGCGGGGCCCTCAAACCCCAGGGGCGGGTGGGGATCATCTTGAGCGGGGGCAATATCGACGGTCCCACGATGATGCGTATTCTCCAGGACGAGGCCTGCTGACATGGCCTCCTCCACGCCCATGCGGCTGACGTGCCGGCAGGCGACGTTCCGCTATCCCCAGACGGCGACACCGGTTTTCGCTGATTTGTCTTTCGAGATGCCGGGGCCGGGGTTCAACGCCCTGTTCGGGCCCTCCGGCGTGGGCAAGACTTCGCTGGCCCGCCTGCTGACGGGGACATCTCAAGTCTTTACGGGGGAGATCCGCATGGCCGGCATCGATCGCGCGCTCTACACCTACAACACCGAGCGGCTCCCCGGCTGGTCGGCCGTGGGCCGGCACCTCGAGCGCATCGTGGCTCCCGGCCAGTACGATCTCCGGGATCGGCTCGTGGCCCTTTTCGATATGCAGCCGCATTTGGGTTCACGGTTCGCGCAGCTCTCGCTGGGGCAGAAGAACCGCATCAACCTGATCCGTTATCTGCTGCAGGATTTTCAGATGTTGGTCATGGACGAGAGTTTGGCCAACGTGGACGAACCGACCCGCGAGAAGATCATCCTCGGGATCAAGGCCCTTTTCCCGGACCGGTTTTTTCTCTACATCTCCCACAACGTCGTCGAAGTGGCCACGTTCTGCCGCCACATCCTGGTGCTGGCCGCGAGCGGCAGGGCCAAGCCGGC